>NCGL01000008.1 GCA_002256935.1 Bdellovibrio sp. 28-41-41
AATCCATTAACTTCGCAGTGTTTACACCTAAACCTTTCTGGCTTGTTACGCCTTGATTAAGTCCATCTATCATAGTCATTGAATTCGTAAAATAGCCCCAGCAGTACAAAGCACCGTCTGATTTTAAAGCGCACGAATTTAAATTACTGTTGCCTATAGATTCGATGTCGCTAAGACCCGCCACAGGATTTGGAGAAGAATACACATTAAAATCTCCGGAACCCAATTCCCCATAGGTATTGTTAGTTCCCCAGCAACTTACAGTCTTATCCAAATTTAACGCACAATAATGGTTCACGCCAGAAGCTGTATAGGCCACTAAATTCGCCGCGGTTGTCAAACCTGACACTGAAGCCGGATTCGATCCGTCACCCCACGATTTAGCTGTGCCATCATTGAAAACGGCAAAATTTCTTTCAATTGCCCCTGCCGATTTCGATATGGCAACCACTGACAACGCCCCAGACAGACCCAAAGAAACGCTCGTTGCTGAATTCCTACTAGTTGTTGTAGTGTCACCCAATTGCCTAGAATAATTATATCCCCAGCATTTTACTTGCCCAATATTTGAAATTGTAACTAGCGCGCAAGTATAAGCGTGGCCGGATATCAGGTCGCTAACGGTACCGCCTAAATTGGCTACTTGCACTGGTGTGCTCGAATCCACACTCGCACCATTACCTAATTCCCCGTTGTCCCCCTCTCCCCAACACCAAACTGTTCCGTCTTCCAAAAGTGCACATTTAAAATTGTAACCCACAGAAATTTTCGATATTTTTTTATTGAAATTAACAAATCCTGAGTCAGTGCAGTAACTACTGCCATTTGTGTAAACAAAACACTTCACGGTAAATCTACTATCTATTGCGAAATCGGAGAGCACTAACAAGTTAGATTTGATTTCGATCTCTGCGGAACTGAGTGCTATCGAATAAGGAGCAGCGAATAGTTTTATACTTTCATGCCCGTAGGTCCTTGCATACACGGTAGTCTCTGAAACATTTGATCCAATAGTTGTACTTGTAATAGAAGTCGTACAATTAGAATCACTAAATACAGTAGCGTTTCCAGAAATCGTCAGTCCAATGCTTTGGACCGTGGAAAGCGTTACGATATTTCCACCACTATCTTGTGCACTCAAGACATAGGGATTGCATGTTCCAGGTTGGATTAAACTACTGCCTTCTAATTTTAGTTTTGTAGCGGCAGCCGAGCTAACAGTAAACGCAGATCCAATAGCTGAAAGTTCTTCCGATCCCCCATAGGTCGATAAATCCGACTTCACTACTTTTAAATATTTTTCACCTGATAAATCAATTTTAAGGCCTATAAATTGCGCTCGTCCCTGAACTGCATACATGGTCAATTGACCACTTAGAATTCCTGTTCCCGAGTACAATGATATTGTGATTGGCGCCCACGCATCCGGCCCCGTGGTAACAAGGCTTCCGTCTTTGTCATACAACTCAACCACAGGTTGAGTTGACCAAACGGATGCGGCACTTCCGACACTTGGATAGCTGGAAAACACAACCTTTGTGGCCGTTTGAAGAAGTTGAGTTGTTTTACCATCCGTAATTTTGGGGTCTTGAAGCATACAACCCATAGCCAGCAAGCTGGCTATTGCGACTGACACAGCGGTGGTTAGGTTTTCTTTACGGAACATGTCGTAATATTCGGCAGAACATTTGAAAAGCTTTAATAAACGACTCTAAGTTGTTTCAAAATGAGACACTCACTTAACTTACGGATTTACATCACCCTCAATGTGCTTGAATTGAAATGGCTTAACAGTCATTTTTTTCCCTCGTTGCATGATCACTTCTTCGTTCTTATTGGCAGCTGGAGCCCTGAGCAAATGTATTGATGATCTCGTTGTTTATTTCTGTCGCTCGTTTAGAGAACGAGCTAGGGGTTCTAGTTACTGGAACTACGGGGGCACTTTGAGGAGCCGCCGACGGCACCGTATTTGTTTCCATTCTAACCGGAGCTTGTGCGGCCATGGCCGAACGGAATTGATCGCCCAGTTTTTTTAAATTTTTGTTATCTACTTGTGGAACCTCAAATGCTGTTTCCAAATTTCTTAGCGGGTTATTAACTTCCCCTCTCGATTCGAAAATCGTTGGTACATTCAGATCTAATTCGTGCATGTCTTCGGCATCCAACTCTTCTTTTGCCCATTCTGGTAATTCACTCGCTTCAAACTGCAAATGGTCGCGATTTAGTTTTACGATTAATTCCACTTCACCGCGAGTTAAATCAATGACACTCGCAATTTGTTCTACAGACTGACCAGCATGAGCCATTTGTGCGGCTTTCACGTATTTCTTAGTGTATTGGCGTTCTAAAATTTCTTGATGAGGAATTTTGTCTTGGAAAATATTGGCAACTTCTAAACTTTTTGAAATACTTTTATCAATTTTCCCAATCATTTTATCTGCATCAATTAATTTTGCTTGAATATCTTTTATTTTACCCTCAAGTATCGCGATCAATTGATTTACTTGTATTTCGGTTCGATCAGAAAGGTCTTCTAGCACCGCAAGCTTGCTCTGTAAAAGTTGAAGGCCTTTGCTCAATCGTTGATCTTCTTGATTTTGAATTTTGGTAATGCGTACCCAAAGTGTCGCAATCGCCGCTACGGAAACAACTTGGAAAATAATCAAAATCAAATACGTAATACCCACGAATACTCCTCAGGGCTATCAACTGCTTTTCACTGCCCTACTCTTTCTATTTTAAAGAAGGACGGGATTCGCCACAAGTCTGGTTAGTTTTATGGTTCATTTAACTAGCAATAGGTTTAGAAATGCCCTACCTCGACTTTCGTCATTCGTCAGTTATTGATACCATTAACGCTGATACCATTAAAGTTGCATAAAAAATAAACGATAAGGTCTGTATGGAGTTAAAAACGTTATGAAAATATCAAAAATATTTTTTGCCTCAATTTCTGGTTTCATTCTTTTGTCCTTCGTTGCTTGTGGACCAGTGAAGTTTTCTTCCAGTTCAAATCAAACTACGCCGGAAGATGGCACCACTAACGTGCAAACGCCACCAGACGGAACGGATACTGATCCCGCAGATCCAGGCGCCACTCGCGACGTCACGACAACTCACGTCGTTCAAGCTAATCAAGACAAGGTCGACATCTTATTAATCGTTGATAATTCAAGCTCAATGAACGCAGATAACGTTAAATTAGCGGATCGCTTGACTACCTTCGTAACTCAATTAGAAAGCGCGTCGATCGACTGGCAAATGTGTTTAGTTACAACGACGTATGCGACTGTAAATAGTTACAACTATTGGGGCTTATCAGTAAGCTGGGGTGTAACAAACGATAGTGCCGCATCTTATTACTACAATCCAACAGAGAACTGGATTTTAAAACGTCAAAACGGTGCTAATCTGCCCGCTATCTTTCGATACACTCTAGAGAACAACGTAGCAACGGGTTCTGCCAATACAAATGACGAACGCGGTATTAAAGCGGCCTACTGGCACGCCAACTACAAAGACTATAATAAGTGTTATCGCGCTGGCGCCGCTCACGCACAGATCTATATCTCTGATGAAGACGAGCGCAGCGTAGGCGGTCGTTCAGCGGATCAATACTACACTGGCGAGTATAAAGCATTAGAAGACGACGACACTCCAAGTTCGTTAGTTGATAAAGTAAAAGAGAAACTAGGTACTGATATTCGTTTCCGCGCGAACTCAATTGTTGTTAAAGCGGACGATACAACGTGTTTAACGGCGCAAGATGAACAAGGTACTAAAGCTCACTACGGACGTAAATACGAAGAACTTTCAGGTATTACCGGCGGCGGTATTGGATCAATTTGCGATACAGATTACTACAACAACTTGAATTTCTTCAACACAGTCATCAATGACTCGTTAGATTCAATGCCTTTAGAGTGTAACCCAGTGAGCAACAATGTATCGGTGACTATCACTCCGACTCAGACAGTGGCGACGAGCATTCAAGGTCAAAGTTTGGTTTTTAATCCGAGTGTAAAAGCGGGCTCTACGATCGTAGCTAAATACAAATGTAGTTTATCTTCGAACAACCGAGTTCCTAATTCAGTACAAACTGAAGAACTCGGCCTCTGGGCTAAGATTACTAACTGGTTTAAATCTTTGTTCTAAACTTCAATTTTTGAAGTGAACTCGACCATTCTGTCGACTGCGGCTTTCATTTTTTCAACGGAAGTCGCAAAACTCAAACGTAAATAACCTTCGTTACCACATTCGATACCTGGCACCGTCGCCACGTAATATTTCTCTAGTAGAATGCCACCGAACATTTTATCATTTTCGATAGTTACGCCATCAAATTTCTTACCTAGGTAGGCTTTGATGTTTACCCATAAGTAGAATGCGCCAGGAGGATCACTTAATTTGAATCCTTTTACGCGAGCCAATTCTTTCATGGCTTTTTGTTTTCGATCTAATAATGTTTTATTGGTCTCTTCAATATCAGCATCACATTCAGCTAACGCCGTTAAGACAGCATGCTGAGAAATGCTAGATGCTGAACCCGTCGACTGACTTTGGTAATCGGCCATCGCCGTAATTAGTTTTTGTGGACCCATCGCCCAACCAATACGCCATCCCGTCATCGAGAATGATTTCGAGCCCCCATTGATAGAAACCAAACGTTCTTTCAAATCAGGAGCTACATGCAACAAGTGCGGAGCCACGCCATTCACACGGTCACTAGGCGAGAATACAAGTCGATTGTAGATATCATCAGAAAGAATCACTACATTAGGGTGTTTTCTAAATACTTCAGCAAATGCTTGAAGTTCTAGCTTTGTGTACATCAACCCAGTTGGATTACTTGGCGAGCAGAACAAGAATGCTTTTGTTTTTGGGGTAATTGCTTTTTCTAATTGGGCAGGAGTCAGTTTGTAGTTTTCTTTTTCATCACATGTGATGATAACAGGAACGCCATCAGCTAGCTCCACCATCGTTGGGTAACTGACCCAATATGGTGAATGGATGATCACTTCATCTCCAGGATTACACAGCATTTGAAGAGCAGCGAAAATAATAAATTTAGCGCCGGAACCAACAGTCACTTGCGTTGCTGCGTACTCAACTCCGAATTCTTTCTTTGCATTGTCAGCAATGCGTTTTCTGAGTTCTAGAGTTCCATTGGCCGGTGTGTATTTCGTGATATTTTTTTGAATCGCTTCAATACCCGCTTCTGATGGTTTCTTGAACGTGGCCCAATCTGGTTCACCGACAGTAAGTGAAATTACATCGTGACCCTTGGCTTGCAATTCTTTAGCTTTAGCAACCAAAGTTAATGTTGGAGACGGCTTCAAATTTAACGCACGCTTAGAAAGCATAGTTAATCCTTTTTAATTTTTTTTAATTTCTCGCTTAATGGTTTTTTCACGACGTCGGGAACTAGGCCTCTTAGGGATCCCCCGTTTAAAGCTACTTCCTTCACGCCTCTTGAGCTTACATAGTAGTACTCGGGGCTAGCGAAGACAAGCAATGTCTCGATGTTCGGAGCCAGCCTGCGGTTGATGTTGGCCATCGTCATTTCGTATTCAAAATCCACGACAGCGCGTAATCCCCTGACAATTTTATCGATTTTTTTAGCTTTCATATAATCCACTGTCAGGCCGGCAAAAATATCGACCTTTAGATTGCTCGTATTTTTAAGCGCTTTTAAAATAAGTGCTTTACGTTCTTCAGCCGTGAACAAAAAACTCTTCTGTGCATTATTAGCTACTAGTACAACTACTCTATCAAATGATTTAGAAAGACGTTTAATAATATCCACATGACCCATCGTAATGGGATCGAAACTGCCAGGATAAACTACTTGATTAACCTTCTTCATTGGATAACTCCTTGGCTTTAAAAAACGAAAGGACTTTGTCGCCATAGTCGCGAAAGTCAAATCGAGTCAGGCGACTGTATTCAATATCCATGCGCTCTTTTTTTTGAGACTCAATAGAGATTAACGTTTCAGGCCCAAAGATATTTGTTTTATCTAAGGCTTCCATTACGTCGTGAGCCATCTTTTGCGTGAACGGTGGATCAATAAAAATAAATCCAAATTTGCGATCCGTTGCTTTTTTTAAAAAACGGAATGCGTCTAACGTGACTATCTCGTAACAACCTTTTTCGACTTTTAATTTCTCAATGTTCTTTTTTAAAATTTCGATAGATCTAGGATTCTCGTCGACGAACACTACTTTCTCGGCACCACGAGAAATCGCCTCAAGACCCAAGTTTCCGGTTCCAGAAAAAATATCTAAAACGAGTGAACCTTCGATTTCGAATTGAATTTTGTTAAACAAGGCTTCTTTAACTCGATCCGTTGTTGGGCGTAAATGATCCCCTTTGAATGGGACTAAATGGTGACCTTTATATTTTCCGGAAATGATTCTCATGAGTTTATCCTGCGGCTTTCTCGATTAAGTCGCATATATCAAAGATATTCTCAAAAGGTTTTTTAATGAATAGTTCGATTTGTAGCGAGGGCGGCTTTTCAACCGTCTTTTCCCCCAAATAAGCTGACATGAGTATCACTTTTGTTCCGCCACGATCGCCCATCTCGGCCAGCACCTGGTCCGCATTCATATCGGGCATGATAAAGTCTAAAACGACCAAATCAGGCTTAATGCGGCGCCAAGCTTCTAGCCCCTGCACGCCCCCGTTAGCTACTTCAACAGCGTGCCCCCGTTTTTCCAAGGCGCGCTTCAAAGACATTGTAATTAGAACTTCATCATCAATGACTAGTATTTTCATTTCTGCTCGCTAAAGGTAGTTCAATATGAAACTGGGTACCAACACCCTCTTCCGAGGTAAAATAAATTTTTCCATTAAATGATTCCACAATGCTTTTTACTATGCTCAGCCCAAGGCCATTGCCTTGATTTTTTTCTTTGGTTGTAAAAAATGGTTGAAAGATCAAAGGTTGGACCGATGGAGGAATTCCCTTACCCGTATCAGAAATAGAAATCTTAAATATCGTAGAACTTGGATTATAGGTTTCAATCGTGACTCGCCCTTTTTCGGACATCGCTTGAATCGCATTCTTGATCAAGTTAAACAATACTTGCTGGAACAAAGGTGGATTCACTTGCGCCGTATAATTTACCGCATTCAAGTTTTTCATGACCACATGATTGCGCAATGACGTTTTCATTAGCGGCATCGTTCGCTCAATAAGACCGTGAATATCAGTTGATTCGATTCGCGTGTTCTTATTGTCAGAAAATTCGATAAAGTTTTTAATGACGGACAGACTACGTTGGGCCGCGGATTCGATTTCAATTAAATCTTTATGTGTTGGCGTCGCAGGAATCGCCTCTTTTAACAAGATCTGCGCCATTGAGCGGATTCCTGTTAGTGGGTTGTTCAATTCATGAGAAAGGTGCCCCGCTAGGCGGCCAATCGTCGCCATTTTCTTTTTTTGAATAACTTCCAGTTGTAACACGTTGCTTTCAGTTTGGTCTTTATAGGTATGTACAAAAGAACGTTTGGCACCCTCGACGTTGCCTAATTCAAAAGCCATGACATCAAACGCCGAGTTTGCAACTATTATGTTTCCATTTTTCATTGTGCTTGAATTCCTGTTTTGCTCTAAAGGACAACCCGAGCAAGGTTGATGACCTCCTGCAAATACCTCGTAGCATTTTCTTAAGTCGCCTTGACGATGAAAAGCATCGTTATGGGCAATGACATTGTAGTCTTCATCAACAATGGCGATGGGATCTTTGATAAAATCAAAAATCTTCTCCCAACGAAAAGAAAAGCTATTCATTTTCTCTTCATTGTCGATTTTATCAAAAACCATTTTTAAAATTTCTTGGCGATCGTTAAAGAATTCTTGAAAAGGAACGTTTTGGATATCGCTTAAGTGACTCTCTACAATCAAAAAGTAATTTCCTTTCAAATTCATAGGAACAACTTTACCAAACGGCCTCTGTAACAAGTTAGCAAAGAACGTGGATAGATTTTTTGTGCCTTGAAAATCACCAATAGGATTTGACTGACCTGCGGGAAGCTTATGTTCTCGCCATAAATCAGAAACTTTCAAATTCAAAATGGCCAAATCGTTATCTGACTTAAGATCGACTAAAAAAATTTCGCCCAAAGCATGAAAAACTTTGAATTCATTCTTGATGCTTCTTAAAAATGAATCGTAAAAATCTGCGAGCGCAATATCTTTTAAAAATTTCAGTAATTGACGTTCGCGTTTTAGCTTCTGATTTTGCTCTTGATTAGAAAGCTCAATATCCAAAGTCTTAGCGATAATTTGCTCTTCTTGCTCTTGAACGACACTATCTGCCGATTTGCTTTGTTCTGCAATTTGCTTGATGACTGTACGTCGCTGGATGCGCGTCTTTGATAGTTCTACCAGACGAGCCTGAACCTCGGGTTTGTCATCTTGGATGAAGTAATTAACGTTACGCAAGTTGATCCACTCGGTGATATCGATGTCTGTGCCATTTAGAACCAAAACGACCGGAGTAGATAGTAAATTGAAATCGATACGACCCGCGACGTATTCAAGGTCATGTTTGGGTAGATTGATAATTACTAATGAGGCAATTTCCAAGTCACCGGCTCTGAATTGCGGTGACTTGATTTCACTTAATGGGATATTGATCGACGAGACATTTTCATGCACAAGCGTTTGTGCAAAGGACTGTTTGGAAACTGGATTAGTTGGCCAGTCTTCCCCCAGAACTAAAATTGGAAATAATTTTGAGCCCGCTATTTCGGGATAAATGTTCAACTGATTTTTCCCCTCTAAGAACAATCAACAAATCAGACAACAATTTTTCCCAAATTTGTAGACTTGTGATCAGTTCATATTCAACGATATCAGCTAAACATACAAAATCTTTTTTCTCAATGGCAGTAATCGCTTCACTTAACGTTGCTTTCGTTTTCTCTTCGGCTTCAGATAGCATCGCAAGACCCGCCGCGGCAGAATCACCCACTAAGCTTTTGATCGAAATGATACTAGAAATCAGATACTCGTAGTTCTCCAAAAGAACTTGAATATTTTTGAATGACTTTTGAACACCATCGAAGCGAATTTGACCCGAAATCTTCTCTGTATTCCCAATCATCTCTGGGAAAGCATCTAACCAACTTGCCAAAACATCGATCAGAAGTTCGTTAATATTTTCTGATAAATACTCAAGTGTTTGAATGTCGTTAAGGTTCATATCTTGATATGAATTCTCGTCAACTTCTGAAATTTCTTTGCCGTTAATGATGTATTGGCAAACTACCTGGTTTGTCGCTTTAAGATCCAGCTCGATGTCTTTAAACACTTGCATCAGCTTTGTCTCTGACCCGTAAAAACCAACTAGTTTGTCGCCTGTGATTTTGAATCTATCCATGATTCTTAACCTCGTCCTGAGTGTTATCTTCTAGTAAGTATGGTCTCATTAGAAGCTTAAGTTCATTATGAACTTTCAAATATGATTCTACAATTTCAATTTCGGTTAGTGGGGCCACTTTTATTTTTTCTGCTAGACACCAGTCTATGTATATACTGACCTTAGGGCTGATTTGGCGTACCCCCATGAACGCTTCATCGCAGGACGCTAGAATTTTTACAAACCTACCGACACCATTGTCTAGGGCCGATTCCAGTGTTTCAATAATTAGCGAGTTCGTCTGATTCAGCTTTTCTATGCCCTTGAAGAACACTAAATCTTCGGTCACCGGGTACGGCTCGTTTAGGTAAATGGCTTTTACGAGTGCCCACTCAAAATCATTGATCAAATTAAACTTTAAATCATAAGCCGGCATGTTCTGAACGGCTTCAATTAGTTGAGGCAACGGCTTTTTGGACAATAACCCCTTGATGGCACTAGCTATCTCTGTCGATTCGACGTGTGAAGGCTGAATGTTCAGCAACACATAGCTGCCTTTCGTACGGGGACCCGTCTCCCAAAACTTGACGCTTTCAAACGACAAGTTCAAGCATGGCGTCTTGGTCAGATTAGTAATTTGAACGCAAAGACTATCGCCACCGACATGAAGAGCCGCATTTTTAATGATGGGGAACAACTCCGAAATCGAAGTTTTGCCCACCAAATTAATAATGTCCGTGTGCGAGTTAAACGCGTAAATTTCTGACACTAAATCTTGTTCCTCTTTTGAACCGATCAAAACGACTTTGTAGCCCATGTGGGCACTTAAGAAGTTTTTGATCACTCGAGCCCAAATGAATGGCGTCAGCGTTTTGTTGGCCGTACTCGCGCCCAATTGAACCGTGATGTAGCTGTCTTTAATCGGAGAACTAAATGTGAAACCCACTGGGTACGCGAAATCGTCGCTGTCTAAATCTATTCCTATCATGCTGGCAAAAATATCAATCAAATGGAATCGATTGTGTTTCTCTACTCCTACCTGTGAGAAATAATAAGCCGAAATAGCATCGGTCAGAGCAAAACTGGAATCAGAAAAACGCGTGTAACCAAATGTCTCTTTCGCCGTTTGACCAAGATAGTAAGTAAAGTAACTGGAAACGGGGGAAAACGATAAGTTCACCACCGTATCAAATTTTTTTGCCTGAAGTGCATCCAAAAAAGTACCTAAGCATTCCACCCCGTCTTCAATAGAATCCATCAGCTTTTCGAAAACTGCTGGGGTGTTAAGCTTGTGAACCTGATGTACACATTCCAGCCCCTCGAGCGCGCTTGCAAAACGCTCTCGAACTAGAAAGTGTATCTCGGCTTCGGGGTATTTGCGCTTCATTGCCCTGGCAATTGGCCAGGACATGTAAATGTCACCGAGTCTTGCTAGTTGAATTATTAATATTTTCATTTAAATTTTGTTCCTTTATGATTTCAAGCAAAGACCTTTGCAAAAGATTAACCTTAGAGAACCCTTCATTTTTATAGGTCTCTAACATCAAGGCTCTTAGCTCGCGTTCCTTTTCAACCAATTTTTCTATAACGACAGATTGGTTTGGTTTGTTTTTTGATTCCATTTTTCTCCTTGCTGCGCTTGAACACGCAGAACGCCTAGGTTTCCATCTTGTTTTATCGTCACCATTGGAAAACGTGTTAGTTGGGAATTCTCAATCCATTCACCAACAAACTGATTTAGTTCATTAAAATTAATTTTATCCTGACATTGATTACGGCCATAAGGACAAGCCACCGAATGCATACACGGTCTACAGTCCATATCGGCACTAAATATGAAATTGCCTTCTTGGTATGCTGCATTTTTGATCCAATGGCTGCTACCTACTGAAATCTCTACCGTTGGCACTTGGAAAAGTGCCGCAAAATGTTTAATTGAAGTATCTAAAGACACCAGTTTTGTTTCGCTGTTCAACACATGGCTGAGTTCCGTGAAATTACATACGAAGATTTCCGACATTTGAAAGACTTGCTGTAACTGTTTCGCTTCTTTTCTAGATCCTATCACTGCCAAATCAATAGTAGGATAGTCGGCACGAATACCTTCCACTAGGCTTTTCCAACGAGCAAGATCGATATTTTTTTTCGCATCGCTCGTAGTGACCTGAAATAGCAACCTTTGAGTTCCGGAATTGACTGATTCCTTCGGCACTACATCTAACCCATGAACTGATTTTAGTTTATCAACCAGGTGCACCGATTCTGATGGATTCAAATATTCATGGATCATTTTCTTTTCTGTGTCTGAATAGGCAAAGTTAGCATCAATTAATCTTAGAAATGCAGATGACTGCGCCTGTAATGACAGATCTACAATTCGATCGTATTTTTCCGACCGGAATTGTTTTACTAGTTTTCTTAAACTCCAAAACGGATAAACCAACGGTGTATTGAATTGGTTGATTCTGTTTTGATATTCAAATCTCGGCAGAACAAAATGCTGGAACTGCGCGTTCATACGCATCAGGTCCAACGGGATTAAATCGTTAACGACCACATGCACCTCGGCCAAAGGATGAGCCTTAGCCCAAGCCTGAACCACTAACATATGCTGAATGTAATCGCCGATCCGCGATAGAGACGCGAAAAGAATCTTCATTTCATGAATTCCCCGAAATAGTCCAACACCTGAGAATCCAAATGTCCTGTGCTGGTATTTGCTAAAACTAAATTTTTAAGTGTTAGGAAATTTTTCTTTTCCTCCCAGAGGGACGACTGGAATTCTAATTGGCTGTCAGAATTTTGTAAGTATTGAGACAACGTCGTCACTTCACGCATCAACATGGCGCTATGAAGCTTCTCGTAACTAGATTCCATACCCTGCCAACCGGAGCGAAACGGCATAATCTCTGGAACTTTCTCATCCAGAAACTGAAACATGCTTTTATAAAATACAGAATCTTGGTTGGCATTGATTCCATACAGAGCTAACTTCTGAGTGCGCCTAAATTTGTCTTCCAAGTGTTCTAAAATCTCTGACCGAAACTCAAACACATGAACGAAAATATGTGGATACTTTAACTTTAATAGTTCGATATGGTAGCCACCGCCACCACCCAAAACCAAAACATCTTTGGCTTGTTTCAAATCGAATTGTGCCAGCCATTTTTCAGATTCTGACAATGGTCGCTGATACGAACACAAAAATAAATTTCCAGATTGCGGGATAACTTTCCCGTCCTTATTTACTAGAAACTGAATCATGCGTGACCCCTCGCTCTTTAACGTTAATAAACTGTGTTATTTTGTTGTATAGCTCTTGGTTTTTAGTGTTTTGAGGATTCCAAAGGTATGACTTCAGCGATTCAAGCTGTGCCCGCTGAAAATCGTTTCGTTTAATAAAAATATGAATTAACAAATGTGAAATTTGCTCATCAAAATTTTCGCCTTCTAGAAACGTAATCAGCGCATTTTGGCAGAATTCAAGCTGTGAATCCGATTCTGCCAAATCATTTAGCAGAATAAGAGCCGTACGGTTCATAGGATCCACGTCGATCGCTTTTGTCAGATTAGACCAACTTAAATCTCTATCACCAAATTCCAAATGTACCATCGCTAAACCTACCCATGCTTTATCGTTTTTTTGATTTTTGTTAATTGCTTCCCTTAGATAGAAAAGACTTTGTGTTATATCTTTTTTCAAATATTCAAGGACACCCAAGTTAACCAAAAGAGTGTCATCCGTAGAATTTATCACGTACGCTTTATGGAAATACTCTTGCGCCAGATCGAATTCTTTTTCTTTCAAGTATACGCAGCCAATATTTTTATAAGTCTCAAATAATAGAGTTTCATCTTCTACCAACTGAGACAGAACATCGAAAAGTTGGGCTAGTGCCATGTCGTTATGCTCATTAGCCACATAGATTCGTGCTAACTCGATACTCTTTTCTGGAGTGTATAAAATTCTCTGAGAGGCCTCTAACAGACTTAGACTCTCTTCACGTAGTCCAATTTGAAATAGCGCCTTACGACACAGATCAATCAAATGGACGTTGAAAGAATCCATATTCAAGCTTTCTCGAAGCAATATCAATGCGTCATTAAAGTCGTTGAAGTTGAAAAGTATTTTTGCATTATGAAATAACAGAGCTACCGTCTCATTAGTAAAGCGAGGCGAACCACTTTTATAGACAGTTCCCGCAGGAATCACAGAATTTTGACTACGATAATAATTTACTTCCAATTGTCCCTACCACTTTGTGTTTAAAAGAAAAGATGCTTAATAGATATAGGAGAGCAATCGAAGTGCCATTTGAAATCATTTTAATTAAACTTGAATGCTAGACCCTACAATGAACATTGACTCTTCACTACCGAAGTCGGGTCAAAAATTAGACGAAGAAGACTGGACCGAAAGCCCAATCTTCATGCAATAGAGCTATAGTTCTTCTTCACCCAAAGCTTCTTTAAACACGGGAACTTTGTAAGCGGAAATAACTTTCTTACCGTTACGAACTTCTTTCAGTTCGGCGATAATCGAATTTTTAGCGGCTTCGATGCAAGACAAAATATCGATATCTTGTTCAAGAATTTTTTGAACGAACGTGTCTTTCAACGATAAACATTCTTTTAATTTTTGAATACCAAGCATAGATTCTTCAGTCGTAGCGTTGGATACAACCTGAATTTCCTGATCGATATATTTCAAAATTTCTAAAATATTTTCACGAGCGTCATAGAACTCATTAATTTGCTCAAAGCGATTTCTTAGAAATTGCTCAAGATGAGTTTCATTGACAGTATAGAATTTTTCTAAGAAATGATTCTTCTGGTCCATCAGGTCTAATAATCTTTTCATTCTCCCCTCCTCTTTCCCTATTTTTGATTGTCTGTATTTTGTTTAATTTTTTCGATCGCGGCTTGCCATCCTTCATAAAGATTCTCTAAAATCTTTAGATTTTCTCGCAAGGGCGCCACTTCATTTTTGAAATTGGCTTTTGTGTACTGGTCCATCATAAAAATATAGAGTGCTTCTAAGTTTTTAGAGATGTCGCCGCCCACTTTATGATCAAGCGTATTGTTCAATTCCATGACGATGTCGTAAGCTCGGCCGATGTAGTATCCTTTATCAGCGATCTTTTTTTCCTCAAGACCCCTAATCGCTAGCTTGGTAAATTTAATGGCACCTTCATAAAGCATAAGTAAGATCTTTTCTCTGGATGCTGTTTGTACGGAATTGTTTTTGTACTTCTGGTATGCATTTTTCATTTTAACATTCACCTCGTCGCTGTATGTTGTGCTTTGCTGTTGTAGATTGGTCGGTCCTTATTTCATTTTTTGTTTTCATCTATTGTCCCGGCGCCTTGGCACCAGCGGCCATACTCGCTACGGCAGCGCCTTGCTGATTTATCTTCGACATCTTTTGTTCTAGATCCGCGAATTTTTTACGCAAAGAATCTTCTTTCTTTTCTAACTGACGTTCTTTCTGATCGATTTGCGTATTGAAACGATTGATTTTTTCTTGAATACCTTTTTTACGATTTGCCAAGACGCCGAACGCAGGATTTTGCAAATTTCCTAATTCGCGTTTAAGAGTTGGAATAAAGCCAGTCGCCAAACCATCTCCGCGGAAGAAATTTGAAACATCTTGCGGCGCTGCACTTAATGTCTTGTTAAATTTTTCTTGGGTGAAGTTCAAGGTACCGTTACGGTTGAACTCAATCCCTAACTGATTCAAGTTTTGGATACGTGAGCCCACGCCCATTTGGGGTGCTAAGATAATACGTCGTAACGTATTCTCAACCTGACGGCTCATAGAATCGCCGCCTAATGGCCCAAGCGCCTCTTTACCGTTGGCACCCTTCTGAAGCTTAGACTGATTTTGAATAAAGCCGAGCGCCCCATTATACGCATCTACGAATGCCTTAATTTTTCCAGACACCGCTTCCATGTTTTCTTTTACAGTGAGCCGGATTTCTTGGCCTGGCGAAGCCTTTTTCAAATTAAGCGTAACTCCAGGAATAAGATCATTCACTACATTGCTCGGTGTTTCGATTTCGAAACCGTCCAGTTTTAATTTTGCATTTTGCGCTTCGCGTGCCTTATCGAAATACATGTCTTGATCACCATCAAGAAGGTAAATCGTTGGAAATTCTACTGCGTTGCCGTCCCCAGTTTTTAATCCGGAAACCACCATGCGGTAGGGATTTTCCTTATCTTTGTTGTCTTCGATAACCGTTGCGCGCATGCCGATATTAGATGCATTAATTTGCGCCGCCACGCCGGTTAAAGTCGAATTCTTGCCGTTGATGTAAACTTCTTTCTGTCCGTCTGGCGTATTGAATTTAATGTAACCCACACCCATTTGCGTTTTGTCTTTGTCAGGGAAGCCATTTGAAATGGCGCCTGGTTTTTGCGCCAACTGCATCACCTCAAGTGAATACTCGCCATTTACACTGGCTGCCGAGTCAACAGCACCATCGATAATGTTTGGATCACCTGAGATCAACTGCGTGTCAGTAAAACCTTTTGTATTCGTAAGCTCGCCAAGATTTTTGGTAATGTCGCCGACTTTGGTTTCTAAATCGGTAACTAACTTCAAGCTGTCTTCTTGCTTTACCTTCTTGCCTTCAATTTGCTTCAGGGGAATACGTTCAGCTTCGACCAATTGGTCGACGATGTTCGGTGGTAAACCGGAAGCCATCCCTGTTATTCGTATTCCTGCCATATAGTATTCCCTTTAAGAACTGAAGATTACCTTTAAACTAAGATTAACAGAGCTGTTTCATTTTTTTTGAGTCAATAATTTGACTTTTGCATTTTACTTTCTATTCTAGACTAGTGAGTAAACTAAAGAACATCGTCGTAAAAAAATATGGAGGCGCTACCGTCGCGACTCCAGAGAAAATCAAAGGCATCGCAAAGTCGCTGATAGCGGAATTATCTGCCGGGCACACTTTGGTCGTTGTCGTATCGGCAATGGGTAAAACCACTAATAGTTTGATAGAGTTAGCTTCGCAAATTTCATCACGTCCGAACCAACGAGAGATGGACATGTTACTGTCGGTCGGGGAAAGAATTTCCATGTCCCTTTTGTCGATGTCTATCCAAGATCTAGGCAAACAGGCGATCAGCCTCACCGGAAGCCAAGCGGGAATCTTGACGAATTCAGATCACGAAAATGCGCAGATCATCGACCTTAGGCCCTTTCGAGTCGTTAATGAATTAGAGAAAAACAAAATTATAGTCCTGGCTGGGTTCCAAGGAGTCGATCCAAACACCAAGGAAATTACAACTCTGGGCCGCGGTGGCAGCGACACAACAGCAGTTTCTGTAGCTAGCGGACTGAATGCAACTATTTGTGAAATTTTAAAAGATGTTCCGAGTGTATTTTCTGCTGATCCTAAAAAAATAAAATCGTCAAAAGTTTTATCAGAACTTTCTTATGAGCAAATGATGGATATGACATTTTGGGGAGCCAAAGTTCTGCACTACCGTTCTGTAGAATTAGCGGCGGTCAAAGGCGTAGCGCTTTACATCGGACCATCTGAAGGCAACCACTCTAAACAAGGTACGTACATTCGCTCGTATACAAATCCAAAGGAATTCAAAGTGATCCAAGAGAAATTAAAAAATAAAATGGAAACAGCACAAGTTCTTTCAATCAATACCATCGAAACTGTTTTCAAAATAAAGATGAAAACAAAATCTATTCACGCCGATTACACTCAATTGAAAGAATTATTTAAAAAGAACGAGATTATTTTTCCCCAAATTTTATCAGTCGATTCTAGTGATTCAGAGAACACTTTGTATATTACTGCGCCCGAAGAAATGCTTTCAATGATTAAAAAAATTCCAGCGACTAAAGATATGGAAATTTCAGATGGTATTTCTACCGTTTGCCTGACATGCACTGGTGTGCCGACGTTTGAAACTCAATCTCAGATTTCAAAAAAATTAGGGGACCTTAAAATCAGTCCCCTTAAAATTCAAATGAGTGCGTTGAGCGTGATTCTTTTCATCGAAAAGAATCAGTTATCTAAGGCCGTTGAAGGCCTGCATGAACTTATTGACGGCCTTGCTGAGCCAACTGTTGGTTAATTGAATTGCAAAAAGCGCGAGAATCTTGCGGAGTATTCGTATTTTGGCATTGTTGACCAGGTTGCTTCAAAGAAGAAATGTTGCCACCTAATTCATTGCAGTTCATTCCACCAGTGTAGATCATTTTCTGACCTGTGCAATTTTGACTCGTGTAAAATTCAAATGTCATCGTAGTTCCGCCAGTGCCAGCCCCTGGAGTTGTATTTGTCGCCGAACCAATACGAGTGAACGCCAATTGTTTTTGCTCGTCCATTTGGATAAATAGTTCATCACCATTTACAGAGTAATTAAGAACAGTGTCTTTTTTGAAATCGATTGAGCAGTTACCAGATCCAGTAGTTCTAGATTCTAAGAATGTGATCGTGTTTGCGGTTAATTTGATACCAACTTCAGCTTCAACAGATTGGTTGTTTTCACATTTACCAACTAATTTCATACGAGAATCTGAAATGAATAGGCTTAAAGTGTCGCCGTCTGACCATTGACCTTTTGCGGTACCCGCTACGTTTGTAAAGGCCGAGTTATCAGTTTTAGTGTTGCCGCCAGCACCAGTGCCTGTACCATCGCCGCCGCCACCACCGCTAGAACATGAAATTGAAAATGCGAGTGCTGCTGCTAAGATTGAACGTAAAACTAAAGTCATTAAAATCCCCCTGTGTAAGAATAATTAAGCTACACAGAGGTGATAAAAGAATCTAATTACTAAATCAAACCTATTTTTTATAGTCGGGATCAAGCATGGTTGGCTTTTTAGATTCGATCCGATTTTTCACGATGCGGAATATATCCATGTTGGGACCATTAATATATTCACCCGTTTTTCCATTTAGGCCCGCGATATAACGTCGTGGATCAAATTGTGCCCCACCCGCGCCGAGTTTATTGTAATTGACTCCGCCGGCGCTGAGTCGACCACTGCCGTAGGCACCACCCGGTTTACCAAGATAGCCTCCACCAGTTGCAGCACCATAAAATCCGGAATTAATCTTTAATTTATCATCACCAGCGGCCCCCGCGGCACCACCTGCGCCAGATCCTAGACCACCACCGCCACCAGGTCCGCCTGTATTGCCACCAAGGCCAGCATTGCCTTTAGAACCACCCAAATTTTGTTCATTCTTAACCGCACCGCTTTGTAATGCATTGGCGAATGCATCGGTACCAGAACCACTCGCCGGTGGAATAAATGCAGCACCAGGATCTGCATCCTTGCCAGATCCGACTCCTGGGATCGTCGCACCAGCAACACCGCGCGAGCCAGCTAAACCGTTATTCGCGATACAATCTTTTGAGTTTGGATTGTTGATACATTGGCAGACTTTATTCGACGCCGCGAATGTCGCATTCGAACATTTCTGTGCGTCTGTACATAGTGGATTGTTTGGATTTTTCTTACACTCATCCACATTCGCTGTTGTTAATGAGCTTGTATCATCTTCACATTTTTTCGCCGCTTGCGCCTGCACTAATGCCGCCGTCGCATGTTGCGCGGCTTCGGAAATACGTTTTTTGTAACCCATGCATACGTTTACGTTTTGTTGAACGGTTGTCATGTCCGTAGTGTAACTTTTTTTGTTAGCTTCGGGAATACACTGTGGATCATTGTACATTGTTTTCGCGTCTGAGCAGGCCGTCTCGCAGCCGCTTTGTGAAAAGGCGCAGAATGTTTGCCATCCTGTCAAAGATGTATTCGCAATTTTACTGATCTCACCTAATTTCGAACATGCTAACTGCACGCTAGCTGCAGAGCCAGCACCAACGGCTTTGGTTGCATTCATTGCATCTTGAATACCTTGATTTTCCTGATCGCAATCTGTGCTCGCTTTATCCGCTTGTTTAAAACAAGTGTCACGAGCTTCGTTGAAGCGCTGTTCGCAAGAACCGCCATCGGCCACTTTCGCTGCTTCTTCAGCATTACATTCTGTCAATTGTCCATTTTCAATAATACAAACCATTGAAACTTGGGCTTCACCATTCTCTCCATCTTTAATATATCGGCATTTAGTCACGCCACTTTCTTGAAATTCCTGCCCCTTGGCAGCATTACAAGTCTCACCGCCACCTCTGCTTTTCATAGCGTTAGCTTGTTCCTGAGTCATGCCTGCTTGTCTACAAAAACGAACTGCATAGGGAGCAAAACTCCCCGCTTGCGTATCTCCCGCTTCCTCTACGTAATCACTATGGTTATTAGATTTAACTTCGACATAACCAGTAGGGCACATCCCTTGCTGATCGACCCCACCTAATAACCTTGAAGATGAAGACGATGATGAGGATGATTGTTGCGGTGGCTCTTCTTCGGCAACAACTTCGCTCGATTCAATTGTCGGCTTTGGTTCTGTCGATTTTTTAGCGGTACTTGGTTTTTTTGTAGGTGCTGATTTCGACGAACCTGCAGTAAGTGCCGGCTGAGCGGCCACTTGCAAGGGAGCTACCGCTGCTGGGGCAACATCTTGACATTGCCACAAAGGCGCACCCGTTCTTTTATTTGGAATGTTACAAGCGATACCACTGCGGCAACCGTGAATTTTTCCGGCACTTGCTGAACATTGGGCAAATGAGGACTCAGGTATAGCTACTAGTAAAAGAAAAGCAAAAGCCAGAAAAGGCGCTTTAAATAAATACATCGATTCCCCCGAATCTCGCCCCACATAGATGAGACTCTTATTATTTTATCGTAAAGTTATGAAAAAAACTGAGTTTTTGAAAAAGATTTTCTAAATTAACTGTGATGCCCTTCAATGTGGCTACTTTTACGACAGCGTCTCAGATTGAAACGCCTGATTTGTTTACAGGACTTTTCTCTGATGTTGAAACCCAAAGACCCTGGAAAGTCTGACTACAGACTTTCCAGGTAGGTTGGTCCACAAACTCAGACGGAGGGCTGAGTCTGCTTCATCATTTTTAAAAAATAATACCTAAAATCGCGGCCGGCCCTGGCCGGGCGCCCTCAAAGGGTCGCCACAGTATAGACACGTACCTTGTTTTAACTTACGATTAACCGGGGCGCCTAGCCGATCAATTTCATAGCGTTACCAGTGATTTGGTTCGCTTGAGCTAAGGTCGATGTCGAAGCTTGTAACAAGATACTATTTCTTGCTAACTCACTACTCGCTTGCGCAACGTCTGTGTCACGAATACGAGAATTTGCTGCCGAAATATTTTCGAACATTGTTTGCGAATTATCATATGTCACTTGCAAACGATTTTGTAAGGCACCTAGGTTGGCGCGGAATCCATTCACTGTGCTTTGCGCTTCATCCAAAACTTCGAGCGCATCTTGCGCACCCTCTTTACTAGAGAAGTCGAAGCTCGAGATATTTAAATTTCCGGCTGTCGCATCCGATTCTCCAGAATCGAAAGAAATTCTATCGGCTTCTGGATTATTGTTGATACCCACTTGGAAATCGTAAACTTTACCATTACCATTAATTAATTCTTGATTACCGAATTTAGTCGTAGCCGAGATACGATCAACCTCCGCTTTTAGCTGTTGAACCTCTTTATCTAAGAAACCGCGTTCTTTATCAGATACTGTATCTGATGATGATTGGATTCCTAGCTCGCGCATACGAGTTAAAATATTTGAAATTTCACCGAGGCCGCCCTCTGCAGTTTGAATAAGAGATATACCATCATTCGCATTTCTTCCGGCCTGAGTGATACTTCTCATACCAGATTTCAAGTTTTCACTGATTGCTAATCCCGCAGCATCATCTGATGACTTTGTGATTCGCGATCCTGAAGCCAATTGCGTAAACGACTTCTGAATTTCTCTTTGTGACCCAGCTAAAGACTTCTGAGCACTTAAAGATGCCATATTTGTTGATATTCTCATTCCCACGGGGACCTCCTGTATAGCATCCCCATTAATTTGGAGATGCAGTTAAAGGTCCAGCTTCAAAACCTACTTAAAGACTGGACCAGTTGAACACGTTGGTACACTAGACTTTGGTGCCGACTAAAAGACTTCATCGATCATGTTCTGGCAGTCACTCCGGAGCACTCTCTCTGTCCTTTGGTCTTAACACTTCAGTCGTGTTGAACCATCTGACAATCCATTCGGCTAGGTCCGGGAAGGCTTTAGTCCTGCGAACGATAACTAGACCAATGTCAGATAGTTTCTAGACCAAGATCTGGAAAAAATTGGAAAAATACCTAGACCAAGATCTGGAAATCTAGCAATTGTTACAGAAATTTTTAAAAAGAATGAATTTCACAGGACCAAAGGATTAGGACTCGACTAGATCTTTATCTGATCTAGTCGAGCTAGACTTTGTTCTCGTCTAAGTCCTGGCGATGAAAGTCGTGGGGCTGTTCGTCTAGCTAGACCTAGAGCCAAGCGGATTTCACAGAATCGTCGGCATCGGAGCTTTACTCAAGCCCAGCAGGATAATTTTTGATTTTAGATTTTATTGTAGATTTAGATTTGTACTTCTTTAGAAGCTTAGCCTTATCAGATTCAAGATGTTCACATTTTAACTCAGCCAAAGCGGCAGAAATCTCTTTAGCACGTTCCACATCATAGCCGTCTTCACCAGACCAATGATCACAGTTGTCCATCCGTTGTCTGTGTTTAACAACGTCTTCCGGGAGACCCTTTAGGTAGTTGGCTAGCTTTGCTTCCCAAGGGGTGACGAGCGGTTTATCTTTTGGCTTACCTTGCGCAAAAGAATGCATTGTCACAGTTAGGACGAACAAAACTGATAGAAATGAACGATTCACTCCTACGCTCTCCATATTTTCAGTCCCACACTATTAATCCCATAAATGTCCCCGGAGAACCGGAATGGCCCTCCGGGGTTGGGCTTAGAGTAGAAGATGTGTGGGCGACTACTCTTTACTGAACTTTAAACTGAACTATAACTTCTAATTTTAAATTTTAATTAGGCCGGGGGGCGCCTGCCGGGGGCGCCTAGCCTATCAATTTCAAAGCTACGCCTTGGGATTGATTAGCCTGAGCTAAAACAGATACCGCAGCACTTTGTAATACTTGTGCTGACGCTAACTCTGAAGACTCTTTAGCAATATCCGTATCTGCAATACGTGATTTCGCTGCTGATAAGTTTTCAATTTGTGTATCTAAATTGTTAGTTGTGATTTCAAGACGATTTTGGATCGCACCAAAATTCGCTCGCATCGCACCGATTTGTTGCATCGATTCGTCTACGGTTTGCAATAGATCTCGGGCACTGCCCTTGTCGGCAACAGATAAACCATCTATTCCTATCGAAGATGAAGTGGCATCGGACGACAAATCATATGTGATTGTATTATCCTCACCACCGAAGGCACCGACATGGAACGTTTGACTACCACCGGAACCATCTAGCAATACTTTATTACCAAACGTTGTCGTTTTAGCAATACGATCAGCTTCCGCGATAATGTTCTGTGCTTCTAGATCAAGGAATTCTCTCTCTTTATCTCCGATATTATCAGAGGCAGCTTGGATACCTAACTCTCTTAAACGAACCAAGATATTACTGATTTCGTTTAGACCACCTTCTGACACTTGGATCGCACTCACCGCGTTGAATGAATTCATACGCGCCATTTGCATACCTTTTACTTGTGCATTCATACTTTGCGATATCGCAAGACCAGCGGCATCGTCGCCGGCTTTAACAATGCGAGTTCCACTCGCTAATGCTTGAGACGCATGTTCCTGTCTCTTCTGCTGAATGCCTAGCACCTTTTGTGCAGATATCGACGCCATGTTTGTCTGTATTCTTAAGCCCATTATATCCTCCTGTGGATATTAAAGAATTTGGGGGTTACTTTGGAAACTTCGCTCACACTTGAGGTTCCAAAACCAAATTCAGTTTTAAAAAATGAATACAATTAAAAACCAGAACTTCACCGTGATTCACAGGCAAAGTATATTGAGCGTAGCAGTGCCTTTTCTTTAGCAAGCCCATCTTGAGATAGGATCACCAAAGACCATGCGCTTAACGGCGTTTAAGCCTAAGCGTGCTGCTTGACCGCAAGTTTTTTTACTCGTCCCAATACATGGACAAAGCAATAGACTTGTTGGCTCGGAGTTGGTGCTTGCACACAAACTCACTGATTTTATTTTTTAAGGGGAGCTACTCAGGAAAAATACTCTCGAGGTGACTGGTCTCTTAAGTATCTTCCTGGGAAGCCTTGAGAAGGGATGTTCGACTGCGAATCGAGGTCCGGATCGCAAGGTTGCTCCAACGTGTTCATAGATTACTTCGGCTTTGGTCTAGGAAACTTTAGCCCTTGGTCCAGGTAAAATTAAAATGCGATGCGTCTAGTATGCGTAACTACTAGAAAATGGCCATGAAAAAATATTTTAAGAAGGGGGCTAAAGGTCCAGTCCAGGAGGGCTAAAGGTCCAGTTCTGACCGGTCGCATGACAAAAAGGCAGCAGCTGCCTTTTATGCGATTAGTTTTAGTGCGTAGCCTTGGCTGTCGTTGGCGTTGGCTAGTACGGCGACTTGGTATTGTTGGAGGATTTGGGCTCTTCGCATTTCAGTGAAGGCTTGGGCGACATCGGTGTCGGCGAGTTTTGAATAAGCTGAGGCCAGGTTTTCTTTTTGGCTTTGGTTGTTGTTGATCGCGAATTCCAATCGACTCTGTACGGCCCCCATCTTGGCGCGGGCACCACTGATTTGCTCGAGCGCACTATCGATGGAATCCAGCGCGTCTCGCGCGGAGGATTGACTGTCGACGGATAAACCATCCACGCCGAGTTCAGATCCCGTTGTGTTCGCATCTTGCTGATAGACAATTCGTGATGAGGAATTACTATCAGATCCGACTTGAAACTCGTACGTACGTTCGCTTCCATCCAGTAGGTTTTGCGAGCCAAAGCGCGTGGTTTTTGCGATACGATCTAGTTCGCTATTGATTTGCTCAAATTCATAATTGATAAATTCTCGCTCGACAGAGGAGTACGTATCACTAGCCGCTTGTACCGCGAGCTCGCGCATTCGAATTAAAATATTGTTTTGTTCATTCAAAGCACCTTCGGCGTGCTGAACTAAACTGGTGGCATTTTCCGCATTCGCGGTGGCGGCATCCATACCCTTCACTTGGGCTTTAATATTTTCCGCAATCGCCTGTCCAGCGGCATCTACTGAACTATTGGCAAATCGATTACCACTCGCCAGTTGTTTCATTGCGATTTCTAATTTATTTTGATTTTGCTGCATTACCCGCTGAGTGGATAACAAAGCAGCTTGGCTGAATATCTTCACGTTTGAGCTCCTCTCAATGGCGCCCACACAACTCTTGCTCTTTCCCCCTACCCAAGCCCTTGGGAGGGAAAAAATCGGAGTCCGGCCAGTCACAGCCAGGACTCCAAAGCCCAATAACCTCTAAACGCAGTCTTAACTATCAGTTTAGACGCATTACGTTAAATATCAATATTTAATAGGGATTTCTGAAATTAATGAGATTAGTTAGGGATTCTGACGACTTGCTTATCTAGAATTGAGACTGCCGATGCCAGAAATAAAAACGATAGAGCGCGGAATTTTCCAGATGAAGTTAACATTACTTCAGGTGTTAGACCTTACCTGGCCATGGCGCTTTTGATAAAAGCATTGGCTTCTGCTAACTGCTTTTTATTTATTTTAGGATAATTTCGCTTCGTTCGCACTTTCGCAGCGATGTCGTCTGATACTTTCTCGTGCTTGAAGCGATTGTTTTTTTCATCTAACCCCAATTTTTTAAAAACGTTAGACATTTCCGCACCATGATCAAAACCAGTGAAGAAATCAAACCGATTTTCTGACTTCACGCCAGAGCCAGAATCACGGACGATAAAATATCCGTCGTGAGTCTCACCACTAGGAAGTTGCAGACCACGCACTGAAGGAACAAAAATAACATCACCGAGTTTATGGAAATTTAAATCAGCAGCCACTGTGTAGTACGGATCCAAGCAAATATCTTTTGCACCTAAGCCATAGGGACATTCTTTTTTAATATTTTCAGAAAACGTCGGAACTTTCCCACGACGAGAAGTAAAGTTCACAATACGCATACCACGCGCTTCGTTCAGCAAACACGTTCCTTGCTGAACGCACGTTTTATAGTCCGAATCACAAACGCGTGCGATCGTTTCGCCCTTAGCATTTTTGATTTGTTTTAAATCTTCTCTTTGGCATTTCACTTTTTTAACACTCAAAATAGGAACAAAATAAATTGTCGGCGCCAATCCATTCGGATCTTCGTTTACACGCCCTTGCTCTTGCACCACATCCGGCGCAGAAACCATAACCGGTGCGGCTTTGCGTTTTTGGCAAGCGATGCCAAAAACTAGAACTAATGATAAAATAAATAAATTTAACAATCTCACACCCCTTTATAAAACACTTAGAGTATGAAATCGCTGTCATCTTTTTATTCAGGAAAATTTAGCAGGTAATGAAAGTTTTACTGTCTTAGTAATCGACAGAGATCCCGATGTTGAATACATCAGCGCTGACGTCTAGATCTTCATTTGCACTTTGAATAGTACGGAATTCCGCAGATAACCACATATTGCTGATACCGTATTCGCGGTCCATAGCGAAATCGATATCTTTGCTCCAACGAGTAATATTAAACAACACACCACCGCCGGCATAAGCCGCCGGAGTTCCCACGATTTTTGGAGCTTTCCCGTCGTCCCGCAATTCGCCTAAGACGTAATAACTACCGCCTCCCACAACAAAAGGAGCAAACCACTGTCGGTCCGAAAACTCTAAACGGTAAATTCCACCAACAGATATTGGCAAGCCAATAAAAGTAAATGTTTCTTTGGCCGCCTCGCCATTTTGAACTGCCGGATTAGCAAAGCGCCCATTGCCGGAGGCTGTGAAAAAACCAACACCCATCACTACGCCCAGCTTTCCAAACGAGCGAAATGGTTGCCATTCGTAATCCAAAATCAAGTAGGGCAAATCGTTGTCGCCGTAAATATCAGCGAAGTTATAGGTGTTGCCACCAGACTCCATAGAAATATTTGGAGGAGTGATGCTTCCTACTCGAATCGAAGTGGATTGATTCTTCTTCGATAATTTCTCAGTTTTGTAATAATACTTTCCTGTATTTTGATCGATCAAATACAAACCACGCTTGGCATCTGGATGGGCGATTTTATATCTACCTGAGTTGTCGGATTCAGTTTCCACTACCTTCGGGGGAGCTTGTTTTTTTTCTACTTTATTTTCTTCAACGACAGGTTCTTCCAATACCGGCGGTAATTCTTGATTTAACATTTTCTGAGCATCAAGCTCATCTTGAGTTTTAGTGTACGGCGGTTCGTTCGGAGGCAAATCTTGAACAGGAGCTTCTGCTTTTGGGGTGTTTGGATCTACTTCTAAAAATACGTCATCAGGGCTTTGCGCCCAAACAGCGGAAGCCAAAAATAAAAAGGCAAACAAACAGGTCGAGGCTAGTTCGATCTTCATTTACTACCTCGGCGTTTCCAACGTCGATAACCCAAGAAACCAACACCGCTGACAACACACAACCAAAGAGGATTTAAAACAAAGAACGCGATAGCAATGATAGGCAGCAATGTTACTTTCACAATGGCTTTAGCGAGCGTATTTTCAGAAATGCTTTTCGCCCAAGATGGTCCATTAGCATAATAAAATTTGATAAACTTTTTCCCCCAAGTAAATGGGTGAAGATATTTATTTCTGAACTCACGAAGTACGTCCAAGAACACGTGATTGCGACTACCGAATGCGACGGTCGCAATGAAACAGTCTTTATCGCTGAGGATGCCGACGACTTCTGACGGACTTGCACACATACCATTGAATTGTTCCGTCGTTATTCCACTGGCTTGAAAATTTAGAAAATATAAAAATGTTCCCGTCGCATCTTGCAAAGCCGGCACAAAACAGTATGTCTTGGCCGTATCCGCACTGCCATTTTCCAATCCTTCAATTTTATAACTAGATAACGGATCTCCCGCGGTCGTTGTCAAACCCACTGATGAATGCGGTGATAAATTAGTAACCGATTTCAATGTCTCAAGCACAGATGCACTCGCTGCCTTCTCGGCATAAAACATAGTTAAATTTGTATACGTTAACGATGTATCAGGATCCACTGGCGAAGATCCCCACCCAGCGATAAAATTTGTGATGTAGGCTTTCTCGTCACCAGGAAACATTTCAAAATAACAAAGTCCTGTTGAAGAAATATTGGACGTTAACGGGTCTAACGATGTGGGAGTACACCAGGTCGCTAACCCTTTGGTGATTCCGTTGTAGGGAGTCGATAAGCTAGAATAATTTACGATACTGAAATTAATTTTTAGTGTCACATACTCGACAAATTTATCGTCTTTGACCGGGCCAAAATATAAAGTTTTAAGGCCGCCGCAAGGCTGCGTTGTGCACGTGAATGTAAGTCCAAACGCAGTAGCTAATTGCGCCCACGTGGCCTGGAATGCATAAGTTCGCCCATTGACAGCCACTAAATTAATTCCGTCTATTTGATTGCCAGAATATTCAGAGGCTTTCGCTACACCCATCGCCAATGTACCAATATCTGTTTTGTCTGACTCGACAGTTACTATCAAAGGTAGTTCATCATAAATACTATTTGGATTGCAGGGTGCTGGCGCGTTCGTAGCTGCCGCCACCTCTATGTTTACACCGTTACACGAATTACATGTTGTCGATCCGTCCCGAGTCGCGCAATGAGATGGAATGGCATATCCACCATTTACCGTCAATACTGACGGCGCAGCCGGATCCAACACAGCCGACGAACTGGCCCCAGTCACAGACAAAGAAAACCCAAAAGCCAGATGGGCTTGGGCTAATAGAATACAAAGGATCAATAGACGTTGGACCATACTAATATGGCAACATTATTGACCCCTGTTTTCAACCTTTTAATGCGTTTTTAATTAATAAATCGGCGATCTGAATACCGTTTAAAGCAGCGCCTTTTTTTATGTTATCTGAAACGACCCACATCAACCACATTTTCTTGTTTTCTGGGTCACGGTGAATACGTCCCACATACACAGGATCCTTGCCAGAGACGTCTCTAGGCATAGGGTAAACGCTTTTTTTAGGTTCATCTTGAACAACAAGACCATCCATTGAGGACAGCGCACTCACAACCTCTTCGCGGCTGACGTCTTTATTCAACGTCACCCACACACTCTCGCTATGACCGTTCAACACAGGCACGCGAACTGCGAATGCCGATACTCTCATGTTTGGCTGACGTAAAATCTTTTTAGTTTCATTCTGGATTTTTTTCTCTTCACTCGTAAAGCCTTCATCATCAAATGAACCAATTTGCGGAATGACGTTAAACAAAAGTGGATGAACAAAATTAACAGGCACAGGATTTTGATTTTTGTAATCGGATGCTTGAGCTAATAATTCATTGTATGCTGGCAAGCCCGCACCGCTAGCAGCTTGATAACTGCTCACGCGTACATCATCGATACCGAATTTATCTTGAAGTGGTTTCAAAGCCACCACTAATTGAATTGTTGAACAGTTTGGATTGGCAATGACTTGGGGGCGATTCATTTTTTCAACTAGATCGCCATTTACTTCGGGAACAACCAGGGCGTGCTCTGGGCTCATTCTAAAAGCCGCTGAATTATCAATCGCGTAAGCGCCGGACTTCACAGCTTCTGGAGCCCACTCTTTTGAAATATCATCACCTGACGAGAAGAATACGATATCTAAACCGTCGAAGCATTTTGGTTTCAAAACTTCACACGTCCATTCTTGATTCTGACACTTTATTTTTTTGCCTAAAGAGGCGTCGCTAGCAAACGGACGAAGCTCCGTTAAAGGAAAATTTCTTTCCTCAAGTAAATTCATGAACACTTGGCCGACCATGCCTGTCGCACCGACCACACCGACTTTTAATTTTTTCATAGATTGTCCTATTTGGTTTCTTCGTCTTCATCGTCTTCGATCAAATCATGATCATCAACGACTTTGGCAGGAGCATACACAGACGATTTGATCTTGCGCACATTTTTACCCAGCTTGAAGATCCCGAAAACCGCTCCTAGTGTCGCATACGTCAGGAACAGGATGAATAGCATCACTTCGGGATGCAATAGAACAACAAATAGAATGCTTACTCCAACGATTAAGTAGTGGAAAGGCATACGTTCTTTTAAATCTAGATCTTTGAAGCTGCGATAACGGAAATTGCTTACCATTACAAACGCTAGCAAGATCGTCATACACAGAAGTAAGACATTACCCCAAGCATCAAGCTCTAGTTCATGAAACGCCAAAACGGCTGATGCCACGATACCAGCGGCCATCGGGATCGGCAGACCTTGGAAATAATTTTTTTCAACGATGTTCACTTGAACATTGAATCGAGCTAAACGAATCGCTCCGCAGGCCACAAAAAGGAAACACGCCATCCAGCCCAAGCGTCCAAACGGTTGAAGCGCCCAATTGAACATCAATAAGGCCGGCGCCACACCAAAACTGACCACGTCACAAAGAGAGTCATACTCGGCACCGAACTTACTTGTTGAGCGAGTTAAACGCGCCAAACGCCCATCCAGCGTATCAAAGATGGCGGCGACTACGATCGCATAAGCGGCATACATGTAATTTTGTTTAATTGTGTAAATCATAGCGAAAAAGCCACAAAAGATATTACACGTCGTCACCAAATTCGGAAGAATATAAATGTACATTCTGAGTGGTTTTTCTGAAGCGTCCGATTGTTCCATTTGCTGTGTCCTCGATTTTAGCTGTGTCCTCTTTTATAAGAAGCCGAATATGTAAAAAACTAAAGATAAACCCAATCCACTGGCAACAGGGATAGTTAAATTGTCATCCATCTTAGCAATTGGAACTAGCTCCGCGAGCGAACCAATGAGGCCACCAATGAAACTAACAACAACAGCTCGCCACAGATTATAATCATGTAAGTACAAGAACAAGAAACTGCAGCCTGAGCATACGAAAAACCCCGCTAGGAAGCCCTGAAGGGTTTTTTCGCCCCAAATTTTGTCTTTCCCGAAACGAATTCCAAAATAACTCGCAATGGGATCGGCCAGTGCTAAAAAGATCAGACTGAGTTTTACGACGATAGGATCAAAGAAATGAATCAGAATCGACACACCGGCCATTAAAAACGTAGTGCCAGCTAAATGATCAATTTCACTTTGGCGCATGATAGGCCTTAAATAATGAGTGATCAAAACATTGAAATTGCGATTTCTTAAGCGATACAGATCAATGCCTACAAATAGGCAGAACAACAACAGAATTCCGATTTTAGAGGCCGCCACTGGCAGGACTTCGTAACCAATGAACAACAGCATAACGCCGCTGATGTGCCAAATTTTTCGAGCCAAATGCACGTCTGATTTTTTCTTAAAGCTCTCTTGGGCAACAATTTTGGAAACGGAACCTTCTTTTGACGTACCTTGCATGAGCCCAACATAAGAGATTCGACCCACTTTCTCAATCTATAAGTCCCATTTTTTAACTGATAGCGTTACGCTAGGTCACTAGTGCTGAATGCTAAGTTTTTCAACTATTTCAACTTTGGATTTTGAATGAATGTACTTGATGACGACCACATTCCTACCCTTTTTTAAAGGGATCGAATCTGTTTTCACATTTGAATCACTGATAGGAAATACAGATGCTGTAAAACCATTGGTTTGGTTTTCGATGACGATGTCTTTGGGAAACTCTTTGCCACATTTTTTCAAATTCAAAATCATCGAGTTCCGTGACTGGCTCACTTCTTTTTCTGAATCTTGGCAGGCTAAGTTATATTTCCAGTCCAAATCGGCAGGCTTTTTTTCCAGAAGAGACGTCTTGGTTTCAATAACCGCAGGAAGATTCCCTGAGGTAGCCGCAGGAGAACGCAACTGTGTGACCGATGCAACGGCGACGGCAGCGTCTGGCGATTGGTAAAAGTACTGAATGTACAAAACCCCAGTCATGGTGAAAAATAAAAGTCCGTTTGCCAGCAAAAATCGCATACCATACGATCGGCAAAATTTTGACAGGATTTAGTGCTTATTTGCAGGTTTTAGGACGAGGTTTTCCGGACGATGGCCTTACTTCTTGTCGATTGAAATAGCGAACTTTTTGACGCCTGCAGTTTTTACGATGTCCATCACGCCGACGACTCGACCATGGGCTACGTCTTTGTCAGCCGAGATCACGGCCTGAACTTCTGGATTAGCGTCAAATAACTCTTTTGCTTTTTGCCCGATCGCTTCTTCGCTGGCAAAGGCGCCATTCAAATTCAATTTCCCATCCGTCGTGATTGAAATATTCAACTGGCCCGATTGAGTCTGGTCACCGGAAGCTGCTTTTGGAAGATTCACATTGATGGATGGCTTCATGAACATTGGCGCTGTTACCATGAAGATAATCAATACAACCAGGATAATGTCGACGAGTGGGACGACATTAATTTCTGATAACGGTTCATCGTCACTAAATTTAACAGCCATTATAAACCTTTTTTCTTAGTGTAACTGAGACCAAGCTCTTTAACTGACTCTAAACTTTGAACGATACCTTTTACTTGTTTACCAAAATAGTTGTAACCAATAACTGCTGGAATCGCGACAAACAGACCCGCTGCCGTTGCAACGAGCGCCAGCGAGATACCGGCCATCACCGTCTGCTGACCAGCTTCTGGAGACTGAGCCAAATCGTTAAACGCCTTCATGATACCAAGTACCGTTCCTAGTAGACCCAGGTACGGAGCATTCGATCCCACTGTCGCTAAAAATCCTAAAAACCGATCTAGTTCTGGCTTCATCGTTAAGATATTAGTGTTGAAGAACTCTTCCAGACCTTTTGATCCGCTCTCTTTAATATGCTTAAGAGCGTAATTAGCCATACGACCTTCGAATGACAATGGATCGCGAGCTAGATCTTCAAAGAATTCGGTTTGATGATTTTGCAAAGAGTTTTTAATTTGGAGGCGAACACGGGAAGACTCTTTCGAAACTTTACGCAAATTAAAAAATCTCTCGAGAATCATACCTAGACTTAAAAAACTTAAAAATACGAGGATCCACAAAAGGACCTGGTCGATGACGTGAGCTACTGCAAAAATTTTTTCGGTTAGCACTGTTTACCTTCCTTCGGAAAGACAAATTGGATAGAGTTATTGTGTCGGGGTGCTACTTTATGGTCAAGGTGATTTTGGTCCTAATCACAGCGGTATTTACGTTATCGTGCAAGAATAGCTCGCAACCAAATTATATCGTTATCGCGACAGAAAAATTAAATAGTAAGGCCATTAATTGTCATGAGTCGGATACTTTTTCCAAAAGATCTGGTTTTGAAATTCTATGTTCTGAATTTTATCGTTTCACCCAAACCTACACACCATCCGTACAATCGTTGCCAGCCTTTACCTCGCTGTTAACAGGACTCTATCCTTACAGTCACAATGTTCGATTTAACTCTCACAACTCGTTGACTCCGGAATTTAAAACCTTTCCTGAAATGGCTATGAATTTGGGGTACCGTACAGTTTTTGTTTCTAGCTCACCGCCATTCTTCCGTAAAGCCGGCATCTCGCAAGGATTTGAAATTTTTGATGACAATATTAATCCAGAGGTTGGCAGTCGTAATTTTCAAGACTCACTTCGACTAATCATGGAGTATATCAAAGAGGCCGATTCCAAACCGTTCGTCGCTATCGTTCAGCTGGGCGATTTGAAGTTTCCATTTAAAGAAACTCAAACCGATTTAGGCGAAATCAGAAATTTATCTTATGAAAGCCAGCTCGAATCCTTCGATGAAAAACTATTTAACTTTTTCCAAGAATTAAAAAAATCTGAAATCTGGGATAACACAAAAATAATTTTAGTTGGACTTAATGGTCACATCGCAAATGATGACGAATATGACCCGGCCGTTATTAACTTGAACAGCGCCAATTCACAAATAGCGATGTTTTTCAAAGACTCTAAAAAGAATCAAATAAACACGAAACCAAATTCTATAAGTATCGTTTTATCTTTAAAAGACATTGGACAAATGTTATTCAATACGTTCAAGGGACCCGAAGGCCATGAAACCAATTTCTCCAATTTCAGCGAAGCCGAAATGGAAGAAGAAAAGAAACTAAATCCAGAGCTGATTGTGATAGAATCCGGTTGGCCTAAATGGCAGCAAGTCGGCAGCATTCGATCAGCTGTACTCGACAATTCCTATCTATTCATCAATGATAAAACTCCGCGGCTTTACAATAAACTGACAGATAATTTAGAAAAATCTCCGCAGCCAATCAACGGCGCGACTCGCACGCAGGTGGACTTGTACCTACAAGTGTTAGCATCTAAGAACTTCAGTCCATTCGTCGCGACGTCAGAGCTTCACAAGCTAATTAACGATAACGAGGCTCTGTTCACGAAACAAGCTATGACGGAAAAAACTAGCGAGTTTTTCGATTACCACTATATCTTAAATAAAAATTTAGAGCTGTCGACGAATGAAACGAAACTTCTAATTTCTAAATATAACCTGCAAGAGAATCCCTGCTTTGCGTACTTCAGTAAGCCATTCAAAAATGACTTTCTAAAAAAGTGCAAAAGCAAAAAAGCTCAATTTTTATTTAACCAGTATATTTTGAAACAACCTTCAGATAAAGACTTGCGGTTATATTTTCAAAAAAATCTAGCTATCTATTCGGTACTTAGAAAAGCCCATTTAGAAAATGCCAAACTCGGTTTAGATTTTATTCCCACTCAAAATTTGAAAATTAGTTCTATTCAGAATTATTTATATCAGTCTTTGAAATCAATTATTGCCATCCAAAATGGCGATTCAGGATCTAATTGAATTTGATTTTTCATCAATCTATCTAAATTAAAATCAGCGGTTTCCAAAGCCCAAGTATCTTTGTATAAGCTTGTTTCGCTGAATAGCAGCACCTTTTGACTTGAATCCACTACGATTTCACCCAACTGAAAATGGCAATGCATCTCAGTTCCCAAATACTGTTGCGGCAATGGCAACGCATTGGGTGTCATCGAGTATGCCAGTGGCACAGACACACTGAGCGGAATTAGTTTGTCTTTAAATAGATACAAATTGGGCGATCCCACTTGTACCCAGCTAAATTTATTATCCTTCTTATAAAGGATGGTTAGCTCGTAACACGATTTATAAGAGTCACGGTTTTCCCCACGATAAATTAAATCGTTAATTAGAAGTGTACACATTCTTAGAAAATTACAATTGCGGGACAAGTAGGTATTCATCTCGAAAGGAGAAGTCACTTCGACGTCACCTTCCGCCGCAAACACAAACTTTTGGATTTCTTCAAAAATTCGATCTTTGAAACTGCTCTCACCCCAACACGTCATAATCACAATCATATTCAAGTCGGTACTCTGAAACACCGTCGGCTTAGGACGAATGACTTTGGTGCTATAGTTTCGCTCGTGAAGTTTCACTAATGAGCCCCATACTTTTTCAGTTTAACAAAGGCCTTAGAATAATATTCGCCATCTTTAACATCCATTTCTAAAATTTCTTTCCATTTCTTGATAGCACACGACTTGTTTTCCATGCACTCGACCTGGTTATATTGCTCTTCAATAACGGACTCATCCCAAATTGGCTTAATTTCTTTTGCCAAATCCCGCTTTAGGCTAGCAATACGGTCTTCAAAGCTGCCATCCAAAGGGTTTACCTTCTGAGCTCGTCGGAACTGATCAATCGCGTCTTTATATTTTTTCTGATTAGCAAACTTCTCGCCGTCCTCGACATATTTAGACGATTTCGACGAAATCATTTTTTGGATCGACGCAATTTTCCTGTGCGAAATATCTTTCAATTCTTCTGGGTCTGGCAGGTCTTGCCTTAAAACGACTTTGTATTCGTCAATGGCTTGCAATAAATTGCCACTTTTTTCTGACGAATGCGCGCGATCATAAATCGATTTAAGTTTTGCCACTCGCTCGCGATAACTTTTCTGCTCGGCGGCTTTTCGGTTTTTTTCTTCGATATGAGCTTGGATTTTAAGCACAGCTGCCTGATGTTGAGGATGTTCAGGGTTAATCATAACGGCGTCTCGCGCACACTCGTCGTACTCGCCCATAGACATTTCGGGGTTTGATCCTAGTTTCTTTTCGCACTCGTTGTATACTGTCGAAACGATCTGTTCTTGCTTTTGCTTAATTTCCATTTCCTTATTATGACGATCGATCTCGCGTTGTGCTTCTATTGCAATCGTTGCGTTTTTTAGAAGATCATCTACCTCTAAACCAAATTTAGTTTTCTTATACTGGATACCGGTATCTTCTAGCTTCTTGATGATCTTCTGGGCCTCATCATACGAAAGCTGATATGATTTTTTGAAATAATAGTCTGTCGCGATTTCATAACTTTGCTTCAACAATGATAATTCACTTGGCGAAAGCTTGCTAAATGGATCTGAAGGATTTGCAACTTTAGTTGCTTTTTTCGGAGCCAAAAATTCACTATAGCCAACAAACATGAAAACCAGCACTACTGCGACTATCAAAACTAGGCGGATCTGTTTCTTTTTGTCAGCGCCTGTTTCATCGTACTCTTCAAATTCACCCTCTGACATCGGTGCCTGTTGATAATTATAATTGAGTGCGTTTTGATCCACATAAGGAGGCATGCCCTGATTTTGGTTTTGATACAACGACGGCAACGGAGCCTGTTCTGATGTATAGTGCACCAATGAATTTTGCGTCGCTTGCGTATGCGCAATACTCATTCCTGTATGAAGAGCCGGCAGATTTGTATGCTCTAGATTTTGAAAGTTGGCATCCTGAATCTTTTTAAGCTCGTTATCAAAATCTTTATTTTTAAGTTCGAATATCATCATCGTATCTAAAACTTGGATTCGATCACCACTTTTCACAGGGGTCGCTTCATTAGGAGTTAGAGCTCTCGAATTTAACGAAGTCCCATTCACACTACCAAGATCGACGATGAAATAATTATTGCCTTCGCGGGTAATTTTAAACTGCTTTCGACTGACGCGATGATCGTCAATTAGAATTTCACATGATGCTTCACGACCGGCAACCCACTCGTTCTGATCTGACAAAACAACCAAGTTTTGCAAAAACTGATTGTCGTCCATAAATTGAATATGCGGCAAATACGAAATGCCGCCGACACGGGTTTTTTCAAACTCATCAGCATCACCGACTATCACGTTTTCTTGTGCAACCAAAGGTATATCGAATTTCGGCTGCATTGGTTGCATTGTCTGTGGAGCCAAAATCTCTTTTGAATCTTCTTTTATAAATTCAAAATCGTAAGGATAAATACTGAAAACGGAATCTTCTTGTAAGGTAAACTGGCGAACTCTATCGTTGTTGAATTGAATATCGCCAAAGCGAGACAAAACTTCTACCGTCCAAGCCTGATCAAATTTTAAAACAAAGTGTTCTCTGGAAATGGCTTTGCCGGCTTCCATGTATATATCAGCGCCTTCTTTACGGCCCGCCAAATAGATTTTAGCTTCATCTAATATAATTTCTTTTACTAACTTTCCACTTTGTTTAACACGCAAGGATGACATTAGAATCTCCTCACTTTATCTAAGTTCGTGCACTCTTCAAAAAACTGCCTAGCTTCCACAAATTTTGGATGCTTCATGTTGTTGTTGATATACAGCTGTACAGTTTGAAATGATGATTTACACATTCTATAATTACTATTTTCTCTATATTTTAACCCTTCTGCAAAGTAGAAATCAATCAGACGGTCTAGCTTTCTCTGGGCGTCCCGAGCAAACTTATCGGCATCAACCAATGAAGGGTCACTTTGATAAGCCGAATTTAAAAAGCTAATAGATCTTTGATAATTGCCATTCAAAAACTCGCGCATGCCGCTAATAAAAAACTGTTGAGCCATGGCTTGACGAGAATTCTGGCTATCCATTTTTGTTAGTGCTTGTTTTGCTCGTTCAACGGATTCCTGATAACGACGATCGTCCTGAAAAACAGGTGTTACAATTTCTACCGGTTTTTCCGGTTTTGCATTTTCATCGGGCTTACTTGGTAAAACAAAGATGGCCACAATAATAATGCCTACAATTCCAATCAAAAACATTGGAATGAAACTCTCTTGTTTTTTAGGCACTTTGCGACGTCTAGGTGGTGGTGGCGCTCCCATATTCATTGAATTTGGAGGGATTGCTGCTTGATTTCTATAATTACTAGGCGGCGGTTGTTTTAGCACAGGTCCTGAAATCTGTGATTGCGGCTGCGGCTGAACCAATCCTACTGGCACTGTTGCTGTCGGCGTCAGCGGTTGAAGAGGATTTTTGAATTGTTTCGGCGCGGCTGGAGGAAATGTAAATTTAAATTCTGTTTCACCAACATTGATTACACACGCTTGCGTAATTTTATATTGATTTTCTTTAAGACCGTTTACAAACATCGGGTTCTTATCTGTTTTATTGAACACATAGAAAACTTCATTTTCTTGACGTATTTCCACATGCACGCGGCTAACGCGTGGGTCATGTTGCAAGCAAATTTGATTTTCTGTACCGCGGCCAATAGCAATAGATGCCGTATCGACAAAAGAAAACTTCTGCCCCAGGTGTGGACCTGAAACAACTTCCAATTCGAAAGGTAAAAGTTTTACTTTAGCCGCAGCACTCATCAAGTATCTTCCTTCTTAGGTACAATCGAAAATAAAAAATAGTCAGGATTGACACCGTTCATTACTGGATGGCAGCGAATAATAATTGTACCGCGTCCCAGATCAATTTCTCGTTGATGAATTTGGTTTGGAACTTGAACGGATTCCTGAATCAATTCAAAAATATTTAATTTCAGAGACTGATCAACAATAGCATCAACACCTTGAGCCATTAGGTTTTCCACAGAGTTTTGCGCCAAAGATTCAAAGTTACTATTCAAATTCAGAATTTTCTTATCTAGCGTAACTGCAAATGCTGGGTCACGGAAATGTTGAATCAACATGCTGGCCTCAAAGTCTCTACTTTGTGATCCTTGCCCCTGCCCCTCTCCACTAATATAACGAGTCAGCAAACTAGACACGTTACCGGCTAAGGCTTGTAATGGCGGGAATAAAAAAGTGTTCTCAATAGCATCAGTTTTTTCACGAAGGGCGATATCCAATTGTCTATTTAAGCTAGAAATAGGGAACTCTATTAATTTGTATAAGAAGAAGAACAGAATTCCACCAAAGATACTGGCAATAATCAGATTCTGCATAAATAAGCTGACTATAATTCCATCATCCATTGCCAAAACACTAATATCATAAATTACAACGGCGAAGGCCACTGGCACGGCCTCTTGCTTGTCGACATCATATCTTTCAATTGGAAACGAGGCTCCAATCGTCGTATTATCGATCGATCTTACAATATCACGGCTAGAACGCTGAACTTCGTTTAAGAATGGAATGTCCATGGTCCGGCCCGCTTTGGCTGGTGGCGCGATAACCGACCCATCGGTTCGACTAATAATTAGAGCTTCTTTAACACCGTCTTCACGTTCGATTGAAAAGGTGCTTAAAGAAGAGTAGTTATTTTCTGAAATACCTCGACGATTTGTCTCGGCTAAAGCACGAGCTAAAGATCCTGCTCTTTTTCTAGCTTCACCTTGGATACTGTCGCGACTGACGGTAATCATAGGGAAGAGTGAAAACAGCGTCACTGCAAAAATAAATAGTCCTACAAAACCAGCAAGAACCATTTTCATTTCAAAAATTTGAGCTAGCTTATAAACACCCGGTAGGACAACTCTATTAAGGTACTCTTCTATTTTTTCTTTTAATTCTTTCTGCGCAGCTCGTTCCTGTCTTGGCTCTTTGGCTACTGATAAATGTGCCGACAAGTGTGCTTGAGTCATCTGTTGCTGATAAATAGAATTCATCTGCATTGGCTGTTGCTGTTGCGCCAGCGCACCATGTGGTTGGGGAATAAATCCTTGCGGTACTTGTTGTTGCTGACCTTGTCTAATTAACTGCGTGTTTGCTTTTAATTGCGGCGTAGGCACAACATCTAAAAATACATTGTGGATACTAAATTTATCACCCAAACGCAATGTCGTGGATTGAATTTTAGTTCCGTTTACATAAGTTCCATTGCTGGAATTACTATCGATAACTTTGATACCTTCTTGGGTAACATGCAATTCACAGTGAATCTTAGACACACCCTGCACCATGATTTTAATATCACACTGAGAGGCACGTCCCAGCGTGTTCTTGCCATTTTTCAAATTAAATATTTGGCCTGCTTGGGGACCATTCAATATTCTAAGAGACCACATTGAGCTGATCTCCTTTCTTTACATTTGATTTACGAATAGATCCAGAAGGCAGCTCGATAACAGAACGCGATCTCCATCTTGGGAAGACAACTTTCCAAGGTGCTACATTTTCAACTAAATCATCCACGACCAAATCCTTGGTTACAAAAATACAATCAATAGAAAATTTCATAAAAAAAGTATGAATGCTGTTACATGGATTAATCCACAAACCTTCTTGTTCATTCAAACTCGCTCGTTTCAATAAGCCAACGCCACGGTCGACAAACGCCGTCGCCACCTCTAGGTGAGGAACAAGGACTGTGTTTTGAGTTTTATTCCACATCTGTTTCATATTTCCTCTAGTACATCATTCCCAAAGCTACCGGACCTAACACCATGATGAAAACAGCAGGCACAATACAAACCATGATCGGAATCATGATTGTTTGAGTCGCTTTCTCACCAGCCTTTTCCGCGCGCATAAATCTCTCAAGTCTGATCTGCTCAGATTGTTCTTTCAGAACTCGCGAAATCGGAGCACCCGACGCCTGCGCATCCAAAATCACAGCCACAAACGATGTGATCTCACTCATGTCGAGTCGGCCCACCATTTTTCTTAAAGCTTCTTCACGCGAAGAACCCATTTGAGTTTCATGAATCACGATAGATAATTCAGCCGCTAAGACACTGTCCGTGCCTTTTGATTTATCAATCAACTTTTGAACTGCCGAGAAAAACTCAAGACCGGCCTCAACTGACAAAGCTAACAAATCAATAAAAAATGGAAGGTCAGCGCGAACACTCGATTCCCGTTTCGTTTTCTCGCCCATCGCATGCATGATAGGCAAATAGAAACCAAATGGAATCAACGCGATAATAAAAACGATTGGAAACCCTAATTGAAGAGCAAAATCCATCAGGGCAATAAATAACGGGAACATTACGCCCCACAAAATTTGCAGTCCAATGAATTCATCTTCGTTCAGCTCTGCTGATAGACCGCCCACCATAATGTATCTAGAAACTTTTTTTCGATAGCTAGCACTCTTAACTTTCAAGGCATGCTGCAAAGTAAATTGATGTACAAGCGGCCGAGACATATTGATAATCGGATTTTTTGATTTCTCCGGTTCATCATTGTTCGCCCAGCTCAGTTGTTGTTTATCTTTATTGCTTTGAATGAATGCCGAAACAAAAAAGTAAACGGAAATTCCGCCTAAAAAGACGGCCAAAAAAAGCAATATGTTATCACTTCCCATTTTATCCCTTTCGTGTTTGAGTGAAATTGGATGAGCGAATTAGTATTAGCATCTCAATCTCCCCGACGAATCCAATTACTTGAAAAAGCGGGCTTTTCATTTACTTCCATACCTATCAATACATCGGAATTAATTGATGAAAACTTACACCCAGACACCCAGATTTTAAGTATAACACGACAAAAGTTAGAGGCGGCTACAATATGGCTAAAAGGCCTGTCTAAAGAGGATTCTACCGTCATCGTGGCAGATACCGAAGTACTCTTCCGAGGAAGACACTTAGGTAAGCCTCAAAATAAAGAACACTCACGGGAAATAATTAGACGTTTGTCTGGAAATGCTCACTTTGTAAAAACAGCAGTCATCATAAAAAATTTGAAAACTTTGAAGGAAGTGTCTCATATTGAGTCGTCACTTGTGCAGTTTCGATTGCTAACAGACAGGGAAGTTGATGATTACGTAAACACAGACGAAGGTATGGATAAAGCCGGTGCCTATGGAATCCAGGGCCTTGGTCAGAGGCTGGTCGCCTTTCAGCGAGGTTCGATGAATAATATTATTGGTTTTCCCATTGAAACCATCGCGCCTATTTTGAAAAATGAATTTAATTTTGCGACGTCAAACACTACGAGTAAATAATTATGAGCCAGGTAAAAACCGTTTCCGAACTTCAAGCGGACATAAAAAAATTCAGTCCACATCCAGACAAAGTCAAGCTACTGGCCGTTTCCAAGCGACAACCAAATGAGAAAATTGTAGATCTTGTGAAGCAGCAGCAACTGGCTTTCGGTGAAAACTATGTACAAGAAGCACTCGAAAAAATTGAACAGCTGCCGAAAAATTTAGAATGGCATCTGATCGGACATTTACAGTCTAAAAAAGTGAATTCAATCATCGGAAAATTTGCCTACATACACTCGGTGGATTCACTAAAATTGGCAGAACTCATAGGGCAGAAATCTAAAATCGCAGGAATCACACAAAAGATTTTTATCGAGATTAATCTGGCCGACGAGGAATCAAAAACTGGTTTTCACCAGCAAAATTTGATGAATCAGTGGTCACAATTAGTATCCATTGATGCGTTACAAATTGTAGGCTTAATGGCCTTACCACCGGCGAGTGACATTGAGTCCGCTACTCGTCAGCATTTTAAAAATTTATATCAACTACAACAAGAACTTCGAAAAAAAACAGATACAAGCCGTCACCCTTTGGATAGTCTATCCATGGGAACAAGTCAGGATTACCCGATCGCACTTCAAGAAGGCGCAACGGTCATTCGCGTAGGCACCATACTTTTTGGTGAAAGGGTTTAAATGGTATTTTCTGGTATAAACTCAATTGGCTTCATGGGCTGCGGAAATATGGCGCAGGCAATTATCAAAGGGCTTATCGATAACAAAGTTGTTCCTGCACAAAAAATTTATGTCAGCAATCGGTCTCCGGGAAAACCACTAAAACTGCATGATCAATACGGCGTCAACATTGCCAAAAGCAATGAAGAGCTTGTTGAAAGTTCGCAAGTCGTTGTTTTATCAATGAAGCCTCAAGATTTGCTTGCCGCGATTGATCCACTAGGAGGAATTTTCACAGAAAAGCAAATTGTGATCAGCCTTGCTGCCGGGATCAAACTGAGCACCCTGAAAAAACATTTGCCGCTGCTGCGCTGGATTCGCTTGATGCCCAACACACCAACGCTGATTGGACAAGGCCTAGTAGGCTATTTCACAGACCAACCCGATTCCTACTTAGATACCTTGGTAGAAGATTTTTTCAAGCCACTTGGTCAAACGACTAAAGTAAAAGACGAAGATCAGTTCGAATCATTTATGGTGGCGTGCTCGAGCGGTGTCGGTTTTGTTTATGAACTGATGATCTACTGGCAAGATTGGATGATCGAATATGGATTTGACGAAGACGTAGCCAAAAATCTAACTCTAGAGACATTTCTAGGAGCCTCTTTACTTGCGAAAAATAGCGCGAATTTAAATTTGGATGAATTACAATCCAGAGTCGCTTCTAAAAAAGGCGTTACCGAGGCGGGATTGCAGTCTATGCGTGATTCTGAGATCGAGAGATCACTGCGCGTCGCTTTCGAAAAAGCCGGCCTACGTAATCAAGAAATGGCGAAATTATTAAAATAGTTCTACCAAAGATAGAATCCGTCGCATCCATACAAATCCGTTCAGTATGGATGCAAAAAATTTCGGGAAATAAAATTAGAATCGTTTACCAATCTTCAAAACAGCAGCCCCTTCATAAAATCGCTCAACCTCTAGCCCCATTTGAAAATTCTGAAAGTCGTACGACAATCCAGCAAACGTTCGGTTCTGAGCAAGATCCTCTGTCGCCGTCATACGATCATCGGTCAAACCATTATTCCCACCGATAAATGAGCCAATAATCCGAGCTTGGCCGAAGCCGCCGTAGAAGGACCAGTACTTGGTGAAGTAATTAATAACAAAATCTAAACCCGTGCTTTGCACACCTAGCAAGTTTCCAAAATTAATGCCGCCCCCGTGAAGTAGGACGCCGATCGTTACGGGCATTTGTTCGTCTTCGTAAAATGTATATTTCAAAGATCCGCTATAACCTGACATTTCTGTTTGCAGAAAGAATGGAATAAATTGAAACGAAATTTCGACGTTATGATAAAAGCCCTTGGCTATACCAAAACGAGTCAGGACTTGGTTCTGCTGATCTACAGTCGTTGTGCTTAAAGAATTTATATCGGCAAATGCGACAGATTCTACCTGGGAAGAAATTTCGACACCGTCGTACCCACCCAGCATATAGCCGTTGGATACATATTTAGTTGTCCCGACAAAGCCGATTGTCTTCATTACGGTTTTTCGTTTTTCTGAATCTAAACCATTCGGTAATTTTAATGAGGCGAAAATTGAGGGTGCTAAAAACAACAACAAAACAATAACTCTTATGTTGTATAGATTAAAGTTTTGAAAATTAAGGTGTGGAAGCGATTGCCGAAAGCTGCTGTGAAAGAGCTGAACCAAGACTTGCAACAGTTTGATTTTGGCTTGATTTAAGGCTTTCAGCGATTGGCAGAAAGTAATCCAAAAAGCTGGATGATTTAACTTCATTCGTTCCTCTGTTACTGCGAGCACCATAATCTATAGTTTTGCCATTTTTAATATTTTGCAATCCTAAAATAATAACTTCGCCTGCTTTGACAACAACTTTAATGTCGTCGGACTGCAACGCCTGCGCTAAAACTGGCAGCTTAGACGCTTGGTTAAACGAGTTCAGGAATTGGTCAGAGTACGTTTTTACTTCACCAGTCATTTTGTCTTGATGACTTACTACCAAGCTAAACGATTCATATGTCGGTACGTAATAAGCTAAATAAATGCCTACCGATTGAACTTTAGGCTTATTAGAGTTCATCATTTTTCCTATGAAGTCATACAGCTCACTTTGATTAATTTCACCGGCCTGAATTGCAGTCACTAGCTGACCGATACGCTCAGTTTTTGGATCTGTTAATAAATCTACGAATTCTAAAATACTGCGTTTGGCATTTTTCTCAGTTTCCTTCTTTTGAGGCTCTTTATTATTGTCTGAACCATTTGCAGTTTGAACCGTGCCGCCAACGCCGCTATTGTCGTAATCAATATCAGAATTCATGCGCTGTTTTTGATCGCGTGAAACAACATTAACTTGCATACCCGTTTTTTTTGCTTCAGTTTTAGCCGTTTCTTTCTTTTTATCAGCGGCCTTCTTCTGAATAGGCACTAGATTAGGCTTAACATTCTTTTTATCTGCGTGTTTACCGAGGTCCTTTTTAACGAATGGATTTTCAAATCGCGAATCGATTTCGCGACCATCTAAAGTAAATTCATTTACGATATCTTTATGAGGACGGATCATTTCAAATGAAATCTTATCACCCGCGTTTACGTGTTTAGGCTTAATCGTCATCAATTGATGGAACATATACACCGATGCTAGTGCTAGTGATGATCCGACTAATATTTCTAGTTTGTATTCCTTGAAAAACATAAACTCCTCTTAAGACTTAGAGGAGCATTGATTGTGCCAAGTTCTGATCGATCTGACGGCTGAAACGCCTCATGTGGGGACAGTTTCACATACCAATGTGAGACAGTGACAAAAAAAGAAATACACTCCCTAGAAAAATCCCCATAAGGATTCTAATTGATTTAGGGTATTCGCTTATTTCTTGAAGGCTTTGATTTTGGCTTTGGCTTTTTTTGCTTCTAAAGAGGCTGGGAATTTCGCTATCACTTCTTCATAGAATGTTTTTGCTTCTTCCTTCATGCCGAGTTCACCAAATGCGTAAGCGATTCGGTACGTGCTTTCAGCTACTTTCTTGCCTTTTGGATTCTCGTCTCGGTATTTTTGATACTGGATGATTGCTTTTTTCCAGTCGTTTTGCTTAAAATGTTCATCAGCTAATTGAAGTGGCGTCTTTCTTTCGGTTTCTTTCTCAGCTGGTTTGTTGGCAGCCGCAGCTTCAGCTTTCATCGTTTCCACTTCGTGAGTCAGCTGCTGGATCGTTTTTTCTTGTTTTAATAACTCTTCCTGATAAACCGCTAGCTTTTTGTTGGCTTCACCAACTTGCTCGTTCACGTTTTTCATTTGTTTATCATTTTCAGGATTTTGTTTACTTAGCTTGTTTTCAAGCACTTCGACTTTGCCATTCATTTCACGAATTTCTTGTTCTAATTCAGCAATACGGTTCGCTGTGTCTGCGTTCGTACGTTGCAACGTAGTTACTTGTTGAGCCATTACTTGTTTAGTTTCTGTTTCTTTAACTTCGGTGCGTGTTTTTAAACAACCCGTCATCATCGCCATTAGAAATAGACCGACTACTAGCTTCTTCATAATACCTCTCCACTTTGCTGACGTTTTAATCGCGCAGAATTTTCCGCTTTTTCAGCGGCTCTTCGAGCAGCTATGAATTCAGCTTTCGCCTCTTCAAAGCTTTCTTCTTTATACAGGATTCGTGCTTTTTTGTATGACTCTTCGGCTTGATGCCAAAACCCAGGTGAGTATTTGGCAGCCTGAACAGAGCGAGCGGCTTCGTAAGCCGCCCTAGCCAAAACCCATTCCTCAAGAGGAGGCTCAACGGTTTGGCATCCGATGGTAAGGAAACTAAATACGCTGATTAAAAATAAAAATAACTTTTTAATCATTACCTACATTACATTGATGACGGAACGAAGTTAGCTCTTCTATTTTTCTTCCAAGCTGATTCATTTTCAGAAGATACTAGAGGTTTTTCTTCACCGTAGCTGATTGTTGCTAAACGGCTTCCAGAAACACCAAGGCTAGCCATGTAATCTTTTACAGCATTAGCACGACGCTCACCTAAAGCTACGTTGTACTCGATTGATCCACGGTTATCACAGTGACCTTCGATTTGTACTTTAGTATTTGCATTCTTTTTCATCCATTCTACGTTACCAGCGATTACTTTTTTTGCTTCGCCAGAAAGAGTCGCTTTATCGTAGTCAAAAAACACCGTTTTTAGACCATCGATTTTACCACTGTCAGAACCAGATGGATCAAATGACATCGCAGTTGAATCAACAGCTGAATTTTCTGCTGTTGCACCAGTTGATTCAGTTGGAGTTGCATCTGAAGGTTTTTCTTCTTTGCCTCGGCAGTTAACAAAAGTGACTGCGATAGCTAAGATACAGATTAGTTTTGTTACGTTTTTCATTTTTGTCATTTCATTCTCCTAATGTTTCTTCACGACGTGCTTTGTTTCTAACACTATAAAATCTATTGCATGGCTTCTAAAAGTCAAACGAGTTTGATGTTGCAACGCTTTAGGTATTACCCTCAAAGGATGTCAAAAATATTTTTATTTGTTCTTTTTGTTGTCATTTTTGCCCATAGTTTTGAAGTTCCTCCCAGTTTACGCTTCAAAACAATAGAAACTCCCCATTTTTATGTCGTTGTAGACGAAAAAAAAATGGACACTGGCTTTTTCATTGCGGGTAGTTTAGAGCGCGCCTACAAGGCACTAGACCCTTATTTTTCGCAAAAACCGAACAAAACTACCGTTGTGATCAACGACAAAACAGATTTGACCAATGGTTATGCAACTCGCATCCCTTATCCCCACATCATGATCTACCCAGTGCTACCGAACACCAGCGAGAGTCTAGCCGACTACGGCGATTGGGCATTTGAGCTTTTAGCTCATGAATATGCTCATATTTTAACCTTCGAAGGGGCTCGCAGTTTTTATCGCTACCTACGTCCTGTTTTTGGCTCCATTATTTCCCCAAATGGCCTGATGCCGCGTTGGTGGAAAGAGGGAGTTTCAGTTTATCTTGAAACACAACTCTCTAACGGTGGTCGCTTGCGTTCGAACTACCAAGAATCTCTGCTAAGATCGTTTGTTTTAAACGATACTCTAAGCGATTTCAAAATTTTTGAAATTAACGAGTTTTTGCACACATGGCCTGAGGGCAACCGTCCCTACCTGTTTGGCTCCCTAATTTGGGCCCAAATGGCAGCGGAAGAAACGCCTACTATTGTAAAGCAATTGCACGACCGCCAAGCGGGCCGAGTTCCATTTTTTATCAATACCCCTGCTGAAGATTACTTAGGCAGCGATTACGAAAAATTCTTCGAAGACACCTTGTTTACGACGGAAGAAAAAGTTCTGAAACAAATTGATGTCATCAAGCAGTTGCCAGAATCGATTGCTCAACCGATGGATCCAAAATCGAAATATTCATCTAGTCCCGCGATTAGCTTTGATGGAAAATATCTCGCTTACCTAGCCGTTTCAAAGCGTGATGTAAAAGAAGTTAAGATCCTCGAAAAAAATAAAAATGGTAACTTTATCGTTCTAGATCCAAGTCAGATCGAGAATTCCAATCAGATTGATGACATCTACGAGGTGGACGACGAGGATCAAAATAATCCTGATGGCCCCATCGCTGGCAATATTCAACGTATTTCTTGGATTCCAAAAACATACAAAATTGTTTACGATAAAATCGATACGTATAGCCCGGCAGAATCGTATTCAGATTTATTCCTTTTTGATTTCACGACAAAGAAAACAGAACGCCTGACATCGGGGGAGCGTGCTCGTGAAGCCTCGCCATCTCCCGAAGGCGATCAAGTTGTATTCGTCAAACTTGATGCTCTGAAAACTCGCCTAGCAGTTTTGGATTTAAAAACAAAGAAAGTAAAAGTTCTTTGGTCAGCACCTTTGCAAGAACGGATCTCGAGTCCTAGCTACGTGGATGCAACTACGATTATTTTTTCCTTAAGAAAACCAACGACCGAAGAGTTTTTAGTGTCTTACGATATCTCTTCTGGCGCGATGAAGCCGATGCTAACCGATTTCCCCGAGGCTCGCTACCCAACTGTGCTTGGTGGAAACTTATATTTCTCTTCAACTAAAAATGGTATTCGCAACATTTACATTAATAATTTGAAAGATAGCAAGGCCGAAGCGGTAACTCATATCTACACAGGATCTTTTTCGTACACTCTAGATCCTCTGACGAAGGATATGTACTTCACAAAGTTAACGTCTAAGGGCCCCCAAGTTCATTTTTCAAGTCAAACCGATCTAACCAAAACTCCCGATGAGCTTCCAAAAATTGGCCGTCTTTATGCCAATCAGTTTCCCGACAAACCGAAAACACCAATCGCTCCCGAACCTAAAGGAAATTTTCCTGCCCGAGACTATTCCCCTTATTCTTACCTGTGGCCACGATACTGGATACCGTTCGTTGCAACCTCAAGCAGCGACAATCGTTTCCTTTTGCAAGCACAAACAAGTGGTTTTGATCCGCTTAAAAAACACACGTATTCTTTGGATTTAGTTTTCGATTCGGCAACTGGGAAAACAGCAGTCGATGGTACGTACCTAAACCAAGTTTACAAACATAAATTTGGATTCGTGTATAACGAGTACACGACGTACTTCGTGTTTGCATCCAACGCAGCCACGTATTCAACACGCTCCGTTTTTGTTCAACCTAACATCTGGCACATGAGCAAAAACGCTAGCTTACAAGTCAGTGCAAAACAGATCGACGCGAAAACATCGACCACTCAGTATAGCCGTGAGGGTGCTGGATTTATGTTTAACTATGCTGATTTGGAACGCACCAATTCGCTATCAACTCCCTTCTCGGGCCAAAATTATTATGTTGGGATGAATCAGTATTTAAAAAGTGGTGAAAAAATTCAGCAAACCCAATTTTTGCTGGGCACATCTCAATATTGGCCAGATCTGCTTGTTGAAAATCATGTCATTTACTTCAAGTTAGATGCTCTTTATTCAAGCGATCGCATCAGTCCGATTTTGGGTATGCCAACGAACTCATTATTGTTGCAACAAGATCCTCTCGTTCCTTATTTCTTGATGCGCGGCTACCTTCAAGGTCAATTTGTTGGCGAAACCATGATCAATCCAAAATTTGAATATCGTTTTCCTATGCGTGAAATCAATCGCGGTAATTCAACTCATCCGATCTTCTTACGCCGCTTACATGGCGCTCTTATATCTGATGGTGTGTTTTTGGACGGCCGTGCTTATCATAAGACCGACAACGTATTTAAAAATGTATCGACGAATCAAAGTTTCTGGAACATGGGTTTTGAATTTCGCTTTGACCTAAACATCGCGTATCAAATGCCATTAACGGCTATTATCGGTATTTATAATCCTCTGGCTGGTTCGTACACGTCTAGTTCATCAGCTACAACAAGCTTTCAAGTCGGCTCTTTTTTCTAAGAGCCTTTCCGCCCTATATCTTTTATGTTGCAAACCTCTTCACTAAGCCTTTATCCTAAATAAGGACTTAGCAATAACCATTGGGGGCATGGATGAATCAAATGGAATGGATTAAGGAACTCATCGAATCCGAAAACAAAATTTTAGAATCAGGCATTGTTGATTCTAATCCAGAATACAAAAAGCAGCGCCTAATTGTTAAATCTACATTAGATTTACTTTATGAATTAAAAGCACAGTTCACAGAAGCTACTCAGCTGTACAACGAACTAAAGCCAACCCCGCAAAGTAAAATTAAAATCTACACGATTGCTCAGACTCATTCCGATTTCATGTTGTTTCGCAATGGATACAAAATGATTTTCACGATGAAAGAGCCGGGAAATATTGAAATTCGATTTAATTTTATTGGATCTCAATTAATCAGTTCTGTTCATGCGATTGAATCTAAAGTTAATTCAAAGATTTTTGATGACCAAAAATTGCAAATTCAAGTACGCCCGTTTGACGAAGTCATTTGGACGTTCAATGGTTCTGAATTTAAAGTCGATTTCTTAGTTAAGTTTTATCTAAATCTTTTCGTGCGAGAAAGCCTGAACTAGTAACGACACTACTTTCTCTGTCTTCATGCCACGTGAACCTTTGATAGCAACAAGGTCACCTGGCTTAAGATCGTTTTTAATTTCATTGATAATAGATTCGTCCATTTTTTCAGTTGCCCACACACGTGGCTTAGCACTGGTATTATCGAACGCCTCTTTGAATTGTTTCCACGAAGGACCATAGAATACGACCTGATCATAATTTTTAGATCTAATTTTTTTAGCTAATTCAAAATGAAACTTCTCTTTGGATTCACCGAGCTCAAGCATTTCACCCAAAACCAGAACGCGCTTGCCAGTGACCTGAGTTTCACTGACATTTTCGATCAGGCTCTGCATGGAATCGGGATTAGCATTGTAACCATCAAATATAACTTGAGCCCCCGCATCCGCTTTTAACAGCTGATTGCGCCCCCAGTTTGTTTTTAGTTTACTTAATGCTTTCCAAATCATTTCGGGTTTCATTCCTATAGATAGCGCCAATGCCGCCGCTGTTAGCACATTCGTGATATTATGCTTTCCAAATACGGGCACTAAAGCTTTGCCGGATTGAGCGGCGATTGTTCCTTCAACAGATAGGCCTTCTGATGAAACTTTTTTCAATGCTAAGTAGACATCGGCTTTTGAATCTAATTGCGAGAATTGCAATACCCGTTTACCAGGTTGATTTTTTAAAAACGCATCCATCATCTTGCGAACGTTTACATCATCAATATTAAAAATTCTGAGCGCATCCGGGCGTGAGAACTGATAGATTTCATTTTTTGCTTTAGCAATATTCTCTTGCGAACCAAAATGTTCAAAATGAGCATGGCCAACCATCGTGCAAACAACAACGTCGGGATCCGCGATTTCTACTAGACGCTGAATTTCACCGTACGCATTCATTCCCATTTCAATTATGCCGTATTCGTCCGCCGTACGCATATTCAGCAGTGAAAAGGGAACACCCCAATGATTGTTAAAAGAACCCACGTTCGCGTATGATTTTTTATAAGTATTAAAAATTTGCGATGTAAATTCTTTCGCCGTGGTTTTTCCAGCGGAGCCAGTAATTGCCACGATTGTCTTCTTTAATTTTTTGCGATAGCCCTGCGAAATATCCTGCAGTGCTTTAAGAGTGTCTTCCACTTGAATCAGAGTTACTGCCGATTTATCAAAATCCACAGGATCTTTAGCTTTCATATCGAAGACTACGCCACTACACTGTTTTTCAATCGCCATCTTAATAAAGTGATGCCCATCAAATGCATCCCCGCGTAGTGGAATAAAAAGTTTATCTTTTAACTCGGCTCTAGAATCCGTACCGATAAAATCAAATGTATCTTTCACTTTGTGGACAAGCTTTCCACCGGTCCATCTTAGAATATCATCCAGTTTTAGAGATTCATTTTGCATACTTTATAACCTCTTTGTAATCGTCAAAAGGACGCTTTTTATCACCAATAATTTGATAGTTTTCATGACCTTTACCCAAAACCAAAACAATGTCGCCCGGTTTTGAAATCTGCATAGCTTTTTGAATAGCTAAAGATCTATTCACTTCAAATATTTTGTCGCTTTGGTTGCTAAATCCGGCTTTGATTTGATCAATAATTGCCATAGGATCTTCTGTTCGTGGATTGTCGGACGTTACGATGACAACATCAGATTTGCCTTCGGCAATCTGACCCATGATTGGCCGCTTAGTACTATCTCGATCTCCACCACAACCAAACACTGTGATAATTTTGTTATTCGATTTAAGTTCAGTGCGAAGTTCCCGCACGGTCTCGATTGTCTTAGCTACCGCATCTGGGGTGTGAGCAAAATCAACGAATACGTTTTTGTTTTTAATCTCACGGACTCGCTGCAGTCGACCCGGAATTCCAGCGAATGATTCCATTTTTTTAATGACTGAAGCCATCGGTATTTTTAAGTAATCATAAACAAACAAAGTTGAAATAAAATTATAAATATTGTGATCACCCAGCAATGGAAATTTCATTTGAAATCGCTGATCGAAATAGCCAATTTCCAATTTCTGAAACTCAAAATGCTTTTCTTTTACTTCAAACCAGATTGGAAATTTTCTATCTTTGCCAAAAAAATGCTTCGACACTGTCGAGTGCGTTTTTAATTTCCTTCCGTAAGGATCATCACCATTAACCAAGGCAAATTTTTCGATCTTGCTCGATTGAGCTAGTAGCTCTGTAAACAGTTTTTCCTTCACAGAAAAATAGTTCTCCATCGTTCCATGATAATCTAGATGATCTTGGGTCAAATTAGTAAAAATGCCGATATCAAAATTGATAGAATGCATACGCTTTTGATCAATACCATGACTAGTGATTTCAACAGCCGACGCCTGCGCCCCGTGTTTGCGGAAATCCTTGTAACGGCTATGCACTGTCGATGGATCGGGCGTCGTATGGCTAGTCGGCCATACTTTTTTTCCTACCCGATGATTCACGGTTCCGATAACACCGGTGCTGACTCCATGGGATTGCAAAATATATTCGATAATGTACGTGGTTGATGTCTTGCCATTTGTACCTGTAATTCCGACGTTAAACATGGTTTCGTCATGGCGTCCAAAAAACAATGAGCACATTTTTTCATAATAACGGCGGCTATCGCTGACTAAAACATACGGGACAGTTTTTACATTTCGAATAAAAGATTTATCTTCCAGCACCACTAACATCGCGCCTCTTTTGACGGCATCTTGAATATATTTGTGGCCATCGCTTGAATTTCCTTTGATGGCAAAGAACACGCTAGATTTGACAACTTTATTAGAAGAATCCACTAACTGGCTAATTTTGCCAGTGCGCGATGGTTTACGTGATTTTTTAGGGAAAATAACCGAGTTAGGAGGAAAAAAATCCATGAATTCAGAAAATTTCATCTTTATACAATAGTATTTTTAATGCTAAGATGTCCACCATGAATCTATTTGATAAAGACGCTGTAGAAATATTCGAAGACGACAAATTTGCTAATGTTATTCTGTTTCATGGCTATGGTGCTGACGCACAGGATCTGGCGCCACTGTCACGAGCTATACCAACGAAAGTGAAATGCAATTGGTTTTTTCCGCAGGGTCCGCTCAGCATTCCACTTGGTGCACACTGGATCGGGAAAGCATGGTGGCCAATTCCTATCGATCGCTATCAAGAAGCCGGTTCTACTTTGGATACGTCGGTTGAAATTCCCAAAGGTATCGAAAAACTACGCAGTGAATTTCAAAAGTGGCTAACTATGAAAGACCTAAACCCTAAAAGGACTCTGATTGCAGGCTTTAGTCAGGGCGGAATGCTAGCACAGGATTTATTTTTTACGTTTCCCCAAAATTTCAGTGCTCTTGGATTGTTGTCGACCAATCTAATCAACAAAGCTTATTTAAAAGCACAACCTACTGATCATCTGAAAGGCAAAAGTGTATTCCTTAGTCATGGTCATTCTGACCCAGTTTTGCCTATTGCCGGGTCTAAAGCGCTGGATACTTTTCTGAATGAAACTGGACTAAAGACGAAGACGCACTTTTTTAGCGGTGGTCACGAGATTCCCCAGGGAGTCCTGACACAGTTAGGCCAGTTTATTGATCAGGTTCTAGACTAAAGATCCCTTTTTAATTTTATGTAAAAACCGATTTTATATACTGAAATGAAGTTTCAGAAATTAGGTAAATATACACTTTTAGAACAGATGGCTGCCGGCGGTATGGCAGAAATCCATTTAGCTATCGGCTCTGGCGCCGAAGGTGTTCACAAGTTTTTTGCGATCAAAAAAATCCTAACGGCCTATTCTGAAAACGATGATTTTATTTCTATGTTCAAAGAAGAAGCTAAAATCGCTTCGCAATTGAATCACTCGAACATCGTGAATATTTTTGACTTCGGCGTTGATAAAATCAGCCAGTTTTATATCGTCATGGAATTCGTTCATGGCAAAAATTTAAAACAAATTATTCAAGCTCTTGGGAATGAAAACAGAAAGTTACCTATCGAGTTTATTGCCTACATCATCCGAGAAGTCGCTAGCGGTTTAGACTATGCACACAATGCACGTGATATTTATAACGGCCAGCCGCTCAACATTATCCATCGTGACGTCAGCCCGCAAAACATCATGGTTAGCTATAACGGTGAAGTGAAAGTTATCGATTTCGGTATCGCTAAATCAACTAACAAAGGCGAAACAACTAGCTCAGGTACTCTAAAAGGCAAATTTGGCTACATGAGTCCCGAGCAAGTAAAAAGCGATACCATGGATCACAGAACAGATATTTTCTCGTTAGGTGTAATTACTTGGGAACTTGTGGCTAATCGTCGCTTGTTCGCTTCAGAAACAGAAATTGAAACGCTAAATAAAATCAAACAAGGGTTTGTTCCTGATTTGGGATTGCACGTAGATCCAAAATATCACGAACTCGTTCAAATCGTAAATCGCTGCCTATCTAATGATAAAAATGAACGCTATCAATCGGGTCAGGACCTTTCAAACGCTATCAGTACATTTTTGAACATCCATTTTCCTGAGTTCAATAAACATATTTTTAGCGATTATTTAAAGAATACATTTTATCATTCATTTGAAAAATCTCAAGATAAGCTAATTAAATTCAGTCAGTTGAAAATCAATTCGGAAGATTTCTCGGAATTCTCGTATCACCCGGAAAATGAGTCTTCGGTCAATCAATCGGTCATCGTAGCAACTCAAAACGATGGCAAGACGTCAAACTCTCGCACATCCACGTCATTAAAATCTATTAATTTCAAAGTTCAGGATCTAAGTGAATTCAAAGAACTTGAAACTAAAAAAGATTTGAAATGGATATACGGCGCGTTTGTGGCGATCGTTCTTCTAATGGTTTATTTCGTTGGCTACGAGATGCCTAAAAATAGAAACAAGAACAATGCAGTGATAGTTTCTAACTCTGAAATTGCAAAAAGTAAGCTGAATTTATTCAAAAACTTTGAAATGCCTTTTGAAAATATCACTGCAATGACGGCGATTGGAAATCAAGGCTGCATTCAAACTTCAGATAGAAAAACATTCTGCTGGGGTGACAATCGATTTCATCAACTTGGTGCCAATACAAGCAGAGACTACGTTCAATTATTGGAAATAAATACGTTTCCAAAATGGGAATCTCTGCAAGTAGGACTATTCCATAGCTGTGGTATAACTATCGTTAAAAAAGACGATCAGGACTGGCGCGCTCTAAAATGTTGGGGTGATAACAGTTATGGACAAATCGGCGACCCAACTCAGCAAAATGTGCCGACGCCAACTACTGTAGATCCCAACAATCAGTATAAATCGATCAGCGTTGGTCTGTATCATACATGTGGTATTAGTATGGACGGCCTTGCTAAATGCTGGGGACGCGGAGACTTTGTCCAACTTGGACTTGGACATATAAAGTCATCGAAAGTTCCACTTACTGTAGATCCAAATATAAAATTTAAATCTATTTCATCTGGCGCCTACCACACCTGCGGTATCAAAGAAGACGATACACTTAGATGCTGGGGACGAAGTGATTTTGGACAACTTGGCACAGGACAAGCTCACTACCAAGGCACAATTCAGAATATTGATCCCAACACGCGGTACAAACAAGTTTCATTGGGCGATTTTCATTCCTGCGGAATTACAGTTGATGGCCAAGTTAAGTGTTGGGGAAAAAATGATTTTAGTCAAATCGGACTCGGCCACCAAGAACCCACATTGAAACCAACATTAGTTTCAAAAACGCTGAAGTTTAAAAAAGTTAAAGTCGGTAAATATCATACGTGCGCAGAAAGCCCGAACAACGATTTGTATTGCTGGGGACGCAACAACTACTTCCAGCTGTCTTCAAAAGAAGTAGCTCTCATCGCTAACCCAGAAATTACAACAAAACTGAATCCAAATAGTGATTTTATGTTAGGCGAATTTTCCACATGTTTTTCACACCCAAGCAAACTAGGTTGCCGCGGTTATCACTGGATTCAAAATACCAGAGCCCCTGCAGAATCTAACTAGTTCGCTTTCAAATAGACTTTTACTTTTTTCGCGCCAGTCTCGGCATCTTCTGATTCCATCAATTCCACTTTAGAACCACGGCCAACAAATTCCAGATCATCCGTTGCATGTGAAGACTTCAAAACGTCACGCAACGACAACATTTTTGTTTCTGGAGTAAATCCTGTTGTGTCGACTTTCGGTTTAGAACTTGGCTTGCGCGTTTTATCAAACCCTGCCACCAAGTTTTTATCAGATATTAAATTGGGCACCATACCTTCTTTACGCGCCAGGAATGAAGCCACTTTTGCGAATACGGGTGCCGCCACTTGCGATCCGTAGAAGGACTTTTTGGGAGTATCCACCATTACATAGATAACATATCTTGGTTCATGCACTGGGATGAACCCGATAAAGCTTGAAAGATACGCGTTCGGTTCATAGCCACGGTATTTCGAACTCGCTTTCTGGGCCGTTCCTGTTTTACCGCCAATTAAGAAGCCCGGAACACGCGCATTAACACCGGTTCCACCTTCGTGAGTCACCGATGACAACATCACTTTTAATAGATCCGAAGTCTTTTTGGAAATCACACGTGTCGGTTCTGCTCGTTCTAATTCTGTGTAGTCTAGAGTCTCTGTATTTCTGCGACCCTTGACCAGTGTTGGACGATTCAGCATGCCGCCATTTACTAGGGCCGCGAATGAATTAGTTAACTGCAATGCATTGACTGAAATACCCTGCCCAAAAGAAATATTCGCCAGTAAGTGACTATTCCAAGGAGTTTCATGTAAAACACCTTTGGATTCGCCAGGGAAATCGACTAAAGTTTTTTGCCCAAAACCAAACTTCAACAAACCTTCGCGCAGCTTATCTGTACCAAGCTGAAATCCAACTTTCGCGATACCTATATTTGAAGAAAACGCCAAAATTTCGGATGGACTCAGGTAAGCAAATTGATGGTGTGAATCTGATTCCTTGATCCAGCGGTCAGCGACCTTCATCTTTCCATATTCGCAAAATATCTTTGAGTTGGCTTGAATTAAATTTTCTTCTAAACCAAGCGCCATCACAAATGGCTTCAATGTCGAGCCCGGTTCAAAAACATCTGTAATTGCCTTTTGTTTTAGTACCAAATCATGCTTACCCGAATTTCCTAATGACACCATTGCGCGAACTTCAGAAGTGGCGGCATCAAGCACAATCCCAATGGCCCCTTCACCTTCAAACGTTTGCATCGTTTCTTTCAATTGAGTCTCAAAATAAAATTGCAAGTCGGTATCAATTGTCATGACTAAATCATTACCCATTTGATTTTCGGTTACGATCATTCCGTCGATATTCAGTGGTCGACCACGCGCATCGCGTTTTACATTTATTTTTTCACTGTCCCCCGAAATAGCCTTGTCATATTTAAGTTCAAGGCCTTCTAGTCCGGCACCTTCTTGGCCAACTAGACCGACAATGCCCTTATACAGATTCTCGAAAGGATAAACGCGTTTCCATTCCTGAACAGACGATATTCCTTCTAATTCAGCATCTTTTACACGAGCGAATTTGTGGTCATCGATAAAGCGCTGCAACCAAACGAAACGGCGATTCTTATCTTTGATTTTGGAAAAGATAGATTCATAGCTAACACCTAAAATTTTGCTTAACTGACGGGCCGTAGCTTTCGGTGATTTAACTAATTTTGGATCTGCGTAGATAGAATACGAAATCTGCGACATAGCGATTTCCCGTTTGTCTTTATCTAAGAAACTTCCACGTTGAGAATTTAATTTAATTCGAGTTTGGTATTTTCTTTCTTGAAGTTGCGCCAGTTTTTCATTTGGCCAAACCTGAATGTAAAATGCCCGCGACAGGACAAGCAACCAAACTGTAGAAAAGAATAAAAATATTATAATGATTCTAGCTTTCAATCGTACGACTTCCCTTTTATATCTGCTTGAGGTGTTGGTGATGCTAAATGAATAATTTGACTTAATTCTGGATTACGCAAAGTCAGTTTATGTTTTGCAAACGACATAATCTGCGACGGAATCGCAAGCTTTGCCAAATCAATTTCCTTAATTTTTCGTTCAATCTCTACTTTTTTATTCTGCTGAGCTAAATAATAAATTTGATATCCCAATCGGCGCTCTTCCATATGCAAGAATGCGATTAGAAATAAAGTGCCCACCAATATCATGATACTTAAAAAGGGGTTAATATCTTTACGATTACGTTTATAAAAGACCGAGTTCATCCATGACCTCTTTCCTAGATTAGACCTTATTATACGAAAAAAGGGAAAACCTAAGACGATAGCCGCTAGACCGGACTAGGCTTATGTGCGGACGAACACGCGCAATTTAGCACTGCGACTGCGAGGATTCGCAAGTTCTTCTTCACGAGTCGGATGAGTGACTTTTCGACGAAGTGGATCACCTAGTTCTGGATAAATACGGAATAGATTTTTGACAATACGATCTTCTAACGAATGAAACGTGATTACAGCCAAACGACCATTCTTGTTCATTTTTTCCATTAGCTTCGGCAGAACTTGATCAACAACTTCAAGCTCACGATTGATTTTCAATCTTAAAGCCATAAAATATTGAGTCGCCGGATGAAAACCTTTCTTTCTCCAGCCATCGACACGTTCGATCAAGCCCGACAATTGTTTCGTGGTCGTAAATGGTGTTGTTTGTCTATCTTCGAGAATCGCGCGTACGACACGGAACGGATTATGAATCTCTCCAAAGGTCTTGAATAGAACAACAAGGTCGTTCTCACTCATATTGTTCACAAGGTCTGCGGCCGTTTCACCTTCTAAATTATTCATTCGCATGTCGAGCGGACCGTCGTGATAAAAACTGAAACCCCGCTCTGGGCGGTCCAATTGAGGCGAGCTTACGCCTAGATCTAAAAGAGCGAAATCGATTCCGCCTGTATAGTGCTTATCAAAGTTTAAAAAATTATCCTGAAACAGGTTCAACGTCTTTGATTGAATCAGATCGGCAAAGTTCTCGCGCGCATAGGTGTGCGCGTCTGGGTCCTGGTCAAAAGCAAAGGTTTTTAGATTAGGGTTCTTCTCCAAGAGCAGCTTATAATGACCACCGCGACCGAATGTACCGTCCAAATAAACGATCTCAGTTTGATCTACAAAAGGTTCAAAAGCAGTGACTATTTCGTTCGAAAGGACCGGTATATGAAGCATGGGCCGAAAGTAAGAATTTTTTAATTGTGCGTCAATGGCTATTCTCTTATCCTGTAGATATGTTAGTCCGATGTCCGAAATGCCTTTTTGAACAGCCCCAAGATCCATTCTGTGCCAAGTGCGGAATTGAAATGGCTAGCTATAAACCACCAGCAGATACCTTTGTCGCTAAAATGCTAAAAAATGCGACGGCGTTGTTCTTTATCGTTATTGTGGCCTTGTTCGCCGGCACATTTTACTTTTTTAAAACTAGCCGAGGCTCGCATGATGCGGCCTCTAGGGAATCTAAAAAATTTAGTCTGTCTCAGCGCCAATATATAAGCGAGGAATCTACTCAGGTCGAAGTCACTGGGATCCCTAAGGACGACTCGAATTCGCATGCGTCACAGACTCCGCCAAATACTAACGGAACTACGACGGTTGCTGCTGCGGGTGCCTCTGCTTCTGCAGACAAAGATATTAAGAACCAAACTCCCGAAGAGATCCGCGAACATTTAGAAAACCAATTGTTCCGGAAAGATCCTGCAGCCAAGGAAGACACGGCAGTTCGCAAGTATGAACTTAAAGTTTATTTCGCGGAGGTTTCAACCAAAGGGATCGATATTCTATATCAAGAAGCCCGCGCCAATGGCCAAGCGAGCAGTACTGATTTTGCTCAAGGTGTGATAAATATGCCGATGACTCGTGTTCTTTCGTACCGCGATGATTTTAACGCCTATACAGAACTATCTAAAACACTCGAAAAGAATAAACCGACCGAATGGTTCCAGGGTCTTAAAAGCTCAGGTGTCGATAGTGATGTGGGTATTACCCATACGGTGACTTTAAAAGATTCACCGAGCGGTCGACTACAGATAGAAGTGAAAGTATCTAAGCGATTTCAGGTGGGGGGACACGATAGCGGCGCTAAAAGCTATCAGAATTTGGACTATGTGGGTGGAGGTGAAATGGACGTCGACGCCGGTCGCACCCAAACCTACTACATGGCTGAAATACTTTCAAAATTCCCTATGTCAGCCCAACAAGAATACCTGACGGCCATCAGTCCTTTTGAGATTTATAAGTCACAAAACTTTCTTGGCGGAAAAACTTTCTCAGTATTTTTTTACACTATTGAAAATAAATAGAGACTTGTTCGCAGCCTTTGATAAAAGACCTCGTAATGAAACATCATTACGGAAAAAACGTTCACTTCGTTAATCAACCCTACCTTCTTGGTCTATTAGCAAAACTGTGTCAGCCAACGACATTTCAACCCGAGATTAATCGCTACGTTGAATACTTGTATTCGCAGCTTCTAGCCGAAGTCGTAAATAACTTCTTTCCTTCACACGACATCTCGGTAGCAACTCGCATGCACAAGGAACATCCTGAAGTTCTTTTAAAAACTCAGCAGATTACCCCAGAAGCCAAAGCAGTTTGCATTAACCTGGCTCGTGCTGGCACCTACCCGTCACATATTTGTTACGAAAAATTGCACCTGTTTTTAAAACCAGAAAACATCCGCCAAGATCATATCTTTGCGGCTCGTGCTATCAATTCAAACAGCCAAGTGACTAAGACGGAATTAGACGGCTTTAAAATTGGTGGCGGCGTTGAAAATAGCTTCGTTTTGATTCCTGACCCCATGGGTGCTACCGGCAATACGATTATGTCGACAATCAATCATTACAAGCAGAACGTTCCTGGGAAACCGGTTCGATTTATTGCAATGCATTTAATCGTGACTCCAGAATACCTAAAGAAAATCACAGAAACGCATCCTGATGTTTTAGTGGTAGCCATTCGCTTGGATCGTGGACTTTCTAGCGTAAAAGCGTTAGCCAGCGAGCCAGGAATGCTTTGGAACCAGGAGAAAGGCCTAAACGCCAAAGACTACATCGTCCCCGGTGGCGGCGGCTTTGGTGAAGTTATGAATAATTCGTTCGTTTAGTTTTTTAAGATTGAACTGCACAGCCAGCTCAACTTTTAGGTTGAACTTTGTATGTATTTTTAACTAAACTGCTGACATCAGCTTTTAAGGAAATAAGGAAAAAAACATGGAATTACAAATCAAGCCATTTATCTCTGCCGAAAAAATTCAACAACGTGTACAAGAGCTAGGCAAAGAGCTAACTAAGAAATTCCATAATAAAGACGTTGTCGCTATCTGCGTACTAAAAGGCTCGTTCATGTTTTACTCGGATTTAATCCGTAACATCGACACTGATTTAGCCTGTGAATTCTATGGCGTTTCTAGCTATCACGGAGCTTCATCATCCGGCGAAATCAAAGTAACTCTAGATTTAAACAAACCCGTTGAAAACCGCCATGTTATACTTGTTGAAGACATCGTAGATACAGGTTTAACAATGAATTACCTTAAAAACTCAATTTTATCTAGAAAACCAGCGAGCCTAACAACAGTAACTCTTCTAGAAAAACCAGAAGCATTAAAAGTCCCATGCCAGCTAGATCACGTAGGTTTCAAAATCACGAATGAATTCGTAGTAGGCTACGGCCTAGATTACGAAGGCCAATACAGAAACTTACCCTACATCGGCCAAGTACAAAACTTCCAATAATCCAATCAAAGCAAAGAAATGCAATAAAAATAGGCTGCCCAAAAGGCAGCCTTTATTTTTTGTATCTACAATATTCCAATAACTTTTGAAAACAGAAATAGAGTGTCTTTAAAATGGGCTAAATCGAGGCCGCACAAGGTGGCCGACTGAGGCGTGGCACAGCCA
>NCGL01000009.1 GCA_002256935.1 Bdellovibrio sp. 28-41-41
GGAAGTTCTTTTGAACTCCAAATTGAGGTACCAATCAAAGGCTAATGCCTCTAGTCGGTAGCCCTCGGTAAAATGGAGGGCCGTCTATATCTTCTAGTCTTTTGGTTCATCGGTCTCAGAGATAAAAACTTAACGCAAATGTCTGGATTTCAAGCTAGGCTTTGAAGTGCCGAATAGTAAACTGATTTCAAATTGTTAATTTAATCTCAAAGCGAGACATCAACGAATTGCCGGGCAATTCGAAATTGTATCGTTTCGATACTTTGGGCGTCTTTAAAAAATATTTACAGTCCAAATAAAGGTCGAGTCGTGAGACCAACCAAGGTACATTTATAAGGCAGTTCTTCACATTTCCATCAAGTAATTACGCCTGCATCTGTATTCTGTAGGAGTTACAGAGCCTTGTTTCATTTAGGAGCAAGGGCTCCTGGAGGAAATCATGAGGCCATTTTTTGTTAAGCATTTACTTTTTGCTGGTGGAATTTTAATTTTTAATGCCAACTTGGCAAGCGCTTCTATTCCAAGTCTAGATGCTTTAAAAATGCGACTTCATGGGGCAAGAGCCGGGGCCCATCAAGGTGGATTTTTTTTTGGCCACTGGCCAAATACACTAAGAAATTTTGAAAGCGCTAGAAGCTCTGGCGTTGACGTTGTTGAAATGGATTTACATCTTTCAAAAGATGGAGTCCCCGTAGTCTATCATGACGACACCCTTGATCTTTGGACCCACTGCAAAGGAAAAGTCCATGACAAAACATTAGAAGAATTAAAAGCCTGCCGCTTTAAATTTTCAAAATCTTCGATTCCCACATATGAAGAAATTCTTGTTTGGTCACAAGGTCGTGTTGTCGTTAATGCCGAATTTAAAGATTTTGAATCTATCGAACCAGCGATAAGAGTGGTACAAAAATATGATGCCTATTCTTGGACTTATTTTCAAACCAAGAAAAGTCGTGAAAGATATAATCAAGCCCATAACTTTGATCCAAAGATTGCTCTGCTTTATGTCATCAGTGGTTCTGATGATCTGAATTGGGCGTTAAGTCAAGACGAAGCACTCGTGCTGATAGAGTTGCATAAAGAAACTCGCTTGCCGCAATTTATTGATGCCATCCATGCATCTGGTCGTCTCGTCACCGAAAATGCTTGGCACTTGGGATCACCCTATGAACTTTTTTCCGCCAGTTGCCGACTGATGTTTGATCTCGGTATCGACATTGTAATTTCCAATCGTCCAAAAGGGTGCGTAAAACAGCGCAATGAATTTATCGCAGGATTGCCGGCCCAGGAATATTGAAATTATATTTTTGGCATTATTCTTCTGCTTGCCGGTATTGAGTCAAACTCCTCCAACGGCAACGCTACAGCGGTCAGTGAAGGTATTAACAATGTCTTAAAACTCTAAAAAAGGCCTCTGGGTACCGAAATATGAGCTTGGACATCTTAAAGAGCCAAGCATTATACGCGAAAGCGTATCTGACTACAAGCCTATATTTTCACTATATACGAATGTCCCTGATTCCGAACGGAATCGATTAACTCTTTGATTTTTTACGGGAAATTTCGTAAACCAATAAGAATGAACATTTCCGAATTTTTGACTAAAGAGTTTGATCCGACCGTTCGATCCAAAGGTTACAGCTTCTATATCCGCAAACAATTCAAGTTGCTAGAAATTGGCAACGAAGCCATTAGATCAGAAGTTTACGGCGTTCATAAATACAACGTGAATTTGAACTTTGATCCCGATAAACAAAATTTACTTTTCCAATGTACCTGCAACCAATTTAAGCAAGGATTTAATTGTCCGCATATCTGGGCCAGCGTTCTTGCGGTTGAGAAAAACACAAAGACGGACGAATTCACTTCAAAAGTATTTTATTTCTACCAACAGAAAAAACAAGTGGAAGCCGACACTAAAGAAAAACAAGTCGAAATCCCTGCCAATAAAGGTTCAAACACTGATCCGTACTGGAAACGATCATTAGATCGCGCTCAGGAAACGTATGATAGCAAAAACGTAGTTACAAAATTCAGAACAGCGTCGAGCGACTTTTTAAAACGGGGCTTCTACATCCTAGATATCCCGGCCAGCTTAAGTTATCGCCAGTTCGTTTTGCATTTCAGAATTCAAGAACGCAAATATAATGGTGAATACGGCTTTATTAAAAAAGGCGATTTGAACCAAGAAAAAATCCCATCATTTGAAAACACGCAGGAACAAGAAGTTCTGTGGAACTTAATCGGGCGTGTAGAAAAGAACTATTTCTCTAAATCCCAGGCGACGACGTACAACGAATTTCTAGTAAACCCAGAACAAAATGAAAACATTCTTCAGACTGTGTCGGAACTGGGTCAACTGCATCGCCTAAAGAAAAACAAGACGGGCTTGTACGTTGATTTCAATATCAACGATATGCAGCCGTATCCTTTGCTACCAGAAAGCTGGTCATTGGATCTACATTTGTATGAATTCGATAAAGAAGATTATAAACTATCAGTCGTTTTGAAAAACGAAAAGAATCAAACCAAAGAAATGAAGGAAGTGATCGGTTATTTAGATAACTACATCTTCTTTGAAGACTTCATGGCTTATTTCGACTCGAAAAAGAACGGTATGTGGTACGAAGCTTTATCGTTGCGACCAATGGTTGTAGCCAAGAATGAAGTGTTCGATTTCTTGAATACCTATTGGCTGAACTTTACTAATACGCCGTACATTCATTTACCAGATGATTTAAAATTCGAAGAAAACAAAGATCTGCAGCCGAAAGCAAAAGTGGTTCTTCATATGAATGAAGAAAGCACAATTCAAGTCGCTGAGATGCGATTCTTATACGACAACTACGAAGTCGACGGTACGTACCAAGAGTACATTTTAGATCTCAATAAAAAACTTAAAATCAAACGTCATCAAGAACTTGAAAATGATTTGATCAATCAATTCATTGAACTGAGCCCAATTAAAAAATCAGGTTTTCGGTCAGAGTTTAAATTCTTCAATACGCACTTACCAGATTTGATCGACAAAGTTGGTCAGCATGACTGGCAAATCTTCTTGAATCGTAATCGCATTCGCCGCGCTAAAGACCTTTCGTTCCGTGTGTCTCATCAAATGGATTGGTTAGATCTGAAGATCGATTTGAAAATTGGCGATGTCACTGTGGAGTGGCCAGATATTTTAAAAGCGCTTAAAAACCAAAGCAATTTGATTACGCTTGCAGATGGTACAACGGCGTTTATGCCGTCAGATATCATGAAAAAACTAAAACCCTATTTTGAAATCGGTCAGACCACAGAATCGGGAATTAAGCTTAATCGTATTCAGTCTCTGTTTTTGAAATCGTACATTGAAAATGATTTCCTAGTGCCATCCGATTCGAAAATGGAAAGCTTGATCAAAGATTTAAGTGAACTAAAGCCAGTCAAGATCGGTGCATCGTTTAAAGGGGAACTTCGTGATTACCAGAAAAAGGGTGTGTCATGGATGAATATCTTAAGCGAAAATTCTTTGGGTGGAATCTTAGCCGATGACATGGGTCTAGGTAAGACAATCCAAATGCTAGCCGTGTTTTCTATATTCTCGCAAGCTAAAGAGAAAGCATCGGGTCCAAGTTTGATCGTGGCGCCAAAGAGCTTAGTGTTTAACTGGCGTAATGAGTTTGAAAAATTCACGCCTAAAATAAAAGTCCTTACTTATTTTGGGAATGACCGTAGAGAGCAAATCAAAGATGCGAAGAAGTTTGACGTGTTGTTAACCACCTACCATACGCTTCGTAATGACATCGAACAGTTAAAAGAAATTCCATTTTTCTTTTTCGTCTTGGACGAGGCTCAAAATATCAAAAATCCGCGCTCGCAGTTAACGTTAAGTACGAAGTTGATCAAATCGGAAAAGAAATTTGCTTTAACGGGTACTCCGATTGAAAATTCGATTGGTGATTTAGTGTCGATCTTGTCGGTTGTAAACCCAGGTTTGATCACTGAATCATTAGGTCAGAAGATGTTAAAACTGTCAGAGCCCGAAGATCTGAAAAGATTCTCAAAAGCTCTGGCGCCGTTTATTTTGCGTCGTACGAAAGAACAAGTTCTTAAAGACTTGCCAAGTAAAACAGAACAAGTTCTATACTGTGAATTAAGCGACGAAGAACGCAACAAGTACAACGAGATTAAAAATTACTATTGGCAGCGACTGAATTCTAAAATCAAAGATAACGGTATCAAAAATACCAAAATCGAGATTTTGGGTGCGTTGTTACGTTTAAGACAGATTTCATGTCATATGGGTCTGGTTGATAAAACAAAACTAGGTGAACCATCGGCAAAATTTGATCTGTTGATTGATCAAATTCAAACACTGATTAACGAAGGTCACAAAGCTTTGATTTTCTCAAGCTTCACATCATTGTTGAAGATTTTGTCGCAGCAATTACGCGAAAAGAATATTCATTTTGAATATCTAGATGGTCAAACGAAAGACCGCGCAGAACGCGTTCATAATTTCCAATCGAATGAACAAATCAGCTTGTTCCTGTTAAGCTTAAAAGCCGGCGGCGTCGGTCTAAACTTAACGTCAGCCGATTACGTATTCATTATCGATCCATGGTGGAATCCGGCGGCAGAATCACAGGCGATCGATCGTTGTTATCGTATAGGTCAAACTAAGAGTGTATTTGCTTATAAACTGATTGCTAAAAACACGGTTGAAGAAAAGATCTTAAAGCTGCAAGAACGCAAAAAGATCCTGGCAGAAAACATCATCAGTTCTGATGCGAATATCCTAAAAGAGCTGTCCCTTGATGATTTGTCGGACTTATTTAGTTAGAACATCCGTGTTCTAACTTTTTTTGTCTTATTTGCTTTTCTCTGGTTGGAAAGAGCCATCTTTTAAGTCTTCGTCATAGATAGATTCCCAACGCGAAATTTCTTCTTTTTTACTATTTAAAAATAACGTGGTAGTGCCATCCATTTTCATGTCAGCTTGTGACATCGGGTTAATCGTATCGATACGTGCGGCAGACTCGTCAGGCATAGTGCTTTTCATATTGTAAATTTTGATTTTATCGCGATTTTGTATAGTGAACTTATGCTGTGAAGACATTGGGTTCGAAGAAACGTCTTTGAACGCTAGGTACGTGTATTTGCCATCAAAAGACTTTTGAGGTAATTGATCGCACGATTCTGCAATTTTTCGCCAAACATGTGTTTCTGGAATTTTTGGTACTTCGACGCCTTCTTTTGTTTTTACTTGGGTGAAATCATAGCTTTGATGTTGTTCGCCCCAAGCACACTCGTAGCGATAGTTTGTTTCAGAATAGTCGCCGATCACTTCGAAATAGATAGACGCATATTTTTTGAATGTTCCGCCGTCGTTCCAGTGTTGTACTTTTACACGTTCGCGGATGTTGGGATCCATCATCGACAATGACCGTTTTAAATTTTCAGAAACTTCGTCACGTCCTGAAAAGCCATAGGTAATGGCTAGGTCTGCTTGATTAGGTATTGCGAAAATAAAATGCGCAAAGCCGCCGTAGTTTGCATACGTGTGATAGTAGTCAGGGTAGTTAGCGACATAGTTTATTCCATCATGAAAACGGAATGTATCTTGGAAGAAGTTTTCTTTTTTCAACGAAAGTCGTGGGTTTGTAAACACATCGGCGCGGTCGTTGTCGACATCGTTAGCGGCAAGGCTCAGGCGAACCCATTTGCCGCTGCGTACACATTTTTTAACACCCAATCGGTGGGTCGGTCGCACGCAAAGTTTCATCTGTTGCGGTTCCAGGAGTGCACCCGATTGATTTTGCAGGAAGTTTGCGACCGACCCCGATTGGTCTTGATCTTTTTTAACACAAGCATTGAGGCCAAATAAAGCAAACGCAGTTAGAGCTAAAATGGCCGATTGAACACGTTTAGAATAGAGCATGGGACTCCTTATAGGTTAATTTGTTTTTCATCGAACGCGAGAAGTCCTAGGCAAGAGCGGTGCTAGCTTGCTGAGGCCTTGAAATCTAATTGAAATTCGTTTATTTCAGAGTAAGATTGAAAATGATCCGAACAGCGAATTTTTCCAGCGAGGTAGACATGAAAGCATTTATTGACGAAGCCTTTGGTAGCGCCATCATGAATTTAAAACGTATGAACGAGTCCGATGAAATCAAAGGCAAAGTGGCAGAGGCCGCGCAAATGATCGTCGATTCCTGCGCTAAAGGTGGGCAGTTACTAGCGGCCGGTAATGGCGGCTCAGCGGCTGATGCTCAACATATGATTGCTGAATTGATTGTAAAACTAGGTCCAGATCGTTCGCCGATTCGCGGTATCGCGCTGTCAACAGACACATCAATCATGACGGCTGTTGGTAATGATTATGGTTATGATTATGTATTTAGCCGTCAGGTTTATGCGCACATGAGACTGGGCGATTTGTTTTTAGGTATCACTACGTCTGGCAATTCACCTAATATTCTGCGTGCTCTGGAAGCGGTTAAGAAATCGGGAGGCAAATCGATTTTGCTTTCTGGTAAAGACGGCGGAAAATGTAAAGCTCTGGCGGATTTGACGATCTTGGCTCCGGGTGAGACTACGAATATGATTCAAGAATGTCATCTTTTGATCTATCACACACTGTGCTACCTGATTGAGAAAGGGCTCGCTGATCGTGGAGTCATTCAATACAACGATAAAAAAATCTAGATTTAGAAAAACCCCCGTTTTTTTGGAAATGAAGAATCCACATCTTTCTTTCGCTTTTGTTCAGGGTTAGGGCGGGGATCTTCTTTTTGAGGGATTTGTTTTTAAACACATAAAAAAACCTCGGCAGTCCTCGTCGGCGCTGAATCCCTGTCTGCGGAACGTTTTTTTTCATGTGTTTAAAAAGAGAGATCGCAGAAAAGGAAGACCGAGCTTGAATTGGCGCTTTTCAAAAAAGGCCGTTACGCCAATCAAAAAAATACACACGCCAGCCTGTTTTTTCCGGGGCGTAAAAAGAAAAAACCCTGCTGGGGGAAGCAGGGTTTTAGGGGGGCAACCGTCTTTGGGGGAAAGACTTTGTGGCTGCTTCTGACTTTATAGTATTGCAACGAGTGGGCCAGGGTGCTGGCTTCAGATTTGTTAATAAGTCGGATTTAACGGCCGGGCCATAGTAGTTACGTTTCGCGCACGGATATCATGGCTTCGTTTACGTACCATTTTTAGATGTCTCGAAATGGAATGGGAAATTTAGTGCGATCCGATTTCTACAAACTCCCGAACAAATTGTGTGCTCGGTGAATTTTGAATTTCCGCAGGCGTTCCGATTTGTTCGATTTGGCCTTTGTTCATGACTACGACTTTGTCGCTCATTTGAAAGGCTTCTTTCTGATCGTGAGTTACGTAAACCAAAGTCAGTTTCAAGCGTAGCTGAATTTCGCGGATGTCGCGTCTCATTTTTTCGCGTAGTTTTGCGTCCAGATTAGATAATGGTTCGTCTAATAATAAAATTCTTGGTTTCATCACTAGTCCTCGCGCTAAGGCCACTCGTTGCTGCTGTCCACCGGAGAGTTCGTTTGGTTTTCTTTCTTCTAATCCGTCTAGCTCTACGATTTTAAGAACTTGGCTGACTTCTTTTTTTATCGTGGCTTTGTCTAGCTTTTGAAATTTGAGTGGGTAGGCCACGTTGTCGAACACGTTCATGTGGGGCCATACCGCATAGGATTGGAACATCATTCCGACATGGCGTTTTTCAGGAGGAAGGTATTTTTTGTTTTCTGGATCTGAAACGATATCGTTATCGAATTTTATCACGCCGTGAGTGTTTTCTTCAAGGCCTGCGATCATTCTTAGTGTCGTTGTCTTGCCGCAACCTGAAGGGCCTAGGAAACTTACGAATTCTGCGTTATTGACTGTCAGATTGAAGTTCTTTACGGCCCAATTGTCGCCGCTGAATAATTTTCCGACGTTAGTAAACTGTAAGTGACTCATAGTCCGTAGCGTCCTTTCGATAGTTTTTTAAGAGCAAAATTGAGAGTGAAAATAATAGTTACAACTAGCAGCGATAATACAGAAGCGCCGCCGCCGGCTACGTCCGAATATTCTTGAAGTGAGAATATTAATGTCCCGACTGTTTCTAAACCTGGGCCGCTCAAGAGGATGGTCATTGTTAATTCGCTCATCACTGGCATGAAAATAAAAAAAGCAGATGCAATCAATGAGGATTTTAACAGCGGCAAATAAATAGTTCTTAAGACAGCTCCGAAGCCGGCTCCTGAAATACGTGCGGCTTCTTCGAGTGACGGATGAATTTGCGAATAGCCATCGTGCACAGTCTTAATGCTAAGGCTCATGTACTTTACTATATAAGCGATGAGTATTAATCCCAGTGTGTTGTATAGCGATGGTCCTACGCCAAAGTAGCCTTGGCTAAAAACTAAGATCAAAGCCAACGCTAACACGCTTCCCGGAGTTGAAAACGGGACCGAAGCAAAGATTCCAGGAAGACTGCGTCCACGCAGCAACGTTTTTGCTGGGAAATAGGCCGCAAAAAAACTAAATACGGTGCAAATACCCGCGGCGCTAAAGCCAAGAATTAATGAGTTAGTGACGGCTCGCCATGTTTCTTCGGTTTGAAATAGAACGCGGTAGAAATTATTAAAACTGAGGTTGCTGAGTGACCACTGTCCTTGAACTGAACTCAATGCCGAGATCAATAGTCCTAACAGCGGCAAAATAAATACGGCAAATAGCAAAGCACACAATATCGTAAACACCGGCCACGTCGCTTGCTTCAGTGGTAGCAGCGATGGGCGCGTTGATTTGCCGCCGACTAAATACGATTTTTGTTTACCGATCGTGTTTTGTACTAAGAACAATAAAACAAGCGTTGCGATCATGAGCAATACAGAAACTCCGATGGCCATTTGTACACCTTGTGTGGTTCCCATACGCTGATAGGTGTAGATTTGGGTGGTCATCAGGTACAAGCGTGCGGGACCACCAATCATAGCGGGCACACCAAAGCTAGCGGCTGTTGCTAGGAACGATAAAACAAATCCGTTGAAAATGGCAGGTCTGAGAAGAGGAAGTGAAATATCGCGGAACACATCCCACGCATTCGCGCCGGATAGTCGCGCGGCTTCTTCTAAAGATGAATCCATGCTATCTAAGGCGGTGAGGGTAGTGAGTAGAACAAAGGTAAACAGAAAACTAGTTTCCACCCAGACGAGCCCCATAAACGAATACACATTAAGACCTAAACCAAAAACGGTATTTAATAGACCGCTGTTAGGATTTGCTAAAATAATCCAACCAATAGCGCCCACGTAAGGAGGAATGGCATAAGGCAAGCAAAACCAGGTGCGCAGTTTTTCTTTACCTGGTAAATTTGTACGCGTTAATAACCACGCCAGGGGAACACCTAAAACTACGCAGCAGATTCCGACAGATAAAGAAACAAGAAGAGTATTTTGAATCGCCGTAAGCTGGTTGGGATGTGTCAGTATTTCTAAAAATTGTGCCAGCGAGGGCAACGTCACCAGATACGCTAGTGGCGCGACAAAAATTAACAGCACGACTAGCCATACGAAAAAATAAATAGATTTACGCATTAAAATATAATTTTCGAAAACTCATCTTTGATTTTTTCGCGCGTTTGCATCGTGTCTCGCACAAACTCTTTCGACCAGATCGGTGCCTTCTTCATCACTGTTGAAAACTCAGGAGCCCCCACCGGTGTTGGTCCACCAGGAACCGACGGGTACATAAATGATTTGGCCATCGCTTCTTGGCCTTTTTGTGCAAAGAACCAGTCGGCTACTTTTTTAGCAACCGCTTGATCGCCATCTTTTTTCACAATCCCTAAAACATTAGATTGAATGATCGCGCCGTCTTCAGGCAGCGTGTGCTTAACTCTTGGGTCCGTGGTTGATAGGCGAAGAATATTTTCTAGTAACACAATACCAACCGGACGTTCTTTGCTTTGCAGACGGCGAACGACGCCAGAATTTCCACCCTCAGCAATTAAATCGTTTTTGCGAAGGTCTTTGAAGAAATCCCAGCCGTACGATTTAGATAAGAAAGCTACTGTTGTAAATGCCGTTCCGGAAGCAAGCGGGCTACCCGTAGACACTTTGCCTTTCCATTTGGCCTGAGTCAGTTCTTTGAATGATTTGGGAGCATCTTTTTCAGCGACTACATCCGAATTGTAAGCCAGAACCATGATTGGAAAGCTAACCGTAGTGAACGCGCCATCGGCGTTTTTGAATACAGTGTCAACCTTATCAGAATTAGCTGGTTTGTAATTAAGCAGTTTTCCTTGCGTCGCCATATTTTCAAACCAGAATCGATCTGAAAACACTAAAACGTCGGCTTGAATCTTTCCGGCCATGTCTTCGGCTTGAACTTTAGCTGCAACATCTTCCGAGCCGGCTTGATAAAAACTAAATTTCACGCCTGGGAATTCTTTTTCAAGTTGTGGCTGAATTTCCGCCACGGTGTCTTTGTAAAGCGACGTATAAATCCATACCGTTGGTTCTGACGATTTGTTTGTACATGAAACTAGACACGAGGTTATACACGAAGCTACACATAAAGCGCTGACAAAAACGCTTAAAAGACGTGCGAGAATAAGTTTTTTCATAGAACCAAGTAGACCAAATAAACGTAATTTCACGCAATCATTCTTGCCAGTGACGCCCCGTTGTATTATATGATGTTTTTGTTAAGGAAATTCATATGAAAACGACTGCTGAGCTTAAAGATCAATTGGGACAAATTTCATCTGCAATGATGCGAATTCATAAAGCCATTATGGAAAACGAAATGGAATTGTTGGAAGCAAAAACAATGAAACCGCTTGGCCCCAATGAACGTCTACAAGTGCTGTTGAATGATCCTGACTTTGCATGGCTTAGAAACTTAAGCCAATTGATGAGTTCTGTGGATGAAGTTTATTTTCAAAAAGAAGCTATCCAGCAAGAACAAGCCGACATTTTAAAAAAATCAGTGGATGAGCTTTTAATTCAAAGCACGGACTCTGCGTTTTCAAAAAAATATCGAAGCTTAATTCCCGTTGTTCCTGATTTGATGGTTTATCACGGCTTATTGAAGCAAGCGTTGATTAAGTAGATTGAGGAAATTGGCAGCGGCGATGGGGCCATATACCTCGTTGCGGCTGGTAAGAGTCAAATAAAGCAATGCTCGCTGTTGGAACGATGTTTGTAATAGGTGTAGGACGTAGCTGAAATTGAAGAGATCGTGCTTCAATACGGATTACTCAACACAAGGAGCAAACGATGACAAATTTTAAAGATCAGTCAAAAAACCTAGATTTCAAGCAAAAACCAAATTCTGGTTCTTCGAAAGAGTCAATGAGCCACAAAGCGGGCGATATGCTTGAGCGCGCTGGCGAAAAAATTAAAAACGCAGGCGCCGAGAAGATTGGTAATGCCATTTATAAAGCGGGCAACAAGCTAGAACATAGGGATGAAAAAAATAAAAAATCGTCTCATTAGATCGATCTCGTTAGATCGTCTCACTAGCAAGCTAAATAGTATTTAGTTTAATTAGTTCGAAGACGTCAGAGGGGCGAAATACTCTAACCAGTATTTCGCCTTTCTTATTTGGCAACTACTGTGCGTACCGGTATCGGCACATTGCAAATTTCAATTTTTTCCGGTCGGAAGGCAAACCATTCCTCAGGACGATGACGGCGAGACTGAATTAAATCTTGAAATGTTTTTGAATCTGTTTTCATGATTTCTAAATTCGCTCGTTCGCGCTCGGTCACTTCACTTGCTAGGCGAACCGATTTAATTCCAACAAATGGTTGGTTCTTATCAAAGAAACCCATGGGGCCCTTTCCCCGTGGCAAAGAAGACAGTAAATCCATTCCGTAAACCACACGTCCAATTAGGGTTACATTGCGGTCCAAGTGGCGAGGTGCATGGCCAGTCACCGCGTATAGTTCTGTGCCGCCACCACTATCGGTTGGATTATCGCGACCGGCACCCACGGCGCCATAACAGTGCAGCAGCCAGCCTTTTTTATTTTTCAAATCGCGTGCGGCAGGAAAGCCATCTACAAAGCCAACTTCCGGCGCATAGACATCGCCATCTTTTAATTTAACGAATGGTTTTTTAGCATTCCATGGCCCTTCAAATTCTGAGGGCAATTTTACCTTGGCATTTTTAATCGGCTTTTTAAGTTCTGGTTTTTCACTGTTAGGATCGGCCCATTGAACGACATAGTTATCCTGCGAGCGAACAATCGCAAGTCCGTCCCAGTATTTTTCTTTTATTAGGTTCTTAACATTCTCGACATGGTTAGGAGCAAAGCCCGGCGCTAGTTCGATGATTACACGGCCGTTAGGTAATTCCATGTACATGGTGTTTTCGGGATTTAAAGGGCGCCAATCTGAATTGGATGATTGTTCTATGATTTCACCCATCGAGCGCAGTTTAGGTTGCTCTTTTAGTGGCACTTTTGCCTTTGGAGCCGATACGGCAAAATTCATGTAGAAAAAACTAGCTAAGATAATAAACCACTTCATAAATGTCTCCGATGGGATTAGGATGGCACATTATAAATTTGGAGGCAAATTGCGATTTCAAGCGGATGCGTTTCTTTTTGATTTGGATGGAACGTTAATCAATTCGATAGCTGTGGTTAATCGTGTTTGGTCGCAGTGGGCAATTGATAATGGGTTAGATCCTGTTGAGGTCGTCGCTAATTGCCATGGTCGACGTTCGCTCGATACGATAAAATTATTTGCGCCGCATTTACCTCAGCCTCAAGCGAATGATGAATTTATTGATCGTGAAGTCGCCGATACGGAAGGATTAAAAGTTCTTCCCGGTGCGATCGATTTTTTGAAATCTCTACCACCAGATCGTTGGGCTATTGTTACTTCGTGTACAACAAAGCTAGCTAAAGTCAGAATGGAGTTTTTAAAGATACCACAGCCGACAGTGATCGTTGTCGGTGAAGATGTCTCCAGCGGCAAACCTGATCCGCAAGGATTTTTGATGGCCGCGAAAAAATTGGGATTTGCACCCGAGAACTGTGTAGTATTTGAAGATGCTCCCGCCGGAATTGAAGCTGGCCAACGCGCAGGAATGAAAGTCGTTACGGTCACGGCCGTGAATTCGCATACGGATAAAGGCGATGCCTTTATCCGCGACTTTCAATCGGTCGAACTAGTATCCACGTCACCACTGGTGATTGATACGTTTTAATGAATTAAGCATGACTGAATAAAATTGAAATACTGTAGGCGTTGAGATTCACTTAGGCTTGAGCAGAATGAGCCTTGATTGGCTTCGCAAACGGCTTGACTGTATTTTTTATCGACTGTTAAATAGACTTGTTTGAAACGGTGCTTTTGAGCGAGGGGATGAATCAATGTCGGCGTATAAATATGTATATTGGTTTAAGCGAATCCGACCTAACTCGTATAAACCGGTCATTTTGATCACGGGCTGTGCTTCGGGTATTGGATTAGAACTTGCCAAGATGTTCACCAGTGTTCCTAATTACAGAGTTATTATCACGGCTCGTAAAAACTCGATTGATAAATTGAAGGAGTTGTTTCCACCTCGTGAAAACTTGCTCGTCTATGAATTGGATATAACCGATGATGTCTCAAGAAAAAATGTTGTCTCTAAAATCTGTAACGAATGGGAAGGCGTAGATATCCTAATTAACAACGCCGGTATTTCCTATCGTTCCGTGATCGAGCATATGACCAGTAAAGATGAATCGTTGCAAATGGCGACCAATTATTTTGGTCCGATGTCTTTGATTCGCTCGGTGCTGCCGAATATGCGAAAAAAAGGTCGCGGAAAAATTATCAATATCAGTTCGGTCAGCGGGATGTTAGCCATGCCCACTATGTCATCGTACTCGGCATCGAAAGCCGCACTAGAAGGCGCGAGCGAAGCCCTGTGGTATGAAATGCGTCCGTTTGGTATTGACGTATCGTTAGTGCAACCAGGATTTATTCACTCGGAATCATTCAAAAATGTTCGCTACACTGAACGCGGCCTACAATCTGAGGCGGGCAGTGATGAGTATTCTCAATTTTATAAATCGATGAAGCCGTTTATATCAAAACTAATGGGATTGTCGCGAACGTCCGCAGAATCGGTGGCGCAGTTAATTTTGCTTGTCGTACAGACTGAGCGTCCGCCATTGTGGGTGCCGGCAGGTTTAGGTGCTGAGTTCTTTTATTACTTGCGACGATTAATGCCGCGTCGGCTTTTGCATCCGTTGCTATTTCGCTTTCTTCCCGGAGTGAAACATTGGGGTGAAGGTTTCTCTAGAAAACGTAAGACGACGTTTTGGGACTTCTAATTTGTCGGCTAAAAAGCGAATACTTCTTTTAGGATCAGTAGCTTCAGGCAAAACGGCGCTTGCCAGGAAACTGTCTCAGGCTCTGCTGTTGCCAATCGTGCATGTGGATCAAATTGAGTTTAACTCTGATCTTTCAAAAAAGAATATCGATCTAATTCGCTCCGAAATTAAAACCGCTGTGGATCGTCCCGAATGGATACTGGATGGTCATGGTCCGCTGGATCTACTGCCAGCGCATTTAAAAAATGCCGACGTCGTAATATATATAGACTTGCCACTGTGGCGCAATATCGTCTGGTTAGTCAAACGACAGCTTAAAGTGCTATTTAAGCCTCGTTCCGAGATGCCCGCGGGCGCCCAGGAATGGAGCTGGCCTCATTTTAAAAAAATGTATCTAACATTAGAGAAACAGCATCGCCTAATGAATCCTGAGTTATCAAGAATTTTAAACCGACCTGAAAATCAATCTAAGCTTGTACATATAAAAACTCTGAATCAATTGAGAGAAGCGGTAGGCAAGGTCTCAACCTGAGGCAAGGTCTCAACCTGAGGCAAGGCAAAATGTCTGAGATCCATACGGGTGTACCGGGCGTTGACGAACTCTTTTGAGAGGGCATTTGGAAAAATATTCTTCGTAACGTAAAAGTAATCTAAACTGATATTCTATGAAAAAAAATATTTTGTCGCCGATTCTAGTGTTTTCGTTGATCGTTAGTATGGCTGGATGCGCTTACTATTTTAAAGAGCAATTTTCATTGTATTCTATCAAAGTTGATCAGTTAGCCGGTATCAAACTAGAAAAAGAACAGACGTTTCGAATTGCACGGGCTCAGCCGCTGAGAATTTTTAGACCTCCGCGTGTAGTTCCTGATTTTGCGGTTTTTGCAGCGGCCGCGCTGAAAGCAACCATGCAAATTAATGTAGATTCTATTGAGTCGCGCAAGAAACCGGTGCCAGAATCTATGCGTGAAGATGCTAAGAAAGTGGATACCATCGAACTATTGGCAGGTAGCTATATTAAAGATGCCTATTTACTTGGGGAAATGGCAGCTTTCGGACATGTTTCAACAACGCTCACAGCGCGATTACTTTCGGTTTATAATGCCCTTGTGACTTATGGTAAGCCGAGTCGCAATTCATCGCAGTTAAAAGATACAGTGAAGATGGCCCTGGTGGAAAATAGCGATGTTACTTATTTTGAAATGATGATTACGTTTGAAGATACGTTGAGTGCGTTTCCGGATGTGGCGATTACATTTTTATCTTTAATTGAGGAATTAAATGTTACCCAGGAACAAAAAGTCGCCTACTTCTCGGCGTACTTAAATCGCAAATTGTCGCAGAGGAAAACGGCTATGGATGAGGAACGCGATCATAGCATTGCACTGGCTTTGGAGAAACTAAGGCGTCAGGGGATTGATGAATCACGCATTAAGAAAATCGTAGATAATTTTATTGATCAGAATGGGGATACTCCTCATCAACGTCGTCAGGCCTTGTTACTTTCTAATACGTATCGGCCGGAGCCTACGGATGGAGAGTGGCTGGATAGCGACAGCGGTGAATAGGAAAAACATGGTGTTTTGAGGCGAATGAAAAAATAGACAGTTGTGCAGTGAGACTCATATTAAGAATCCAATAAAAATAATGACGATTTTAGTGAAGAATGAATTTGCTTAGGAGGCTCGGTTTCGTTTAATTCTAGTGTTTCGCAGCCGAGCGGTTGTGACATAGTCTTCTCCGTATTCTAAAGCACTATCGACCACGTTAAATAAATGATCAATTTCAAAGGGTTTGTCTAGAAAATCGAAGACACTATATTCCCATGCTTTTTGCATTGTATTCATATCTCTGTAGCCACTTAATAAAATGACTGGGGTTACAGATCCCAAGGCATCCAAGTGAGCCAGTAGCGCTAGTCCCGACATTTCCGGCATATTGATATCACTTACAATCACAGAAGGATTGAAAGAAGAAATCATCTTTAGACCCTCAACTCCAGAGTGGGCAGAACATACCACCCAAGAAGTGGACTCAAAAATTTCTTTAATAGCTTCAACTATTACGGGTTCGTCATCTATTACTAAAAGTTTTTTTTCTTTCAATGTAACCTCTCTTGTCTGTAGATTATCGGGAACTGTTTAGAAATACGAAGACTAAATTTCTTGATGTCCGGATTTCTTGATGTCCGGATTTCTTGATGTCCGGATTTCTTGATATCCAGAAACTGGAACGTGATTATTTTCCCGCTGTGCTTTTGAGAAAACAAGAATCTGTTAAGGATCCCTCACAACGTACAGTTCTGAGTAATGGCATTAAAGGTTAGTGGTGTTGATGTCGAGACGGCGGTTAGAATTAATTTAGATTTATCGGAGATAGGCATGTCGTTCACAGAACAAGAACTTGAAGAATTTAAAACGGAAGCTCGAGAGCTTTTGGATATTGCCGAAAAAAGTCTGCTCGCTTTAGATACGAGCGGTTCTGACGGCACCGCTGTCGATTTCAAATCTTGTTATGATAGTGTCTTTCGCAGTTTTCATAATCTCAAAGGTGCTTCGGGGATGATGGAAATGGGTGAACTTCAAACTCATACCCATGAACTCGAAAATATTCTAATGGGTCTAAAAGAGAATGCGGAATTGCCTAAAGATTATATCAGTTTCTTTTTGAAAGGAATCGATAGTGCTCGAACACTTCTCGATGGTCATTCAATTCAATTCACTTACACTATAAGTGCCGCTGAAAAAATTCCTGAATCTAAAGTAACTGCCACTGCAGAATTGGCAGAGGCCAAATCAACAGATGGCGCCGGTTTGACTCCCGTATCGAACGGCAACAATAGCGCCAGTAGTAATAATGCATTAGAAGAGTTTTTTGCAGAATGTGACGAAATTATTGCCAGGGTATCTGAGGATTTGAAAAAAATTGAATCGGGAGATGTTTCCAAAGATCTCTTAAATAACTTATATAGAGATATGCATTCATTGAAGGGGGCTTCCTATTTGTTCGGGTTTGCTAGTGTTGGTGATATCGCTCATGCCATGGAATCAGCCATGGAGCCCGTCCGTTCATTTCAAAAAGCAAGCGACAAACCTCTTTTAGATATGCTCTATAAAGCTGTTTCCGCAGTAGAAGCCGATCTAGAATTAATTAAAATAAATAAGCCTAACTCAGAAAATGAAAAAGCTACGTCCGAGTTATGCATGAGTCTCATTGAGTGGGCCCAGCTTGAGCCGGTGCCTGCCATTCATGTCGTAGAAAGCAAACATTTACTAAAAGAGGAGCCGATTGTGTCAGAATCTGATATTCAATCCCAAGCCTTAGCGACATCAAAAAATCATGCGGTCACGCCGGCTGCGAAAACAGAGTCTTCGAATAAAGATTCAGACTCCATTGGATCCATTAGGGTGCCGGTATCTCTGTTAGATAATTTAATGACCTTGATGGGAGAAATGGTACTTGTAAGAAATCAAGTACTACAGTTTTCTAGTCGATCCGAAGATTTAGAATTTTTAATGCTGAGTAAACGTTTAAATAGTGTGACCAGTGAAATTCAAGGCGAGATGCTAAAGACAAGAATGCAAGCGATTGGGAACATTTTAACAAAATTCCACCGCGTCGTTAGAGATCTATCGCATGAATTGAAAAAGGATATTAATTTTACTGTGACTGGTGCGGAAACAGAATTAGATAAAACATTACTTGAAGCCATCAAAGATCCATTAACTCACATAGTAAGAAATTCGTGTGATCATGGTATCGAAACACCCGCAATTAGAAAAAGTGTAGGAAAACCAGAGACGGGAACAATTTCGATCAAGTCGTATCATGAAGGCGGACAAGTTGTTATCGAGATTTCAGATGATGGCAAAGGGTTAAATAAAGATGTTCTGATTAAAAAAGCCCTAGAAAAAGGACTCGTGAATCCGTCTCAAGTAGCAAAAATGATTGATAAAGAAATATTTGAACTGATTTTTGCGCCGGGATTTTCGACGGCGGCTTCGGTGACAAACGTTTCTGGTCGAGGCGTTGGTATGGATGTTGTTAGAACCAACATCGAAAGAATTGGTGGTACGGTCGAACTAAGCAGTATCAATGGTTTTGGTACCAACACTAAACTTAAAATTCCTCTAACGCTAGCGATCGTTCCCGCTTTGATTATAAAGTCCGGGCAAGGCTCCTATGCGATTCCACAGATGAAGTTAGAGCAATTGGTTCGTGTAGATCAATCCAGTTCAGAAAATAAAATAGAATTTCTTCTTGGTGCTCCCATATTTAGATTGCGGGGTAATATTTTACCATTAGTCGATCTAAATAAGGTGCTCGGCTTAAGCGATCGTAAGATTGACGACAACTCTGTTAGCAATATTGCCGTGTTGAACGCTGACGGCTGCTCATTTGGATTAATAGTTGATGAAGTCCTAGATACGGCCGACATTGTGGTGAAGCCTTTAACTAAACTATTAAAGTCTCTTCATGTTTATTCTGGCGCCACTATACTTGGGGACGGCGGAATCGCATTGATTCTAGATGTTTTAGGACTCTCGAAAGTAGCTAACTTGGGCGCGGACAAAAAGAATAAAGAGGATTCTAAAAAAGATAAACGCAATTTAGAATATCAAGATTTTTTAATTGTCCGACTTAATTCTCCAACAAAACATGCTATTGTTTTGGGATTTGTCCATCGATTGGAAGAATTTAAAAGATCTGCCATAGAAGTTTCTGGCAACCAAAGAGTTATTCGATATGGCTCCCATATTCTGCCACTCATAACATGCAATGATCAGTTGAGTTTAAAGAATACGGGAGAGTCTGCCAGCGACCTGTTGTCGGTGGTTGTAATACAAAAAACTGGTATGCTGGTTGGGCTAGAGGTGAATGAAATCATCGACACACTGTCGACTGACTTAGACGCTAATCCTTCGGTTGTGCCACAACCGGGAATATTTGGAAATATAAATACTCCCGAAGAACTGATTGTGGTCATTGACCCTTTTGAATTGATTAACAATGCCTTCCCAGAGGTAGCGGTCAGTCCAATTAAAAGTCAGTATATAGAGCAAGCTTCGACTCCGGTTTCATTTCATGCAGAATCATCCTCGCTGGAAACTCAGCGCACCCCTCAGCGTGTGGTCAATGTCGTCGTAAATTCCAATAAAACGTCTCAAAAAATTCTTTTAGTCGAAGATACCGTATTTTTTAGACGGGCAGTAGCGGATGTATTGGTCAAAGCCGGCCATAGTGTCAGTACAGCGGATGACGGGAAAGAAGCTATAGATATTTTGATTAAATCTCCAGAAGCTTTTGATTTGGTGATTTCCGATATTGAGATGCCGAGGATGAACGGTTTTGAACTCGCGGCCGCCATCAGAGCAAACAACGATCTTAGGCATCTACCGCTACTGGCCTTAAGCTCTCGAGCTGATAAAAAGTATTCAGATCAGGGAATGCAGGTTGGATTTGATATGTATCTTGAAAAGCTAAAACCAGTAATCCTACTGGATGCTATTTTAAATGTGGTGAATTCAAAAAGGAGAGCGTCATGAGCGCAGCAAAAAATATAGTCGCTGACGATGCCACTGAGTTACTGACCACCTTCTATATTGGAAAAGATCTTTTTGGTATTGAAGTAATGAAAGTGCAAGAAGTCACAGGGAGTCCGACAGTAGTGCCGGTGCCGCTAGCACCAAAATTTGTGACGGGTTTAATAAACCTGCGGGGCCAGTTGGCCACAGCGCTGGGTTTGCGTGAGCTTTTTGGATTTGATTCTCAGCAGAACTCGGAAAAGATGTCGGTAGTTTGCAGAGTTGATGGAAATTTGGTTTCTCTGTTAGTAGATGCGATTGGTGATGTTATAGAAGCCAGTCGTCAAAATTATGAATCGCCCCCAGATACAATGCCGTATGGAACTCGGCGTTTTGTGAAAGGTATATATAAAATGGATGGCCATCTTATTAGCGTAATAGATTTAGAAAAGCTTTCTAAAGAACTTTCACCGTCGATTGAAAATAAAGAAAATATTAATTTAAATTAAAAATAAACAATTAAGGAGACACTATGTCAAACGCAGCAAAAAAGAATTCATTGATCGAAGAGTTTACGGGTCCGGCCGACCACTCAGATTATAAATCGATGGTCGATGCTATGAATCGCTCACAAGCGGTGATTGAATTCGATTTAGACGGAACTATATCTAATGCCAACGAAAACTTTTTAAGCACCATGGGCTATTCGCTTTCAGATATTAAAGGTCGACATCATTCTATGTTTTGTGACGAAACTTATGTGAAAAGTTTAGAATACAAGCTTCATTGGGATCGATTAAATAAAGGTGAATTTCAAACAGGCGAATATAAACGAATTGGAAAAAATGGAAAAGAAGTCTGGATTTTAGCGTCTTATAACCCAATGATGGATGGTAATGGAAACGTATTTAAAGTGGTGAAATTTGCGACTAATATCACAGATTCTAAAGTCGAGCTGCAAGCGCGCACTGATATCATGAACATGACTAGTATTGTATCTGAAGCTGATTTGAAGGGCGACATTTTAAACGTGAATCAAAAATTTCTCGATGTATCTAAATACCCTAGAGAAGAGTTAATTGGTAGAGGCCACAATACTACTCGGCATCCAGATATGCCTAAAGAAGTTTTTAAGGAAATGTGGTCTACGATCGGTCGTGGACGAATCTTTAGAGGTATTGTTAAAAATAGGGCGAAAGACGGAACTCCCTATTACGTAGATGCTGTGATCGCACCAATTATGGGTGATAATGGAAAGCCTAAAAAATATTTAGGTGTTCGATATGATATCACGGAAACCGAAATTGAAAGACAAAACATGCGAGGACTATTCCGAGCCATCGATTCATCCTTTGCTTATATTGAGTTTGATACGTCTGGCAATGTGCTTATAAGCAATAAAAACTTTCAAGACGCTTTGGGGTATTCTGTGGAGGAATTAAAAGGGAAGCATCACAGTGCGTTCTGTGAACCCACGTATACTAAGTCTAACGAGTATTCACAATTTTGGCCAGATCTTAAATCGGGCAAGAGCAAAGCTGGAATTTTTTCACGAATTACAAAAACTGGAAAAGAAATATTTATTCAAGCCGTGTATTCTCCGGTGACTGATGAAACGGGTAGAGTTGCTAAAGTTGTGAAAGTGGCGACGGATGTGACCGAGCAACAAAGAATGATTATTTCTGTGCAAGAGGCTGTGACGGCTCTTTCTAGCGCGTCGGCAGAATTAACCGCGACGGCGACAGAAATGTCAAATTCAGCAAGTAAGACAAGTCAAGAGTCTCAGGTGGCAGCTGCAGCCGCAGAAGAAGTAGCAACGGGAGTTCAGACTGTAGCTACGAATATGGAAGAGATGGTCGCCTCTATCAAGGAAATCGCAAGGTCTACTAATGAGTCGTCGCAAATGTCAAAGATGACGTTAGTAAAAGCCCAAGAGTCAAACACTACTATCGTGAAACTTGGAAACAGCAGTCAAGAAATTGGCGACGTTATTAAAGTGATCAGTTCGATTGCTCAGCAAACAAATCTGTTAGCGCTAAATGCGACTATCGAAGCCGCGCGAGCAGGTGAAGCCGGAAAAGGCTTTGCGGTCGTTGCTAATGAAGTGAAGGAATTAGCTAAGCAAACAGCTAAAGCCACCAATGATATCACTAACAAAATTAGCGCTATTCAGAAAGATGCGCAGAACGCAGTCGAGGCTATCGGCGGAATTTCTGTAGCAGTTGAAAAACTGAACGGCATTTCTGGAGTCATTGCCGCAGCAGTAGAAGAGCAAACGGCGACAACAAATGAAATTTCAAGAGTGGTCGTGCAATCAAAGCAGGGTGTTGAAAGCATTGCTAATACAGTCAGAAATGTGTCTCTGGCGGCCAATGAAAACACGACGTCATCTAATCAAACGTTAACAGCGTCACGAGAGTTAGCTCAGTTAGCTGAAAAATTGAACTCACTTGTAAAAGGTAGAAAGTAGAAACTAGCTATGAAGGTTAAAGTTTTGATAACTGATGATTCAGTAGTTTACCGATCCCAGATCCGGGCCAGCCTTGCTGACCTTGATTGGATTGAAGTGGTCGGTGCCGCCTCTAACGGTCGTTTGGCATTAGAAAAAATGCAGCAGACGGCAGTAGACTTGCTGATTCTAGATCTTGAAATGCCAGAAATGGATGGAATAGCTACTCTTAAAGAAATTAATCAGAAAGGCTATAAGTCTAAAGTTCTGGTGTTTTCATCGACATCCCAGGCGGGATCAGAAAAAACTTTAGAGGCTTTGCGGCTCGGTGCTAGCGACTTTATCACTAAACCTGATAGCATATCGGCTAAAGATCAGGTTTTGAACGGAGAAAATCCAACGCATAAAATTAAAGCGGCTTTAGAGCCCAGAATTAGAGCTCTATTTTCTATCAGTGCACCAGGCTCTTCAGTCAATGCGACGGGGGCAGCATTGAACAGTAGTTCGTACGGTAAAGTGATTTGGGATTTGTGGACACCAAAACTAGTCGTGATTGGCTCGTCCACAGGTGGGCCGACTGTTTTGGAAAAAATTTTTGGGGGTGTCAAAGGCCCCTTGAAGTGTCCTATTCTTATTACTCAACATATGCCGCCGGTTTTTACGGCGACCCTAGCTGCACGAATAGAAAAACTATGCGGAGTTCCTACTCACGAAGCCAAACACGGGGCTCGGTTAGATAAGAATACAATTCTTGTCGCTCCTGGAAATTACCATATGATTCTTTCTGGAACCAAAGAGGACGCCACCGTGCTGTTAAATCAGGATCCTTTAGTGAATTCGGTTAGGCCGGCTGTAGATCCTCTGTTTGAAACGGCGGCTTCTATTTTTAAAGAGGGCGTTTTGGGTATAGTTCTGACGGGCATGGGTGCCGATGGAAAAGTGGGCGCTGAATATATTAAGCAAAATTCCGGAGCCGTTGTAATTCAAAATGAATTGAGCTGCATAGTTTATGGCATGCCCAGAGCTGTTCATGAATCGGGCGCGTTTGATAAAGTTATGGATCCCGAAGAAATAATTCAAATGTTAAATGAAAAGGTTTTTGCCGGGGTTTTGAATACCTCCATCAAAAAGGCCATCTAAAGGAGTTAGAGTTATGCTAAATGTTTTAGTGATTGATGATACTAAGTCCGTTCATGCGTTTGTTAGAAACATGCTCCAAAAGGCACCTCAGGTGACTAACCAACATTCACCTTCGGTGATTATGACGAGTGTTTATAATGGACAGGAAGCCTTGGATCTTTTAAATTCTGGCAAATCGTTTGACCTAATTTTTTTAGATTGGGAAATGCCGATCTTAGATGGTCCCAGCACGTTTGCCGAATTTAATAAGCAGGGAATTAAAATTCCTACAATTATGATGACTACTAAAAATACGTTCGAAGATATCTCAAAAATGCTGGGGATGGGTGTTTCTGAGTATTTAATGAAGCCGTTCACAATTGATATTTTGTTTGAAAAAATAAATAGTGTGACTGGTCAGGATGTTCCTTATGTCGCATGATAAAATATTGACGTTCTTTGCTCATTTTATTGAAAAAGAGCTTGGAATTATCTATGCTGAACATAACTATTTTCAGCTCAAAAACCGCCTTGAAGAAATTGCTAAACTAAAAGGCATAGAAACTATAGAGCGACTGTATGAAGAGGCTCAGAAAGGTATCCAGGGTGCTTTTAAGCAGCTTCTTTTAGATATAGCTACCAACAATGAGACTTCGTTTTTTAGAGATCCCAAAGTCTTTAAAGCTATCGAAGCGCTGATTCTAGCAGAATACCAAAAGAAATCACCGTTCGGAGCTCGACTTAATATTTGGTCTGCCGCTGCATCCACAGGGCAAGAATCTGTATCGACGGCCATTTTGATAAAAGAGTTTGCTTCCAAAATGGGTGTGAATATAAATTTTGGAATCACCGCTACAGATATTTCAGAGAGAGTCTTAACACGCGCCCGTAAGGGCAGCTACAGCCAGCTAGAAGTGCAAAGGGGATTGCCGGCCCCGTTGTTAATTAAGTATTTTAAGAAAGACGAGAATGACACTTGGCAGGTGGTTCCCGAAATTAAAAACTGTATTCAATTTAGAACACAAAACTTAAAAGAAAGTCTTAGCTTTCCTGAGCCTTTTGATTTGATCTTATGTCGAAATGTTTTGATCTATCAAAATGTAGAAGGTAAAAAGGAAATTCTGAATCGAATTACAAAAACCTTGGCACCAGGGGCTTTTTTAATTATGGGTTCCGGAGAAAGTTTATTAGGTCTTTCCAATGATTATGAATCTGTTTCCTCAGAAGGAGCCGTGATTTATCGAAAGAAAATGCCGTCATTGGACAAAAAAGCCGCCTAAGCCTCTTTTGTTTAACAATGTTTGGAAATGTCGCAATTGGACAGATCTTTTTGTTTGAAATACTATTCGAGTTATCATCAACTGGAAATCGTTCGAATCAGAAAAAAAAGGTTTTTTCACGCGAATGCAAAAATAAACAGTTGTGCAGTGAGACTCATATTATGAATCCAATAAAAATAGTGATGTTTATCTTAACGTTTAGTTTTTTTTCACGGGCCGATAAGCCTGGTCAAATTAATAAATTTTTCTCGGTATTTTCGCCCAATTGTTCAATCAGCGGTCCACAGACCAGAGATGCAAAGAATACCGTCGATAGTTTAGTGGAAACGATCAAATCCGTCGAATCTGATCCCAATTGTAAAGGCCTTAGCGGGGTTGTTAATGAACTCAGTTTGATTTCAAAAAATGTTCAATATTTAGATCAGCCTGTCAACAGCGATGAGAAAATACTCATGAGTCTAGAAAATCGAAAACGAGAACTGTTTTTGGTTTTGTCACAAAGTTTAAGCGAAAGCGAATCACAATTAATTCAGTCGGAAATTCAAACGGTGCAATTGAGCATTGCGGAATATCGGGGTTATCAGCAGGGCGATTTTGAAAATGAAAACTTTAATCGACGAATGTTGGCTACTCAGGCATTGGTTTCTGCTACTAACTCGTTATTTAGTCGAATTAGCTCGAATGAAAGCTGCTGGATTAGTCATCCCAGCCTCCTAGAAAATATTTCCGGTATCGGGCTTGCGGTTGGCCAGTCGTTGTCCTTGGGGGCAAGAAATCCAGAGACAGCCTTGTTTTTGGGTGCTGGATTAAGTTTGGTCAGCAATATTGTGGATTATTTTCATCGCAAGAAACTGGATGCAAAACTGGATTCATATGTCACCGGTATTGAAGCGACGGCACTGACGTGTGCTTTAGAAACGCTGTCAAATCAGTACTGCGGTGCCAAAGACTCTGAGAATGCGATTCAGATTGTGGCTCAGGCATTGACCACCAAAGCGAGTCAAGACCCTGTGTGGAGTAGCATTCGATTGCTCGAGCGGGAAGTTCCCAATATAACAGAATGGCTAGAAATGGTTATGGCAGGTTCTAGTCCAACGAGCGCCTCGAATGCGCGCCAACGCCAAGAGATCTATATCAAAGAAGAAAAATTGAAATCCACATTGGATTTTGTACAGGGTTTGCTCGCTGAAAAAACTAAATTTATAGACTCGATTTCTGATCCCCAAAAACGTTGGATCGAAATTCGCGCTATCGTCAGTGAGATATCGGGAAAGATTTACCCTTCGGGTTATAATCCTGATCCGGTCAGTAATCCGCTTGAAAAAAGATTCAGCAAGGACAATGGATCTTATTTTTTGCTTGGTTTTATAGATCCGCCCACGATGTCCTATCAATCTGGTGCCTCAAACGTCAGCTCGCCGATTAAGTTTGAAAGCTTCGAACCTTTCGGCAAAGATCACGCCCAATTTAGGTCTCAGGTGATTAGCGTCACTGTTCAAACCCTGCATACCAATTTTCGACAATGGTATAAAGATACGTATGAAGTACTAATGGCAGAAAAGAGCCGCGTGTTGATTGACGACCCTCTGATGGTCTTTGCAAAAGCGTACCCAAAATCATTAACAGGAACTCAGAAAGGTTTGTCTCCTCGCCATTCATTTATAAAGATTTTGGAATTTCTGCGTTCCCATCAGCAGACCAAATTTTCCGCACCAAGCTTGCAAATTATTCTGCAGGACACGATTGTTCGACTTGAAGGTATCATCAAAAAAATAGATTCAGTTATGATTAATAAAGAGGATCCCGAAGTCGCTTTGAATTTGATTTCGAGTTCCGCTAAATTGGATAAAGGCGTCGGGTTTTTGCGCGCGCGTATCGAATTTTTCATTAAAACCATCATTGAAGAAATGATTTTAGAGTCTGCGAACCAAGATCCGAAAAAATTGCAGCTTCTGGCCGCAAGCGATGTCATTCAATATCTGAAACAGTTTTCAGGGTCCCAAAGTCTTCAGAAAATGATGGATGATTCCAAGAATGCGCAAAGTCTAACGTCAGCCACTATGTTGCAGTTTCTGGACACGTTCAAAGAGCCTTTGGGCAATGCTATTAATTATTATGACGGATTGATTCGTCAGTTCAATGAAAACAGTTCCGGTGCCCACACTCGATCTAAAACGATTCTGTGTTTAAATTTGGCAACTATGCCCCAGACCAGTTCAATGGTTTCTTTTTCGAGTTGCCTGGGCCTACAAATGAACTCCGTTTTTCCTGGCGGTCCATCCTCTATTTATTTAAAAAGCGAAACGATGTCTATGCCCTTCGAATCGCGCGTATGCCACTATCGTGATTTTCATCGTCGTAATTCTGTTTTTTACAGCCTTTTGGAAGATGGGAATGTCCTAGAAGTCAATAAAGCAACTCAGCTGAATCCTACACCTGTGAATTTACCGACTTATGAAACACCCGTTGTAGCGGACAGCTGTCAATCAGCTGAGGCCTGGAAAACGCAGAGTAATAGCTATTGTGAAAAGGACTGGTGGGATGGATGTGATCGCAGATATGCGACCAAGTGTGAATTCATAAAGAAACGCGCAGGATTGAGTCGTTTTTTTGGATTCTAGTCAGCCAAATAGAATTTCGTTCGAATCCAGTGTAAGAGATTAAATCACCTGTTCATACTAACATGTCGAGATGTCGCGCGGGCAATCGCGGGACATGGTGAGGCATATTTCCCTATATTTCGTATTAAACGACGTTGAGCTCGATCTAACATAAGGTCAGCTTTTTGCAGTGAAAATTAACAGACAAACTTAACTATTAAGTTAACAAGGGGGTTTGATATGAATAAGACTGAAACTAAAGTCGAAATAAAAAAAGAGGAAGCTCTTTTGAAAATTAAAGCGATCAAAGATAGTAATGAGGATGCTTATTCTCAAATCAATCAAATTGCCTTTCAACAAAACTACAAAGCACTCATTGGCCATTTCAAAAAAGACCTTAACTTCAATTCTACGTCCTTTAGATAGCACTCCGCTGGTTCTTAAACTAAAATCACTTATTGGCCCTATCGCAAGATAGGGTTTTTTTTATCCAAACGAATTTTTTAAATGGGCGTCGAAAGGTTCAGATTGGGTGGCTCTGGTAATTTGTCCAGTAATGTAACGACGACATGGTGCTCGCGTTTATCATTTACTAAAGAAATCTCGGCGTCAGGTAAAACCTGTCCGTCCTGTTCCATCTTAACAGCTCCTTTGCGGCAACCATTGGGATTTCTGACTTCAATTGTGTACTGAGTTTCTTGGTAGCGATATTTGATCTCAAAGCTACGCCACGTTTCCGGAATACACGGATTAATCTTAAGTTTGTCTCCACGTAATTGAAATCCTAAAATAGATTCTAGTGCCGCACGATAGTACCAAGACGACGAACCTGTATACCAACTCCAGCCACCACGGCCTACATAAGGCGGCTCTCCGTATACGTCACCAGCTAAAACATAGGGTTCAATTTTGTACTTTAATGTGTCTGCCTGTGCTTGCGAATGCAAGATGGGATTAATCATGTTGTAGAATTCCATCGCCTTGTCACCTTGGCCTAATTCAGCAAACGCCATGATTACCCAAATCGCTGCATGCGTGTACTGGCCGCCATTTTCACGAACGCCGGGGATATAACCCTTGATATAACCGGGGTCTTTGGCGCCTTTATCAAATGGGGGCGTTAGTAGAAGAATTAAGTTAGAATCTTTTTTAACTAAATGTTTTTCTACGTTCTGCATGGCTTGCTGGATTCTGTTTTCATCTCCCGCTTTGGAAATCACCGACCACGATTGAGATATTGAATCGATTTTGCACTCATCGCTGAGATGTGATCCGACAGGAGTACCATCATCGAAATAGGCACGTCGGTACCATTCTCCATCCCAGCCGCTGGTTTCTAGTGATGTCTTTAATAAGTCCATGTGCGCGCGATATCTATTTTGGTCAGCGACGGTTAGATGGGGCATGAAATCATTTAGTACTTTATAAAAGAACCAGCCTAACCAAACGCTTTCGCCTTGGCCATGAACACCAATGCGATTCATCCCATCATTCCAGTCTCCAGTTCCTATCAAAGGCAGTCCATTTTGCCCTAAGGGAAGCGATCGATTAATAGCACGAATGCAATGCTCTAAAATACTTGCCGACTCTTGGGATATCGCGGGTTGAGTGTAGGAGTCTTCTTGTCCTGGATTCAAAATAGGGGCTTCTATAAAATGAGTTTTTACGTCTAGAATAGATTGATCGCCGGTTGTTTGAATATAAAAACTAACAACGAGTGGCAGCCACAATAGATCATCCGACATTGTCGTGCGTATTCCGCGTCCTGTTGGCGGATGCCACCAGTGTTGAACATCGCCTTCTTTAAATTGTCGTTCGGAGGCGCGAATAATTTGTTCGCGGGCTAATTTTGGATCGGAATACACAAAGGCCATGCAATCTTGCAATTGATCACGAAACCCATAAGCGCCGCCTGACTGGTAGAACGCGGTCCGTGCCCAGTAACGACATGAAAGTGTTTGGTACATCAGCCAGCGATTCATCAAAATATTCAATGACGGTTCGGGTGTTTTTATTTGAACAGTAGTAATCAGATCGTCCCAGTATTTTATCACTTCGGCCTGCGCCTGTTTAACTTTGCTAAGATCTTCATAGCGCTGGATCAGTTCACGAGCGAGTTCTTTTGATTCTGTCTGACCAAGTAAAATGGAGACTTCAAATATTTCCCCAGCCGCTATTTCTACGGACGATTGCAAGACAGCACACGGATCTTGGCCAGTTCCTTGTTTTTTTGAAAGACCTTGTCGTTTTAAAGCGATCGGGTCCGCGTAGTTACCATTGCGACCGATGAATTCTTTGCGACTGCAGGTAAAGGTAATGTCCGACGAGCTGATATCTGCGAATGCGACTTTATTGGCAAATTCATTATCGTGGGGATTTTTGGCAAAGATAGCCCCGCTGTCGGCATCGATATCGCAAATCAGATAAGCTGCTGTCTTTTCTCGACGAGTTCCTAGTACCCATTCTGTGTAGCTTGTGATTGAAATCTTACGTTTGCGATTCGAGGTATTTTTAATTTTAAGCAGCGATATCTTTACTGTGTCGTCGACAGGAACAAACATGGTTAAAGTGTGCTCGAATTCGTGGCTGGTGTGCTCGAACGTCGAGTAGCCTTGTCCGTGGCGAATGATGTAGGGTTCATCACTGCGAATGGGTAGTGGTGTCGGTGTCCAAATTTCTCCGGTCTCGTCATCACGCAAATACAAAATTTCACCAGGAGGATCGATGATGGGATCATTTGACCAAGGCGTCAGGCGATTGGCCTGGCTGTTAGCATTCCAAGTAAATCCTGCGCCAGCTTCGCTAATTTGAAAACCGAATCCTTGTTTGTTCCCGATAACGTTAATCCATGGCGCTGGCGTCCAAACATCTTGTTTTAAAATTGTAACGTATTCACGGCCATCACGCGTGAAGCCGCCGCACCCATTGAAAAATTCCAGATCCAATTTTAGCGAGGATCCAAGGCGTACGCCTTTTTTATCTGCGATTTTATCAGCATATCTATATTTAGCTAACGGCGGATATTTTTCTTCCGTCGGACGGCGATTGATTTGTTCTTCTAGAGGTTCGCTGGCAGTCAATGAAACGCGCGCGACGGCTTGAATATGTGCAAGGTCCTTGGCTGGAGTGATGTTTTTACGTAAAACAAAGATACCACCGTTTTTATTTAACCAACCATGTCCACCCGTTGATCTAATTTGTTGGTGCAGATCATCTTGCACATCTTGAAAATAATTTGAATCATGTTCGTTAATAATAACAAAATCATAAACTAAACCTTTTAGTCGCAGGTATTCGTGACAACGCAGCAGTTTTCTTACGACCGCCATGTCTTTTTGATCATCAATACGAACAACCACGATAGGAAGATCACCACCAATGCCGCTTGGCCATAGGCTTGATTGCTGATTCGTATTCGCGACACGTTGATGTGTCGGTGGGCGCAGCGACGGTTCAGAATATAGAATTCTTTCTGCCAATCGTTGAAATAAATAAGCAGTTTGAGAATCGATATTTAAATGGAGGAGGTCGGCTTGTGCTTGGGTCCAGGCTCTTTTTGTTTCGCGGTCAAAGGCATGAATATCATGATAACGATCGGCCAGTTCTAGCGCTTTTTCTTTGGATTGGGTTAGGCCAGTTGTAAACGCTATTTGAGCTTTTCCATACTCAGGAAGTTCAATTTGAATGCGTAAAGATAAAATGGGATCGATGGCAGCGCCGGTTTTATTTGATAGATTGCCATCTTCCAGCAATGCCAGAGCTTTACTGATCGATCGGCCGCGACCAATAAAATTATTACGATCAGTTTCGTATTGAATGTTCGATGTCACATGGCCGTCAACAACGACGACATGCAGACTCCAGTTTTCAATTTCTTGGTCCGATCGTTTACGCCGTTTTGCAAGCAACGCATTCTTTGATGCTAAATACTCGGTTTGGATAAACAGTTTACTGAATGCCTGATGATCTAAGTCGTTGTTCGGCGGATTCAACGTCGGCTCTAAATAACTTGTTAGCTCGATTGTTTTCGCTTTGCCCGAATGATTCGTGAGCGTGATATGGCGAATTTCAACATTGTCTTCAGGCGCGACGATAATTTGGGTGTGAGTTGATACATCACCGTCCCGTCGTCTGAATTCGGCTTTGTCTTCACTGAATGTTACTTGATATTCTTCGGGTAGGGTCGGCAAGGGTTGGAAACTAGACGACCATAATGCTTTATCTGTTTTGTTTTTGATAAAAATGAAACTGCCCAAATGATCGCGGGTCGCATCTTCCTTCCAGCGAGTTACACCAACACCGCCGCATTTAGAATAGCCGCCACCGGCCGTTGAAATCATTACCGAGTAGGTACGATTAGATAGTAAGTGCGTACGCGGAGTCACTCCATCGGGATTATTGTAATTTCTGATCAATGCATTGTTCGTCGGTTGTCGTTGAACTTCAATTTCGATTTCAGCCGCTTTTGGCGGAACTGGATTCACTCCGTGAGGTATCCGTTCTTGCAACAGTAGTTGAGTGGCGCGAATGCGTGGATCGCTGTGGAATCGTTCACGTACAATTGATTTATTAAGTACGTTGTTGAGCGCAACAAGGCTCATGCCTTGATGATGGGCCATGAACGATCGGATCACTGCGAATTTTTCATTTTGAGGAAGTCGTTCGCGGGTGTAATCAATCGCTTCAAAAAATCCGTAGGCAGATAACACATTGTTCTTGATCAAGCGTTTCATGTTTTCAATGGCGGCGTGTGGTTTCACCATCGCTGCCAATATCGTTGAATAGGGCGAAATAACGAGGTCGTGGCTGAGTCCTCGTTTTAATCCAAAACCGGGTACGCCAAACGGACCGTATTGGTAGTTCATCTGTAAATCGCGCGCGTTGTAACCCGCTTCGGAAACACCCCAAGGGATACGGTGTTCATTGCCGTAGGCAATTTGACCTTCGACTACGGTATGTAGTGTTTCGTTAAGTAATGTATTTCTATAGTCATGCAGGACTAAATTCGGCATTAAATATTCAAACATGGATGCTGTCCATGAAACCAGTGCGCGACCACCTGCCGATGGGACTAATTGTCTACCCAGGCGGAACCAATGTTCTTGTGGAGCGTCGCCTTTGGCAATAGCTACAAAGCTGGCAAGGCGTGCTTCAGATCCCAATAAGTCATACAGGCTGCGATCAAAACGATTGTCGCTGACGTTGTATCCGATCGAAAATACTTCGCGTTTTTTATCTAGCAGAAAATCAAAATTCATTTCGTTAAATAGTTTATTTAGTATATCGGCAGATGATTGCGCTAGTTGAAACGACTTATCTAAATCTGTTTGCGCTTGTTTGACGTGTTCAAGTAATTTTTTAATAGATTCCAGAAGCGGCACAGCTGATGGTTTTTCTTCACTTACAGTTTTTATTATAGATGTTAACTCCTCGATAGAGGATTGGTAACTTGTCTTTAGATGAATTAGATCTGATTCGGGACGCACCGTTCGGACCATTTGTTTCCACTTTAGGCCAAGGATCGGCACGACATCTGTTAAGTGATTTTCCGTTGATGTGAATAGGTCCTGCGTCCAAGGTGCTTTCTTTAGTAATTCAGATTGCTGGGTCGTGATTTGATCAATTCCAAGATTCATCCACTTTAAAATCTCTTCAGTAGAATCACTTCTATAATTCATGATATAGATTTTTGTTTTTTCAAACGACTGACGGATAGATTTAAGATGGATGACCAAGAGATTTAAATCTTGAGTCACCGGTTCACACAGGCACCGTTTACAATCACGAAGCAGAGCTATCAAAGGCCGTGTCGAATCCTTGTAAGGTGTTAATTCGTGTTCGATAATTTTAACGATGTCTTGTAAGCCAAGCAAAAAACTGGGATCAACAATTTTAGATTTAGGTAAATCTAAACAGGTCTGCCGGGCCACAATCAAGTAGCCGGCTAAGTTACCGCTATCCACTGTCGAAACATACTTGGGATGCAGTGGGGCCAGCGTTTGAGTGTCGTACCAATTTAGAAAATGACCTTCATGACGTTCTAGTTTCATCATCGATTGTAAAGTCTGGTGCAAGCGAAGCATCATCTGTGAAGTTGTAATAAAGCCAAAGTCACGCACCGAAGATACGCTCAATAAATATAAACCAATATTAGTCGGTGATGTTCGGTGAGCCGTGACTGCATTGGGAATCTGTTGATGATTGTCAGGCGGTAGCCAGTTATCTTTGGCGCCGACGAAGTCTTCAAAATAGTGCCACGTACGACGTGCAATATGGCGAAGTAAACGTTGATCCTCTTCTTGTATAGGTTTTTGTTCGCGTGATTGATGTCGACTAATAAATTTAGCCGCTAGCGGATAAGACATCCAAATCAGAATCGCAGCCGCCCAGCCTATGGAAATAGAATCGATCGCGCGCGTGTTTGCAAATAAGATCAATACCACGGTTAGAATTGCCTGCGTAGGCAGGCTTGTCTGCCATATTGGCTTTTTAGCATTGCCTATTTGCTTTTCCATCTGAGCTGCGGTCGACCATTCCAGTAACTGAGTTCGTGAAAGGAATCGACGATAGAACACACGATAAATAGCATCCACATGAATAACGGCTTGATGGGCTAAAAACCAGATATGGAATACTATTTGGTAAAGGTGAACTTTGATGTTGCTTAAAAAGCCATCCCAGCGTGCTTGACGTTTACCAAACATTAATTTCAAAGTGTTCATTCCGCTTTGAATAATAACTGGCAAAGACACTAGCGCTAGAACTAAGCCAAACCAAAATGCGGGTGAGCCTGGCAGAGAAATCAGTGACAGTGCTAGTAATAAAAAGGAGGTTGGTGAGACCAAGCTTCGTCGTAAGTTATCAAATATTTTCCAACGAGAAATTAGTGGTGTTCCAGATTTCAAAAACCACGGCATGGCTTGCCAGTCGCCGCGCGTCCAGCGGTGCTGACGGGTAAAGAAGGTGTGGTAAGACTGTGGATAATCATCAATAAATTCAATGTCACTTAGTAATGCCGTCCGCACAAAGATACCTTCAAGGAGATCATGACTTAGGATCATATTTTCAGGGAATCGGTCTTTCAGGGCGGCTTCGAACGCATCGACGTCGTATAAACCTTTTCCTGTGTAAGATCCCTCGTGAAATAGATCTTGGTAGACGTCGGACACCGCTGTTGTGTATGGGTCAATACCGACGTATCCAGAGAAAATTTTAGAAAAAAGTGAACGCGATGAACTTTCTAGGGAAACGCTGATACGAGGTTGCAGAATTCCGTAACCTTCTGTTATTCGTCCTGACGTTTTATCAAAAACAGCACGGTTTAGTGGATGCATGGCTGTTCCGATGAGTTTAGAGGCTGTGTCGCGCGGCAGGCGGGTATCCGCATCTACCGTGATAACATAACGAACTGACGTTAAAAAGTTTAAAGGGGCCGTTATAAGGTTGAAACTGGTGTCGGCTTTTCCACGTAGCAAGGAATTGAACTCATGGATCTTTCCACGTTTTCTTTCCCAGCCCATCCAGCAATTTTCAGATTTATTCCATTGGCGTCGGCGGTGGAAAATGAAAAATCGTGGACTTACATTTTCGTCTGCGTATTTTTGATTTAACAAATCGATTCCGCGCAGAGAAAAATTGAGAAGATGTTCGTCTTCGTCCGTAGTTTCGGTTTTGGCATCCATGTAATCCGTGACCAATGCAAATGAAAGCTGCGGATCAGAATTTCCCAAATAGTGAATTTCCATTTTCTCTAGCAGTTCGGAGACCGTTTTGCGACTGGCCAGCATACACGGAATGATCACCATTGTTTTTGCTTCCGGCGGAATGCCGCTGGTAAGATCTAGTTTGGGCAGGCGCTGAGGATGAATGATATGAGTTAAAATAAAATTTGTTAAGCCGAGAGCCAATTCGCTCGTGGGAATTAACGCTAGCAATCCTATACCAAAAAGAGTCCATGCTGTTGCTCCTTGGTTTTCAGAATAGAGTAACGGGAATGCTAAAATCAAAACAAGAAAAATACAAATCAGTGTAAAGTAGGTAAAAGTTTTGTTTGCATCTAGGACCGTTGAAAACCAGCTTTGTCGAAATCCTAAGTTTTGACTCAATTTTTTAAAGCCCTCAGCGATCAGATAGTAGCCGGCATGAGATCGCCTTGGATCATTACCTTTTTCAGTTAGCTCGATGATGTCATCGGCAATATCGATTTCGGATGTTCCGGTTTTTTTACTGAGCATTTCGATGATATGGCGATAGCGATCACGCGTTTTAAAATCGAGTTTGAGGTAAAAAGGATCTTTTTCAAGAATGCGGTCAACTAGGCTAAGGCTTTCAATAAAATCGCGCCAGTTCAGGCTGGACAGTAAACGCATGCTGGTAATGATGTTCGCTACTGTAACTTGATTGGCCACTTGTCGCTGTAGTGCCGCATGCACAGCGGATTCCGCAGATGAATCTTTTTTGTTTAAGTGCGTTTCCAAAACTTCCAGAGCGGGCCAAATTTCAGGTTCTTGATCACGAAGGCGTTTCGCAAGTTGAGCCATGTATACACTGTCATCCTGCTGCGAATCTTCGAGCTGACGTTTTAGTTCATCTGTTAGTAATTTAAACTTATCTGGATCTACAACTTGGTCGAACATTTTATCGGCAAATAAATTCGCCGAGTGTCGTTTCTCGTGATCAACGACTGTGCGAACGGCAAGGCGACGCAGATTTTCTACTAGAACGAGTCGTAACGTAATTGGTAGAGCCCACAGTTCCCCAATCGTCAGCGGACTCGTGCGCTGATACGAAATGAAAAATCGATGAATCGTTTCTGGCTCTATGTCGCTATCAGTGTGGGCAATCAGTGCCAGCGCTAGCGCATAAATTCGCGGGTAACCGGCAAGGTCACCAATCGCGAGTTTAGGTAGTTCTTTATAGTAAGACGGCGGCAGATCTTCTTGAATTTCGCGAAGCTGGTCTTCAACAATATGAAAATTATCTGTTAGCCATTCTGCCGCAGGTGGCATGGCCTCTTTGCGCTGCATAGATACAGTTAACGATCGATAAGATTCGACTAAGCGTCGACCATTCTCGCGCATACGCGGCAATAGCGGTTGTGAAACCGATGGGTCTCGGCTCACTTTTAATTCACCCGCTAAATAGGCCGCGTACTCTTCCAAGCGTTCGACGCTGTAGAGCTCACCGCGTATCGCATTTTCTATCGGTTGGTCCTCGATTTTCAAACGAGTGCAGCCTTTTCAAAAATAGATTTAGGCTTTGGGGGAACGTTGCCACGGATACGGTCGCGCAAGCCAGACGAGCTGAAACCATGTTTGCGATCGATAAAATGTATTGGGATGTCGCTAATGTTTTTTCCCGTGTAGTCTTTATTGCGATAATCTTCGCCTAGAAAGCGTATGTGAGGGCGCTCGTTAATGAGCATCAAATATAAGTCATCTTCTGTTTCGTAAGGGATCACTTTGCTGATATACTTGCAGCCACTTAATTTGATGTAGCGCTCGTACGCAGACTCAACTGGCTTGTTTTTTTCACCACGTTCCTTTGAGGGGTCGATATGCAAGCCAACTATTAAGTAATCGCAGTTGTCTGCACATTCTTTTAGCATCATCATATGACCTGCATGAGGCCCAAGATCAAATGCACCGGCGATAAATCCTTTTTTCGTTTTGCTTGTCATTTCCATCAGATGTTCCCTTTAGCCTTGTTTGGCGATAATGGGGCATATTTCCACAGCTGTGTAGTAATTTTCCCCGGGTTTTTTTCTCAAGTGAGCGTAATGCCTTGTTGGGCTTTATGGGTTTGTTTAACAGCATAGGGAGTGCCAAGGGAGCATAGCCAGCCTTGAATTGGGAACATTTTATCAAACTCTCGAAGATTATTTGGATATTTCAAACTCTATGAATATTAAAGCTGGCTGACTAACTCCAATCAAGTGCATATGCAGGTTGTTTAAATATTGTTTGTAAAATGAAGTAGATTACTTTACCCATTACGTTTTTGGATTTCTATAGAAAGAGATAGATCAGGGTTTTGCATGCGCTAAGGCTCTATCAATACGGTCGAGCAGCAAATAGTATTTGTAGTGTTCACGAATGGCTATTTGCGCAAATCAGGGGTCGATTTTCAAGGCGGCACTGATAAACTTGGTTACAAGCTACCTGATTTGACTGCGGCAAAAGTATTATCCTTAGTCAGATAGAAAGGTCTTGCAAGTTTGCTACTTTCTGCTACGTTCAAGTTAACAACTACTGTCATTGCGGGCACTTACGGAGTTGCCGCCCTCGCAACCATTTTTCCCTTTAGGGAAATTAAGTAATAGCCGATAAGTAAACAAGCATAGTATCAACCAAGTTCGTAATTCTAGCAAATTTCCGAAGTATCAAGAGAGTCCCCAATAAGCACATACATTATTAATAGTCCCGTAACACGATTTGTTCGCAGTCGTATGTTTTTGATTATCCTTATCCACACATTTGTATTTTATATTTAGATTCGTTTTGTTAATCTTTCTATAGTTTTTTATGTTTAAAATTTATCCATTAGACGTTAAACTCATGTAACAATGACTTTAACATCATCTTCATCGTCCGCGATTTCCAGCGCGCCAGAAACTATTTTAGCTATCGATTTTGGAACCAGTCACTCTTTAGTGGGCGCACTTCACAACGGACAACGCATTGATAGTTTAGCTATTGATCCGTCTAGTTCCGATCCAACCTTAATGCGGACACTTCTTTATTTTCCTACTCCCGACCGGTGTTTTTATGGGGCCGATGCTTTAAAAAAATACACCGAGTTTGAAATGGAAGGACGACTATTTAGATCCTTTAAGTCCCATTTGCCCAATAAATTTTATTTGGGGACTGTTTTTGAAAATCGTATTTTATCGTTAGAGAATATGATCGGCCTGTTTTTACTCGAGTTGAAAAAACGCGCCGAAGCTGTTTTGAAAACTAAAGTCACTAAGGCAGTGATCGGACGACCGGCGCGGTATTCAATGGATCCCGCGGCTGACGAGTTTGCGATTCATAGAATGAAAAAAGCAGCCGAGTACGCTGGGTTCACCGATATTAAATTTGTTCCCGAGCCGCTAGCCGCGGCTTTGGAATTTCGTCGCGGTATCCATCAAGATAAACTAATTTTGATTGGCGATTTTGGCGGTGGTACCTCCGACTTTACCATCATGAAAATTACGCCGAATGAATTTCAGAAAGAAGATGTTTTGGCAGTGGACGGATGCCCACTGGCCGGGGATGCTCTGGATAGCGTTTTTATGAGCTCACGATTAAATCGCACCTTTGGCGCGCAAACAAAATACAGGCTTCCTATGTCGAGCAACTTGATGACAATGCCAGTGTCGGTTATGGATAAGTTAAATAAACCGGCGCAGATCGTTCATTTGAAAGAACGTGACACGTACGAATTTATCAAAGAAGTGCGCAAATGTGCCTTGCGAGAAGAAGATAAACAAGCGATCGATCGCCTTTTTATCTTGCTCGAAGATCAACAAATTTTTGCCTTTTTTGAAGAAATTGAAAAAACAAAAAAGAACCTTTCAGAAAAACCAACTAGCGCATTTAAATTTGATTATCCCGATTTAGAAACATCCGAAGTGTTTTCAAGTGTTGAATTTGAAGATTGGTCTGAGAATGTTAAAACCGAAATCCTATCAGCTCTTGATCGCTGTCTGGCGCAGGCTGGGGTAGAGGATTCACAAATCGAGCATGTATTCTTAACCGGCGGTACCGCGCACGTTCCATTTATCCAAAATGAATTTATTGGTCGTTTTGGCGCCGAGAAAATGCAGACAAAGAATTTCTTTCACTCGATTTTATCGGGGTTGATTGAAAGTGCCAAGTCTTGGGATCAGCTGGGAGGCTAAGTGTTTGACCATATAGATTTCCGATGTAAAATTTTATAAATGAAAAAAAGCCGACTCTTTACTATCATATTTATCTCTCTGACAGCCGGATTTGTATTTTGGTATAAATTTATACGAAGCAATGGCTCGCGCGACGGGCGGGCAAGTCATGCATTTTGATAAAAGTAAATCGGGGCCAGATCAAACTGCACAAATGACCGCGCTAGCGCTGCAAAGTCTGAAAGAAAAGGACTACGTGATGCTATGGCGAGCCGAAGGTGTCAGTGGTCACAGCCCTACTGAATTTTCATTTGATGTGGATAGTTCAATTTCCGATCTGTCCGTTTTTGTTTCGGGTATTTCGAGTCGACCAGAGTTTATCCTTTTAAATCCTAGCAAATCCGAAGTGGCGCCGAGTTCTATTTTAACTGCCGATCAATCAACGACGAAGATATTTCTAGTTCCGATAGCAGGACAGTGGCGACTACGTATTTTAAAATCAGATAATATCAGTGTTTATGTGCGTGCTAAATCTGAAATCGACGTCACCAGTATCGGGCCTGTGCAAAGGGACGGACGCCCCCTGGTCATGAAGGATTTTTCCCCTACACGGGGCCTTTAAAAGCGGGTAGTACGCAAAATTTTACGGCTGAATTAGGTTCGATTTACCGTGTCTTGGAAAAATCAGCAAGGCCAAGCATCTCGGCGTATGGACGAAAAAACATTTGAATTAAATCAGCTCGAGAGAGTGAATTTTAAATTAGAACGAAACGAGGCCGAAAATTCAGCCGTTTGTAAAGCCGCTAGTTATTTAGGTACCTATCTTGATTCGGCAACCAACGCTACAATGATGTTAATGTGCGTAAGTAACTCGGGTGTGTTTTCATCGCAGATAACTTTTAGTTTACCCCTAGAGTCCGATATCAAATTAAAAACATTTCGATTAGTGAGTCCCGATTACGTTAAAATGAATTTAGAAGATTGTAATCTAGCCGCGAAGAGTATTTCGTCATTTCCAAAAGTTATCGAAAGATCTGACGGCAAGAAAGTTGAGTTTGCATTTAGCTGTCAGCAGGACGCCGGTGGTCTTAGAGGGGTAATCGGCGTTAAGGCGAATCAATAACAAGAGGTTGAAAAATCATCTGGAGCTAAACAACATCTTCCCGCTTTCAGCGGGGTGTTATTGGTACAAACCCTTGAATGCCTTGACTTAGCAGTGTGTAAAATCTAACTATGTCCTATGTCCACATGGAATAATTTTCTTCTACGGCTATCGCGCTTTCGCCAGATCACGCCCGAATCGCTTGGGAAGATAATTGCAGATGAAAAAAGCAATATCTTAACCGTGTTTTTAGATCGAGTTCGCGCCGAGATTCCCGCAGCTAAAGGCGAGAAAGATACCTACCTTGCAGATCATATTCCTGACTTCATTGACGAGCTTATTGAATTCTTAGTTGAAAAAGAGCGCAAATCGAATTTTCAAGATTTTGAAAAGTTCGCTGCCGTTCATGGTCTATTCCGCGCTCAGTCTGGAAAGTACTCAGTTCAAAATTTACGTCATGAATATTCGATCTTGCGAGAAACAATAATCTCCAAACTGCCTCCATTTTCTGCATTGTCTAATGAGGGTTTGAGTTTGTTCAGCAAGGCTTTCGATATAAGTTTGTCTCGTTCTGTAGAGATTTTCTTGCGAAACTCGCTATTAGATATGCGCACGGCAAGTGAAAGTGTTCAAAACTCTGAAAACCAGCAGTTGTGGATTCGTGAAGCATTGAATCGACTTCCTAAACCGTTATTTCTGTTAGATATGGATGGTAAAAAAATTAGCTACACAAATGCAGCAGCACGGAGAATGTTAGGAATTGATTACACTGGACAGAATGCATTTCAAGTTGTTGGGAAAACGATAATTGCAAAAAGGATAAATGGGGAGCTTATAAAAGCAGAAGACATGCCGTCTTCGCGACTGCTACGTGGAGAGACCGTTAACGACGAAGAAATACTACTGACGACGTCAACCGGTGAATATCACATCAAAGTGTTTTCCGAACATTTACCATCGATGCACGGTCAACCGGCATCAGTTTTGATTTTATTCCAAGATATAACGACGCTAAAAAAAACAGAAGGTAAGCTTCGATCAACTCAATCAGAACTTAAGAAAGCCGTCGAAATTGCTCAGGTGGGGTTTTGGAATTTAGATCCACAGACTCAAAAAATATCGGTAACGTTACAATTTTTAGAGCAATTTGGAATTGAAAAAGACAGTTTTAAATCCACGCTAGATGAAGCTGTCAAGGTTATGCATCCTGATGATCGCGATAGAGTGACATCGGCCATTAATAATTCCATTCAGACTCAAACGCCATGTCATATTCAATACAGAGTGGTTCATTCCAATGATGAGGTTCGATGGATAGAAGCTAAAGGGGAAGGTGTTTATGCGCCTGATGGGCAACCGATCAGATTTACAGGGACAACCATCGATGTTACGACGTCGACGTTGGCGCGTATAATCGCTGAAGAAAGTGTCCGTGAACTTCAAATTTTAGCTGATTCGATGCCGCAGATTGTCTGGTCTGCCAAGGCGAATGGTGATTTAAATTATTTTAATCAGGTTTGGTTTGATTACAGTGGTTCCATACTAGAGCAAAATATAGGAATAGGCTGGACTCAGTTTGTTCATCCCGAGGATTTACCTGAAACTGGTGAGCGTTGGAAAAATTCGCTTAAAACAAATACACTGTATGAAAATCAATTTCGACTGCGCCGTCATGATGGGCAGTATCGCTGGTTTGTGGCCCGCGCTGTGCCTGCGTTTGATACATTAGGGAAATTAAATAAATGGTACGGAACAAATACTGACATTCATGATCAGAAAATATTGAACGATCAGTTGCAAGATGCTCGTGAGGTCGCTGATCGTGCCAATGCGGCCAAGTCGCAGTTCCTAGCAAACATGAGTCACGAGATCAGAACGCCACTCGGTGCGATTATGGGCTTTGCCAGTTTACTAAAAGACGATGGCCTTGGCAGCGAAGAACGAGATAGTTTTTCTTCCGTTATCGAAAGAAACTCATTCCAGTTGCTGCGAATTATCGATGATATTCTAGATCTTTCCAAAGTCGAAGCCGGGATGATGTTAATTGAGCATATTGAATTTTCGCTGCCCGAAATGCTGACGGATTTTTCGTCACTAATGGGATTTAAAGCCCGCGAAAAAGGCATTGGCTTTGCCTCTAAGGCCATGACATCATTGCCTTCATTGGTAACAACGGATCCGACACGACTACGTCAAATTTTAATTAATGTTGTCGGTAACGCGATAAAATTTACTGAGCGTGGTCATGTTGAAATGCGTATATGTTATAAAGATGGGTTTGTAGATTTTGAAGTTGAAGATACCGGTCGAGGTATATCTCCGGAACAGGAGCAAAACTTGTTTCAACCATTTACTCAAGCCGATACGTCGACAACTAGAAAATTTGGCGGAACCGGTTTGGGTTTAGTTTTGTCACGTACTCTGGCAGAAGCCCTAGGTGGTACCTTTGAGTTAAAGCGCAGCGTGCTTGGGCAAGGAAGCACCTTTATGGTACGAATCGCCGTCGCAGTGAAATCGGATGTTAAGTACGTAAACGGACTTGGATTTGAAACTGTCCCGGTTCGATCAGTAGCCCATGTAGGTCAGTTATCCGGTCTTAAAGTATTGCTGGTCGAAGATTCTCCAGATAATCAGGCATTGATTTCTATTTATCTTGGCCGCGTGGGCGCGAATATCGATATCGCTTCCGACGGTGAGCAAGGTTACGCAATGGCCATAGAAAATCGCTATGACTTGGTCTTGATGGATGTGCAGATGCCGATCATGGATGGAATTACGACAATTAAAAAATTGCGTGCGGCAGGATACAATCGAACTGTGATCGCGCTAACAGCTCATGCAATGAAGGAAGAGCGCAAACGTTGTCTAGATGCCGGTTTCACGGACTTCCTTTCTAAACCAATTCCCAAAGATGAATTAATCAACATGCTAGTGCGGTACAAAAGTAAACTAAGATAGGACATTGTCAGTTAGAAATCGTCCCAGGACTAGTTCGACTTGAGACCAATGTTTCGAGAAGTAATGCCCGCAATCCCCAAAGACATGAATATGTACCGGTTGTTTTTCACTGATCAATACCATGTCTACAATTGTCGATCGTAAGTCGATAACACGATCGCGAGCCCCTAATATTGCCAAAGTAGGTCGTTTTAAATTGCGCAATGCCTGTAGAGTGTTATCGCCGCGATACGAATACCAAGTGGCATACGAAAATCCATTCCATTTTTCTAGTGAGCGGGGATTGCGATATATATCTTTGATTTTATTTAGGTACTCTTTTCTTTCGGATAGTCCGGCCGTATTGTATTCTTCTTTTAGCCACCCACGAGTCCCGCCACCAATCATGCTGACGGTAGCGACACGTTTGTCGCGTTTAGCGACTTGTGGGGCAAGGTAAGCCCCTTCGGAATAGCCAACCAAATGTATTTGATGATTTTTTGGAATGACGGCTTTCATTGCCTTTAACGCATCTTCAATTCGACGTGTGCGGCGAAATGAATTTTCAAATAAATCCCGATCGGTAGTGTGTGGGCTGAGCCCGGGTTTGTTAATCACCAAAAAATTAAAATGACGAGCAACGCGAGCGCCAACTAAACTTTCTAGTTCTTTACGATCGCCTTCGCGAAAATCAGATGCGGATTCGGTTAAAAATACTAGCCAGCGACGGGAACGTTTCGATGCCATCGAGAAACTGGCAATCAGGTTGCGGCCTTTTGTTAACGGAACGAGAGTAAAATGCGAAGACAATTTGGGTGATGGCATCGTTGTTTAGTTCAGAGTTACTTTCCGTTTAATACGGAAGCCAAATGTTGTTTTTTCGAACGAAAGGCTTGGGATTTTGTCATCGAATGCCGCTTCTAATTCAACGCGGGCGTCTCGTTTCATGTCTTCAGATAATTCGGCGCCGTATACGTCGATGGTCGTCCATTCGTGGTGAAGAGCCACGCCCGTCAGCATGTCAAGAAATGCTTCTTCTGGTTCATCGTCTTCATCGATATCAAATACTGTGATAGGGCGTTCTTGGGATGTTTGCCAGATTTCATCGGCCACAGGTTCGTTAGTGTCAGATCGGCAAATCCAGATCGCATAGTCTACGGGAATTAGTTTTAATTTAGAGCCAAATTCGCTATCAAGAATAACCGCGACGTTTACATCCATTTCACACCTGCTTTATATGTGAAATGGATATCTCTAAAATCGAATCAGGTCTATGAGATTATTTTAATTTTGGATGTGCAAAATGTAGGCGACGATCGCAACCGTAACTGGCTACGGCTTGAGTGAGCTTAATTTCACCAATTTTTGTCCAACCAGTTGTTGCTTCGCGATCATGGGTCGTATTTGAAACCTCAATGCCATATCTAACCTCTGAATTTTCTTCTAAAGCTTTAAGAACTTCGATGCGGAGATCTTTCTCGTTGTTTTTTATGATGTTTCCCGAAACACCGAGGCGAATCCATTTTGGTTGTCTAGCCACAGAATCATCGTGTTTAAGATTGGCAACGTCTGTCAAAGGACGGAACGTGGGATCTTCATCTAGTATTATCTAATCATTTCGTAATTCGAAACATATAGTTCCATATCGTTTCTTTTAAGTTGGCTCTGGCTATGGCAAGTTAGGCTTAATCCACACTAACGTGGTTTTGACTAAAAGGAGTCAGTATGAAAAAAGTATTATTAGGGGCCGTTAATTTAATCGTAGCGGGTAGTCCGTTTGTAGCCCACGCCGAAATGCCGGTGGTTGAAAATAAACAAAAAGTGGAAGCGTACAATGTGGCGTCTTTGAAATCGATCGAAGGTTCATGGTTAAACGTAGCGAACGCGTGCAAAGCTCGTGGTTTTAATGCTAGCCCGGTTGAATTAATGGTTACATCTATCAGTTCAGCCGCAGCGAACGTCTACGCTGAATTCAAAGCGTAACTTGTGCAACCGACCGTCATTTTATTTTCTTCGAAGGAGATCGCAAACCTTCGAAGAAAATTTGAAAAATCTTAAAAATGAAGTCACGCTGTTTTCAGACGACGTGTATTTTTCATCTCAGGTGGCAAGCCTTGGTTTAGCTCGTGAAGTGGGTACTGTAAATGATGAGCTCGCGCGATTTATATTCGACGCTGACTCGAAAAAGCCAGTGACTCAATCTTCTTTTAAGGCTGAATTCGTTGAGTGGCGCGGTTTGTTTGGGATAAAAATAGTTTCAAGTGAATCTCAGCGTATGACACTAAGAGCAAAGGGTTTTTATGACGTTGTTCATCCGGAGTTTTCATTTAATGCGGATGGAACTCTTCATTCGCTCTATATATTTCCTGAAATTATTAATAAAATTGCTAAAACTCAAGATATCGATCTGGTGCTGGTGAAAACGTGGGGAACGAATTCTATCTTTGGCGGGTTCGATCCCAGCAAAGGCTATTATCAGACTAATTTCTGGGAGATTGAAAACAACGACAGTATTAAATTCGCTGATCTTGTTCGACATGGGCAAGTGGCGTTTTTAGGTACGCATGATCTGATAGCCCATATTGCAGGAATTGATAAAGCTCACTGGCCTTTGTTGAAAGAGAACGCGGATCGGGTGTATCATGCGATTCGTAATTACTTTATTGCGACTCGGAATCCCACCATTGCATCGTTGATATTACCGTATACATTAGGGGTGGTACTAGATGATCTGGCTCAGCCACCCAGTTATAGTTCGTTAAATCACATCGCTGTTTTGGATGAGTTGATTTTAAGGCTCGCTAAAAATGAAATCACGCCGAATCAGCCGACGCTTCTAACTGAGTTTCCTAAAAGTTTTCAGACTATCATCGACTTGTCTCGGACGCCCCAGATTCAAAACACGCCCGAACGTTACCGTTCAGTGATTGCATCATTGGTGCGGGAAGTTTTAAGATCGTCGATCACCGGTGTTGGTTAGATCTTGTCCCAAATGCGGCTCATCCAGCCCAGAGCCTCGGGATCTTTGCAGATGAGTTTTACCGTTTGGTGGCAACTATAAGGGCAGCCCGTCACATTCAGTGAAACTAAGTTTAGCTCGTTAACGTAATAGTCAGGCAAGTACCCTAAGGCTTGGCCTTTCAAAATCAATTGCTCCATGATCTTAAGTCCACAGGCGCGGTATTTAATCTGTCGAGGGAATTTGTCATCGCGCCATCCATCTAAAGAAGCCATCGTGGTAATTTTCCCAAGCATGGCTGAGTCCGGTGACACGAATGCATGCTTCAGAACATCGTCGACGGGGATCTTTGCACTGTGTGCAAAATTTTTGAATAGGGGATGCTTATTAGACGCGCACGTTTTAAACTCAACTTTAGATAGCGTTTTAGATTTCAATCCGTGCGGCACTTCGCCAGTCAAGATTCCAAAATGAGCTTCGCCGTCTAGAACTTGTTGAATCACTTTGTCTTCGGAACGAATCAAAAACTGCATACGTGATGAGGAATACGATTTGGAAATAGTTTCGGATAAACTAACACCAAACCGAGTTTGCAGAATCTCTTCCGCCGAGATCACAACATTCAAACTACCTTTCTCGCCGCTCAGCTCAATCTTAGCATCCTCTTCGAGTTGAACAATCTGAGTCGCTCGCTTTTTTAAAGCGATCCCTTCAGGAGTTAAACGGATGTTACGTCCTTGTTTGTAAAATAGAGAAACGGACAATTCATTCTCAAGTCGAGAAATCGCTTTACTCAACGACCCCGGAGACACATTCAACGTCTCAGACGCCCGATGAATATTTTCATTTTGAGCCACAGCAATAAAATAGCGCAATTCAAATATTTCCATAATAGAAACAATTATAACACAAATGTTTCTATTATAAATAGTAAATTATAAGCAGTCTACGGTGGAAGATCCTCAATGAGTATTTAGACCGCTTTAGATCGTAAACTAGAGATGTACGAGTCAGGAAGGTGCGCTTGTTTTGCGCCGCTAATCAAAGCCTCGATATAGCGCTGACTGATAGGACCATCGGTGCTGGCGCGATCGGGTGACGTAACGAATGCTGTCGCTTCGATGTCTTTGCCATCAACGCTGACTTTTACTATGCGTTCGATAGACATCCCTGTGACAACACCTTCTTTATGCTGAACGACGGGCCAATTAACTGCTGGAATTTCAAATAGGCGACCAAATACAGAGGCACCATTTTTATCAACGAGTCCGGCTACACGGCCGCCCCACCAACGAGAGGGAAAATCAAAAATTAAATCAATTCCCTTAGCTTCAGCAACAACGCCTTCTGGTAATTGAAAAAATTGATAGCTGTGCTCTTCTAGCCACGTATCAAAAGCCTCACGATCTAAGATGCCAGAGTAGGCAAAGTACATTCGTGATCCTGTGTCCGTGATTCCTTCGCGCGCTTTCATAACTTTGTGATAATGTGCATCCATAGAGTAAACCTACTCTTCTCTTCTGAGAAGAGCAAGCTCCTCACAAAACCCGCCGCGCCCTATTAAGGCAACGGTTTCTTCAAAATTTTGTTTCAAGTTAATAAACATTTTATTTTGATGCGAAGTCGTTTCTTTGAACTGTCTTAAAAAAAAGAACGGGGCATTCATTCAAACGCCCTGATTGATATCTAACGTTTTAGGTGTTTAGACGACTAAGCCGCGTTAGATCCCCACCATTGTTTGGCCCAAAATGATTCCGTGTTTTCAACCCATTTGTTGTTACGGATATTCTTCCATACGAAATCCTCAAATTGATCTTGAGTGCTTACATCAATCCATACCGTGCAATCCCAATTTCCTTGAGTCGACCATACTCCCTTTACAGCTTTACTTTTTGTCCAGCTTTTCCAAGCTGTTTCCGGTGTTCCCGGTTTCCATTTGACTTGGACCCAACCTTGCCAATTTGTCTTCATAGACTGCGTCTTCATAAAATCTCCTTTGATTTGGACCCTAAACCTATCGGATATTTTTGGACTTACTATAGAGATAATTAGATAACTCGACCGGTGTCGGACTCCTAAATTTTGTTCCACTAGTTTTTGTATAAAAACAGGCGCACGTCAAATTTCTCGTCAAATAGATTTGTTACCGTAGTAAAAGTGGACTTCGTTGCGGCATTTTGGGATGAAAAATAATATTTTTGAATCAAAGTGTATCGTTATAAGACTAGCAGTAAACTTAATCTACAGTTTACCGATATATCACTGTGCCCGAATTTTTTGAAAAGGATTTCATCTTAATTAACCTGGCCATTCTTCAGCGTTTGCACGGGCCGATTCCCTTTGATATCTTTATCGAGCGGGCACCTAGTGCGTATACAAAAATTTTTAAGAAAACCTTCTATGTCGATTTTGATCGTATTAAAAAATACACCGAAGAAAAGAAAGTCCATAATTTTTTCGTTGAGCGTAAAGACTATGATGATTATTTAAAACTAGTGGCTTCGACGTCCCACGATTTTTTCACAAAAGCCGAAGGGAAATCGGTAGACGAGATCGTTTCTGTCATAAAAGATGTCGCGGACTTGTCACTATTAGAGTTGATGCAGAAGAATGCTGTAAATCCGGAGTCTATTACCTACGCGACCAATGCTATCAAAGGCTGTATTACGACGTTAAGCAAAGATAGAACCTCCCTTGTTCGTTTACTTAAATTAATATCAGGACACCCATATTCATTTCGCCATTCAATTACGACTGCGGTGTTTTCTCTGTTGTTGGCTAAAGCCGCCAAAATTGAAGGACAGAGAAATTTGGAAATCCTAGGTTTAGGTGCCCTGTTGCATGATATCGGTATGAGCATGATCAGTATGCAAATCGAAGATAGAAAAGATTTATCACCCGAAGAATGGAAAGAAATTAAGAGTCATCCCGAAGTCGGTAAACGAATTTTAGAGGATATAAAAAATGTACCGACCGAAGCAAAACTTATCGTTTTACAACATCATGAGCAGCCCAATGGTAATGGTTATCCCAACAATCTATACAGCCGCGACATATTTTTCTTGGCCAAAATTGTTGGGATTGCCGACACGTTTTGCGCTTTGATTTTACCGCGGCCCTATCGAGATCGTGTGTATACAGTGTATGAGGCGATTGATGTTATGGTTTATGATCGCGGAAAGTTTGATCAAAAACTAGTAGACCTGTTTGCAACACTTTTTGTTAAGGCGAAAGAGCTTTCGGAAAAGAAAAAAGTGTCATAAATCTGTGATGAAAATAAAAAAAATTACTTTTTAACGTCTGTCTTCGCTGGTGTCGCAGCCGCAGGTGTAGTTGTTGATGTCGGTGTCAGTGTAAGATCAGGCAGCCCTGGTAAACCAGGAATTTCAGGTACTCCACCAGGTGTTAAAGGTGTCACTGGGGTTGCTGGCGGCACTACAGGTGCTTTTTTAGGAGGCTCTGGAGGCAGAGGTAGCGGCGGAGGGTATGATCCTGTGTTGATAAATAATGATTCATCTTCACACGCTTTTAGAAGACCTAGGCGATTGAACTCTGTAGGGAATCGGGCCACCATAGATATAGATCGATTTGATGGAATCGTTTTATCGGGACCGGCTTTTTTTGAATTTGGAATTTCAGTTTCTTGAGCTTTGCCAAATATAGATTTCTTTACGTTCACATTGTAAAGCTCTTGTCTTTGGAGAATTTTGATTTTCATTGTAACTGTGTATTTGTATTCAGTCGTCGCATAACCACTGTTTGTGTAATCACCCGTAATTGAGCAGCCTTCAGCAGCGACGATTTTTTCGTCAATCACTCGCGCCTTTTGAACCACTTTATTTGCGGCCAAAGTTACAACAGAAGATAAAAGCAACGTTACAAATATTAGTTTCATAAAATCTCCTAAGGGGTCTTTTATCCTCAACTAAAGAGCGGCGACAAGGAAAGAATTTGGGATTGTAAATGGGGCAGGGTTTTCGTTGGTTTTAGAAAATATTTCATTGGAAAAACCCCGGATTTTAGAAAGGGATGGCTGTCTTCTTTCTAAAACCGTTTTGGGGGTGGTTGCGGGGATCTTCCTCTTGATGGAGACTTTGTATTTTAGGAGGACGCCATCCATGGCTCAGGCAGCCGGTTGGCTACGCCAACATTACCGCATCCATGCGGCGGCTAGGCGCCCCCGGCTGAGCCTCCTAAAATACAAAGTCTCCATCAAGAGGAAGACCGAGCTTGACTTGGGTTTTAGAAAGAAAACAGCTCTCCAGTATTAAAAAATTACCCACGCCGCTACCTTTTTTTGTGTCGTTGGTATTTTGTGCTATCGAAAAAATTAATCTGACTGCGATTTAGTTACTATACGGTTTACAAACCTCTAAAACTGCTGAAAAATATCCTTATGAGTGTTTGGGATGTTGTTTTTTTATTGCCGTTTGGTTTGGGCTTGTACTTGTTTGTCAAAACGCCAATTGGTGTTCGGTATCAAACGGAAACTTGGATGGATCCGGTTGTTGGGTTCACTATGATTTTTATTTCTGCTGTTTATTTTTATTTTGCTCATGTTTCTGGGCAATTGGCACCTGAAGGGGATCGTTCGCCGTGTGGACGTTTGTCAAAGCAAATTGAGTGTTATAATTTATCTGAAGAAACATGTATGTCGGCGTGGACGTCATCCGGTGGGGATTGTGAAGATAGGTTAGCGGCTATTAGAAAAGTCCGACCATCCTTTTTAACAGGGAATTTTTTAGAGACCTGTATCGGTAAGAATTTTGATAAAAGTATGCATTACAACCGAAAAAATGAAGCGACGGCATCCTGCCAAACGTATTTTCAAAAAATAGATCAGCGTGATTAATGTATGAATTTAAAAATTTCCAGAATCCTTCATGCTGGTTATGTTTTTGAATGCGAAACTACGCAAATATTATTTGATCCTATTTTTGAAAATCCATTTAGTCGTAACTGTCACGCGTTTCCCGAAATAAAGTTTGATATCAACCAGATTAAAAACATGCGCCCGGACGCCGTTTTTATTTCGCACTATCACGATGATCATTGCTCGATGGAGAGCTTGAACCTGTTAGACCGATCAACACCGATATATATATTCTGTATTCACGAAGAAATGCTTGAATTGATTGGCAGTCTTGGATTTAAAGCCGTTTATGCTGTGCAGTTAAATGAATCGATCGTGATCGGCGCTCTACAAGTCATTCCAAGGCGAGCGCTGGATGAAGATGTCGATTGCCTGTATCATATCAAAGGGGCTGGGTTAAATATTTTAAACGTTGTCGATTCATGGATTGATCACGACACATTACAGTTACTGAAGGAGAATGGCCCTTGGGATATGGTCCTTTGGCCATTTCAAACCATGCGTGAAATCGAAGTGTTAAGCCCTTCGCGGTTTGCTGGTGTTAATACTGAATTTCCAACGGAATGGATCGATCAGATTAAAGAATTAAATCCGCGAATGATCGTGCCTAGTTCGTGTCAGTTTATTCACGAGTCTTGGTCGTGGTACAATCAGGCGTATTTTCCAATTAGCTATCAGAAGTTTGGTCAGGTTATAAAGTCTGCGCTTCCGCAAACAATCGTAGTTAGGCTAAATCCCGGAGTGTCTGTCACGATGACTTCGACGGATTCTTATATGTCATCGCCATTGCCCTGGATACAAACACAAGGTAATCAAGATCTAGATTACAAATTTCAAGAAAGCCAATCTGTCCCAACGACATCGACTGTCGCTGCGAAGATTTCACCTGTGGGAAAAAAAGAGTGCGAGCGAGTGTATACCTATTGCCAATATGAGTTAGTCGAAAGGTACTGCACTCTTTATATTGATGAGGATAGTTTCTTTCAAAAACCCCGAACATGGCGTTTAAACCTGTACGACCATTTAGGCCAGGTCAAAGAATTTAATTATAGGATTCAGGGAAACTTGATTGCACCGATTGAAAAAGGTGATTATCCCATCAACTGGTTAACGGAAGTTCCTGTGGCTAAAGTATACAACGCCCTTGAGCTAGGTGAATCGCTAACCAGTATGTATATGCGAATCAATGACACGCGATTTGATGATCAAACGGAAAGTGATTTAATAGATATTGATTTACTAGATGATCCGCTGGTGCGCTGTCTTTTTGATGGTGTTTTTGGCGCCTACCAAAAAGCACAGCTAAAGCGAATTAAAAACGTTTTGGCCTAAGCGCGCATATTGTTGTATTGCAAAGGTACCGGGAAGTTTTGGCCTCGCAATTGAGACATTGTTTCCTGAAGTTCATCTATGCTTTTAGATGTTACTCGAACTTTGTCGTCCATGATTTGTGGCTGCACTTTAAGTTTTGAATCTTTTATGAATTTAACGATATCTTTAGCGACTTCTTTTTCTAAGCCCTGTTGAAGTTTTATTTTCTGACGAAGAGTTTTGCCGCCCGCAGGTTCTGACTGTTCTAATTTGAATGCTTTTAAATCAATACCGCGTTTGCCAGCTTTGTTTAGGATGATGCTCGAGATGGCTTCCATTTTGTAATCATCTTCTGCTTGGATTACGATTTCATTTTTTTCTTTGTCCCATTTGATTTCAGCGTTGCTGCCTTTGAAATCATATCGGCCATCGACTTCTTTGCGGGCCTGATTGATCGCATTGTCGACTTCTTGCATGTTTAGTTCTGAAACGATATCGAATGATGGCATAAATCTCCTAAGGTGATTCTAAACTTCTTCTACAGAAAAGATCAAAAGTTTTCCTTGTTCATGGGAATAGGTATTAGCTTGAGCCGCTTTGGTTTCTGCAATTTCACGCGTGTAGACCGAGATAACACCATGACCTGTTGTGTGAGCTGTAAGCATAATGTGTTTAGCTTGTTCCTCATTTTTTTGGAAGATCATTCGTAGAACTTCAACCACAAAGGCGCGCGGGGTGAATTGATCGTTATGGACTACGACTGCGTACATAGCTGGGGTTTTTAGACGTTCTTGAACGATAATGCCAGTCTGCTGTCCATCGCCCGGGCGATCATTGTTTTCAGAATTGTGAATTTGCATTATTTTCCCCTTTTATAGGTTCTTAATTATATTGCGGCTTACTTTATCGCATTTTTGCATTAAGATCTAGAACTTATGAATGGGTCGGCTAATACTCAAATCAAAATAATGGATTCTGTGCTGAAAATTGGGAGCGCCGCTTGGGCGGCACTCGAGGTTCCTGATTTTCCATTCACTGACTACACATTTTTATCGGCTCTAGAGGAAACTCACTGTCTAGGCACACGAACGGGATGGACTCCGATCTATATTACAGCGTGGAGCGAGGATCATTTGGTTGGCGCTCTGATTTTATATGCAAAAGATAACAGCTACGGCGAATTCATTTTTGATTTTGGCTGGGCTGATGCAGCCAACAACGCCGGTATTGAATACTATCCCAAATTAATTTCAGCTATACCTTTTACGCCCGTAACAGGATCGAAAATTTTGCTGGCGGCTGACGAAGGCCAAGACCAAACTCGTGGCGATCTTGTTCAGGCGGCTAAAGAGCTGATGTGCACCGCCGATGCCAGTTCACTGCATTTTTTATTTATTCCAGAGACAGAGCGAGTGTTGTTTCAGAATCAAGGGTTTTTTATTCGCCATAGTTTTCAATACCACTGGGCTAATCATGGTTACGGCAGTTTTGAATCCTTTCTTTCCTGTTTGACCGGTAAACGCCGCCGAGAAGTCGTTCGTGAACGCAATCAGGTCATTAAACAAAATATTCAAATTAAGCAGTACACTGGCGATCAACTGACCGCCGAGCAAGCCGATATAATGCATTTGTTTTATCAAAGTACGATGGATAAAAAACAGGGATTTGAGTTTTTGACGGCCGAATTCTTCCAAACAGTTTTCTCGACAATGAAAGACAAGATTATGCTCGTTCTTGCTTATCATGGGAGTGATAGACCCGTAGCTGGGGCATTAAATTTTATCGGGACTCAGCGATTGTTTGGTCGCTATTGGGGCTGTTTAGCGGAATACCGCGCGCTTCATTTTGAAGTTTGCTACTATCAAGGTATTGATTTTTGCATTAAAAATAAATTAGGAATTTTTGAGGCGGGCGCGCAGGGCGAGCACAAATTCCAACGTGGGTTTTTGCCGACGTTGACCTACAGCGCCCATCAAATCCAGCACCCAGGCCTGAATCATGCGATTGCTGATTTTGTGGAACGTGAGAAAGCCCAATTGAAGTTGTTGTTTAAGGATTATGACGGGCATAATCCTTATCAAGTTTAAATTTTATTTTAATAATCGAACAATCAGCATGCCAGAAACAGAATATGTTCGCTTTTTGTCGTCCGTGCCTTCGGCTTGCAGAAAGCTTGGCATAAACGTACCTTCGAGGAATTCATTTTTTATTTTGAATCTGACTTTGCGATCATTGTCTTTTTCTTCGGACATCATTTTTATAATTGGCTTAAGATCTTCGACCAGAATATCCGTGTTTCCCTCGCGAATGATCAGTTTAAATTCAGCACGATCGACTACAACTGAGTAGCTTTTATTGCGTGCCGGTACAGTTACGATTCGGGTTTGGTAAGAATCTACTAAGAAATATAGAATATCAGGCTCAATAAATTCGGCGCGGTATTCAGCATAGAAGTTTTTAGTCGCTGACGGTGAGTAAGCATTACGATCGAAATTAGTCGGAACATTGAACTTTCGATGCATGAACGCATCGACGTCCTGATAGATCATGTATGATTGTTTTTTTCTCGATATTTCTTCTAGGGTTTTTGTGTCATCAGTATTGAACAGCTTAGGTATTTCATCTGTCCCGTGTGATGAGATAATGTACACCAAGGTCTCTTTTAATTCATAGGCATCATCTTTCGAAAACTCGATTTCATTTTTTACAATCATGCCGTCTTTAAGCGCATTGTATTTGGTAAGTATACTTGTAAGTCGCGCCGATTGACTGCGCCAAGAGACTTGATAGATTCCCCAAGGGCCAAACGAAGTTAAAAATGTCAGTACGAATAACGAAACTGGTATAATAACTATATTTTTTGTTTTTGACGCCAAATTGTAAATGGCGATACCCAATAACCACAGACAAAGAAGAATTAAAATATAGCGCTTTTCTGTGAGCTGGTATTGATGAACACGCTGCCAGATCGACGTTAGTCCCATAATTATCAGAGGAATGATGCTGATGTAGTAAACGGTCTGAAATTTCTTCATCCATCTATTTTCTTCCTGATGAAAAAATGAATTCATCATAAGTAATGCAAAGACACCCAGTATGGCCGCGGCAGATACGAGCCAAGAAATCATACCTTGCGGCCAAACACCGCTGATCAGAATCTTGATCATGTACGAATATAATATAAAAATATAAACCGCGTTAAGTGGAACTAAGATATATTGGCAAAATATTTTTAAAAGCGGCGGCGAATTGTGCTGCGAATCCAGAATTTCGACGTTTTCATCGGGAACTAGGGCTAAGAAGTGGAAAGTGGAAATGGAAACCAGGCAAAGCGCGCACAAGTGAAAGTATGCCGTTTCGTGAACGGTGATTTCTAATAACGAGCTCATTGCTTTTAACGCTAAAAGAAGACCAATAAATAACGATCCTCCAAAGAAACGACTGATTAAAAACGCGATAAATAGCCGATAGTTGAAATTCCAAAATGCTTTCGGACGCGCCGATTTGATAAATGCCGCAAATGCGACCAACAAATGAGAATACAAAACCCATTGAAGAAAACGAATAATTTCGCCGCTGCCGTTATGAGTTTGTCGCCAAAAATAGAAGCTGACTATCGGAACTAAACTGAAATAGGGAATTGTCCAGTTTGGAAGTTTTATCCACGCGGGTTTGTTTTCAGCAAATAGTTGAAAAGCAATTGATAGCGGCAAGCCGAGCGCCAAAACTAAAAGGAAGTCATATACTGGATCATTTTCTTCAATTTGAATTTTATTTTGGATTGATGTCATTATGGTAAAACTAGCTACGACAACAATGACAGATGTTAAGGGAAAACGTTGTAAAACGCGAACAAACTCATTTTTTAAATGGGAAACCGAAGGGAAACGGAACGACATCGACACTCCTAAGCTTTAACTTTGATTTGATAACGTCTTAGCGGCTGCGTCCAGCTAAATCCCTATGGGTAACACAACAAATGAGGCTTTTTTCTACACCGAAAAATTTTTTTTAATTTCGTATTGATGGAACTGTTTTTTATTCCTAGGATTTCGTTGGAGGGTTTATGAAAAATGGATTTCTATTATTTTTATTGGCTTTAGGTTTTTCAGTTTCATCGATGGCGGCGGATGCCTCTTTGCTAATGGCAAATGTATCGCAGATGCAGGCAGGTTCCGTTCCGGCGCAGAACTGGAATAAACTTTTAGATATTGTTCAGAAGAAAGGCCAAACTCTAGAAACTGAGTATGGCGACTACGTTTATGTCGAGCATATTGAACCTATGGATAAAACGCTGCCTCATGTAGCTAATTACTTTAGTTTGGTGGGCGGTAGAGATGCTACTGGTCAATTTAACTTTGGACGCATTGAGGTCGTGAGTGAGAGTTGGCAGCAAGATCAAGATGGCAATTGGGTGATTGATCAGTATCTATATCGAATCTCTCCTGAGGGCGAAATTATCAGCACTAGCCACGTTAATATGGTTCAAACCAAAGACCGTCAAATTCTGAAATACGACTCAGCTGGGTTAGACGAGGCCGCTTCGAAGTCTAATTGGCAGCGCATTCTAAACAATTGGTATGTTCAGATTGGGTTAGATTAATTAGTTCAAATGGATGTTTGAAAATTATTCAAAATCGAATGGCAAAATGAGGCGATTTACGGTTGACGATGTGAGGGTATGTTCGATAGTTCCTTGGTGGAACTAAAAAACGTATTTTTAAAAGGAGACTTTATGATTAAAAATTTATTACTAGTTGTTTTGGCATTAGTTACATTTAGTTTTGCCGCTGAAGCTCAATACGGACATCAACGTCCTTATCCGCGCCCAGGCAATCCACGTCCTTACCCAAACCGTCCATTGCCTTTGCCTTCATACCCAAGCTACCCACGTTACCCTAGCTATCCTACGTACCCAACGTATCCAACTTATCCAACTTATCCAACTTATCCTAGCTACCCAGTGCCGGCTTACCCAGTACCGTATGTTTACACATGTAATGCTGTTGGTTTAGCCAACGGACTTATTTTTTACGGAATTGGTAATGACACATTCACAGCAAGCCAACGCGCATTGTTTGTATGTCAATCATCTGGCCAAGTTTGCCAGATTACAAACTGCCGCTAATTATTATTAAGTTCGTAATATAAAAAAAGGCTCCTCGTCTAGGGAGCCTTTTTTTTTGTTCAAGGTTGTTTTTACCACAAAAACACCCGGGTGTTTACCGGCTAACCGATAGGCACTAGTTTTGGATCATTAATAAGTGAGGAGTGGTTTCCCCTTTGTAAACCAATATAGCGGTTTACGCCGAATAAAAGTGGAAACAAAATAGACATATGAGGATCAAAGAAGTCATTCTTATCACCATCTTTATGATCATCAATCTATTCGTTATTACCGGCATCCTATTGCAACTTGAGAAAGACTTTAACGACAAACCGGACTACACGGTTGAGCGTATTATCATGCAGTCGTCGGACTCGGATGGCGATGCGATGAAGGCGTTGAAAGAGAAATCGGGTAGGAAATCTCCTTTTGAGTATAATCAATAGCATTTAAATCCAGGCAGTCGGTGCCTGTTTTTACATCCCAAGTCTCTTCGGCGCATCCGCCTTTTTCTCGCGAGCGGCTTTAATAAACTGCGCCTCAAGCGTAGTCAAAACCACCGAATTAATAATTCCCTCAACAGTCGTCGTTCTTTGCAAAACGTTCGCACTACGACGAATTCCCATAAGGAAAGGTCCAATGACTTCAACTTTACCCAACTGCTGCATCAATTTGTAACTAATATTTGCGCTTTCAAGATTCGGGAACACTAAAACGTTGGCGCCGCCTTTAATTTCACAGAATGGAAAAATACGTTCTGCGATTTCTGCGTTGACCGCAGTGTCGGCTTGAATATCACCATCGATCATCAAATCAGGACGCATTTCGCGAGCAATGTCCGCTGCTTTTTTCATTTTTGCAGGTGTTCCTGGAGCTGCTGTGAAGTTGGAATAAGACAACATCGCCACTTTTGGCTTTTTGCCAAAGTACTCAACGATGCGGCTGCATTGAAGTGCAATTTTTGCTAGGTTTTCGCTCGTTGGATCAAAGCTCATTGTCGTATCGGCTAACATTACAAAACGATCATCAGTTAATACTAAGTTGCAACCGGCAACGACTTCCTCATGACCTACGCCGATGATTTGCAAGATTGGCTTTACAGCGTCGCCGTAATTTTGAGTCGAGCCAGTGACTAAGCCATCAGCGTCGTCCATCATCACCATCATTGATGCAAAATAATTTGGGTCCGCCATTAAACGTTCGGCTTCTTTTAAAGTCATGCCTTTACGCTGACGACGTTTGTAAAGTTCTTGTACGTACTCTTTGAATTTTGGATGTTGAGACGGGTGGATGATCGCAATATTTTCAAGCGATGTTAATTCTAGAATTTTGATTTTTTCACGCACGCGATCTGGGTAGCCGATCAAGATAGGCTCGCAGATGCCTTCATCCACTAATGTCCGCAATGCTTTAAGAATTTTGTTCGATGTTCCTTCTGGGAATACGATTTTGCACTTACGGCCATCAGCTGTTGAGTTGGCGCGAACGCGATTGATAGAGGATCGGATGAATGATTTTGAAGGACCTTGGAATGATTCCAGACGATCACGGTATTTATCCCAATCTTCAATCTTGCGAGTCGCAACACCCGTGTCCATCGCTGCTTTGGCAACGGCCGGTGCTACCCACATCAATACGCGTGTGTCGAACGGTTTTGGGATGAGATATTCGCGACCGAATTTAAAGCTCTTGCCGCCGTAGGTTTCAGAAACGCGTTCAGGAACATGCTCGCGCGCGAGCGCTGCTAAAGCTTTTACCGCTGCTAATTTCATAGCTTCATTGATTTGTGTTGAACGAGTATCTAAAGCGCCGCGGAAAATGGATGGGAAACCGAGAACGTTGTTCACTTGGTTTGGAAAGTCCGAACGTCCTGTCGCTACGATCGCATCCGGGCGGGCTGCACGCGCCGCTGCGGGCTCGATCTCTGGATCAGGATTGGCCATCGCGAAAATGATTGGATCGCGATTCATTTTCATTAGCATTTCTGGAGTGACTGCCCCGGCAACAGATAACCCTACGAATACGTCGGCGCCATCCAGCGCTTCAGTTAACGTTCGCTTTTCAGTTTCCACCATGAAGGCGTCTTTATATTTATTCATACCGACTTTGCGGCCTTTGTAAATAACACCTTGAGAATCACACATCGTTAGGTTCGCGCGGTTTACACCTAACGAAATAAAAATGTTCGAGCACGCAACGGCACTGGCACCCGCACCGTTAACGACGACGCGAACTTGTCCCATGTCTTTGCCTGTGATGTGACACGCGTTTAGCAATGCAGCGCCGCTGACGATCGCTGTTCCATGTTGATCATCGTGAAATACGGGAATGTTCATTTCTTTTTTTAAGGTCTCTTCGATTTCAAAACACTCAGGGGCTTTGATGTCTTCTAGATTGATACCGCCGAATGTAGGTTCAAGTTGTTTTACCGCTTGGATGAATTCTTTTGGATCAGCGGTTTTGATTTCGATATCGAATACGTCGATGCCGGCGAATTGTTTAAATAGGACGCCTTTGCCTTCCATCACAGGTTTAGATGCTGATGGGCCGATATTGCCTAAACCTAATACAGCCGTACCGTTAGAGATAACGCCAACTAAGTTTCCTTTAGACGTGTAGTCGTAAACTTTAGATTCGTCTTTGGCGATCGCTTTACATGGAGCCGCTACGCCGGGAGAGTAAGCCAGTGATAAGTCTTTTTCCGTCGCGCACGGTTTTGACGAGATGACTTCAATTTTACCGGGTTTACCTTTTGAATGGTACTCTAATGCTTCTTGATCGTCCCGCTACTCATAATATTACCTCTAAATTTCTTTTATGCGGCTATGAACCTAAGATGTGGTCCTACAGCGTGGGTTATTAAAATAAGGCCCTATTAAAAGGGGGTTATGTCGTCTTGTCAATTTGATCTAAAATCTTTCAAAATTTCGTAAGAAAGTTTTAACCCAACCTTAGGGCCTGGTCGTCTAATGTACAGAGTGCTTAAGGATAAGCGCTCAAAATGGAGGCAAAGATTGCTTCTGAGGACGAACTGATCAAGGAGGATCGCATGAGACGGATTTCAATTTGGATAGCTATAATTATGATTCACAGTGGCTATAGCGTGTTTGCATCGTCAACTGTGGACTTTAACAAGGAGATCGAAATGGTGTCACAAGGTCAGTTCAATACGCACATGGATACGCTAAATAAAACGCCTGTAACCGAAGCAGCTGTAGACTTTGAGAACAGATATCGCAAAGCCTCTCCTTCAAAAACTTTAACTTTTTTTCCGTTAAGACTGCGTGCTAAACCGTCGCCAAAGCCAAAGACTAAAGTCGCTGAATCGACAAGGCCAACACCTGGAGTAACGGGTGATGCAAGAACAGATCTGAATCAACTCTATCGGGAGCAAGTTCTTTGAAGAAATCTTGAGTTCGTTAGTCTGAAGTGTTTTAGTGCATACTGTCTTTTGAACGGGGGTTCATTAAAAAAATTGTAAAATCCTACTCCTTGGATATCATTTTAGATGAAGAATAAAATGATAACTAAGGAGTTTTTTTATGTCGGGAGCTTCCAAAGCTAAATCGCCTCGGGATGTTGTAATTGTGGAGGGTTTTAGAACTCCGTTCGTAAAGTCGGGCGATAAATTTGCTGGTGTTCATCCAGCAGATCTAGGCAAAGTGGCTTTAAAAGCCGTTATTGCAAAAACAAATCTAAATACAAATGAAGTGGACGAAGTCATCATTGGTAACACAGGAAATCCACCAGACGCGGTGAATATTTCTCGCGTGGTTGCGCTAGGATCAGGTATCCCGCAAAAAACATCGGCGTACACAGTTCACCGTAACTGCGCTTCTGCTCTCGAGAGTATTTCTAACGGGTTTGAAAAAATTCGAAGTGGAACGATGGATGTGATCGTGGCTGGTGGAACAGAGAATATGTCTCAGATGCCCATCTTGATGCCGCAAAAATTCCAAAAAATATTTATGGATCTTCCACGCGCTAAAGGTCCTTCGCAAGCGTTGCCTTTATTGTGGAAATTATTTAAAACAGACGTGAAGCAAATCAAAGCGATGTTATCAGGCGATATGCGTAATGAACTAATGCCGACAGCAGCGGTGATGCAAGGTCTGACAGATCCTTTTGTGGGGATCAACATGGGACAGACCGCAGAAATCTTAGCAAAAGAGTGGGGTTTGTCTCGCCAAGTGCAAGATGAATTTGCACTACGTTCTCATAAGTTAGCTTCCGGTGCTAAAGAAAAACTTCGCGAAGAAATTGCACCGGTGGCGATGGCTCCCGATTACAAAGAAACGATTATCGATGATATCGGTCCTCGTGAAACGCAAACGATCGAAGCTCTTAACAAATTAAAACCTTTCTTTGATAAAGAAACAGGAACGATCACGGCGGGTAACTCGTGCCCGATCACAGATGGCGCGGCGATGGTGTTGCTGATGTCGCGTGAAAAAGCGGAATCACTGGGATATAAACCATTGGCTCGCATTTTATCATACGGTTTTGCTGGTTTAGAACCAGAGCGTATGGGGTTAGGTCCGGTCTATTCGACTCCTGTGGCGCTTAAACGCGCGGGGCTTCAAATGAAAGACATGGGTCTTGTTGAGTTAAACGAAGCCTTCGCGGCGCAAGTGTTGTCATGCCAGAAAGCATTCGATTCGGATGAGTTTGCGAAAAATAAATTAGGGTTATCACAAAAAATTGGCGAAGTGAGATCTGAAATTCTTAACGTTAATGGCGGCGCGATTGCGCTAGGTCATCCGGTGGGAACAACAGGAACTCGTATCACTTTGACTTTGATGCGTGAAATGCGTCGTCGTAGTGTTCAGTTTGGCTTAGCGACATTGTGTATCGGTGGCGGTCAAGGTGGATCAATCATTATCGAGAATGAAAATTAAAGGCTGGGGATTCAAATGAGCATGCAAGATAGTTTTAAAGTAAAATATAGTGGTGATATTGCGACATTAGAAATGGATCTTCAAGGCGAGAAAGTAAATAAACTTTCTACAGCCGTGATGGGTCGCTTTAAAGACGTTATCGAAGAGGTTTCGAAATCGAGAGCAAAAGTATTTATCATTAAATCACTTAAGCCAAAGATCTTCGTTGCGGGCGCCGATATCGAAGAAATCAAAAATCTAAAAACTAAAGAAGCGGTGGAAGCCGCAGTTAAAGGTGGCCAAGATATTTTCAATATGCTTGAAGATATGCCTCAAGTTACTATTGCGTCCATAAATGGCGCCTGTGCGGGCGGCGGTTGCGAGATGATCTTGGCTTGTGATTACAGAATCGCATCGGAAGATCCGTCAACGCGTATCGGCTTACCAGAAACTCAGTTGGGTATCATTCCTGGTTTTGGTGGTTGCGTTCGGTTGCCGCGTACAATCGGTATTCAAGCAGCGCTTGATATTATTTTAGCGGGCAAGTTACTCAACGGTAAGAAAGCAAAAAAAGCGGGCCTGGTAGACAAGCTGGTTCATCAAGGTATTTTGGAAGAAGAAACGTTGAAATGGGCGAATCAAATCATCAAAGATGGTTCAGGCAAACGTCGTAAGCAATTTCAACCTCAAGGTTTGGTAGCTAAAATTCTTGAAGGCGGGTTAGGTCGTGGTGTTGTTTTCAGTAAAGCTAAAGGAGCAACTCTGAAGGCGACGCGTGGTCATTACCCAGCTCCGATTGCAGCATTGCAAGTAGTTAAAGAAACGTATGGTATGAGCGATCGTCAGAAGGCTCTTGATATCGAACGAAAATATTTCGGCGAGATGGCGTTAACAGACGTATCTAAAAATCTTATTCACGTATTTTATTTAACTGAAATGGTGAAAAAACAAACGGGCTTGCCAGCAGGTAGCTCGGTAAAAGCGAAAGATGTTAAAGCGGTGGGTGTTCTTGGCGCGGGAACGATGGGTGGTGGTATTGCCTACATCGGTGCGGACAAGGGTATTCATATGCGCGTGAAAGATATTAATCACGATGCTTTAAATAAGGCCTACAAACATGCTTCAGATATCTGGGCTAAACTTGTTAAGAAAAGAGTCATAGATAAATTCCAAGCCAAACAAAAAATGGATTTAGTATCGGGTGGTTTAGATTACTCTGGTTTTAAAACATTAGACGTGGTGATTGAAGCGATCGTTGAAGATATGAATATTAAACGTAAAGTGATCGCAGAAACGGCGGGGCAAATGCGTTCGGATGCGATCATCGTAACGAACACCTCATCTTTAAGCGTAACTGAAATGGGTCAAGCACATCCAAAACCAGAAAATTTTGCGGGGATGCACTTTTTCAATCCGGTAGATAAAATGCCATTGGTTGAAGTTATCCGTGGTCCACAGTCTAGCGATGAAACGATTGCAACGATTTTTGAGTTATCTAAGAAAATGGGAAAAATGCCCGTTGTAGTAAAAGACGGACCGGGTTTCCTAGTGAATCGCTTGTTGATTCCGTATTTGAATGAAGCCACTTTCTTGTTCCAAGAAGGAATGGATATTAAAACTCTAGATGATTATTACGTAAAACATTTCGGTATGCCAATGGGCCCATTGGCCTTGATGGACGAAGTCGGTCTAGATGTAGGTATCAAAGTGGTGAAGATCTTCAATAAAGCCTTTGGCGCCCGCATTCAAGTACCTGACGTAATGGAAAAGATTTCTAAATCTGGCCGCTTAGGTAAAAAGAACGGAAAAGGTTTCTACAAATATTCACCTGAAGGCAAACGCCTAGAGCCAGATGAAACAATGTATGCCGATATGGGATTATCAGCACCGACAAGCCCAATCCCGGAAAAAGAATGCATTGAACGCGGAATTTTCGCAATGGTTAACGAATGCGCTTCTGCATTGTATGAAGACCGCATCGTAGAAACTCCCGACGAAGTCGACTTGGCAATGATCATGGGAACTGGTTTCCCACCATTCCGAGGCGGACTATGTCGCTACGCTGACAGCGTAGGGTCGCAAAACATCGCCAATGCATTGGAGCAATATTCTATGCAGCGATCAGCACCACGCTTGAAACCAATGAGTGCGCTGAATGCGATGGCGAAAGAGAATAAGAAATTCTATACGAAGTAGAATTTAAACTTTAAAGTTTGAGTTTAATGAGAACGCCAATCCTTATAAGATTGGCGTTTTTTTAGGAGCATCCTGCTTCTTTCGGCGATCCCTTCGGTTGTCCGCAGCCGTTGGGCGTTCGACGTAAACGGTTCCGTTCCGTTTGATGCGCCGAGTGGCAAAAAGGCAGGAGGTGCCTTTTTGGTGATACCCTTTTTTTCGAAATTATAGAAATATATCCCGATGTATAAATCGTGCGAAAAATATTTAGATAATGATGAATTGCTAACATTCTTGAACTTAACCAAAGAAAACCATTCTCGATTTTTTGATTTTGAATCCATCGGGAAGAGTTCACTGGGTGAGGATATTTATCTCGTTACTCTGACCGATAAACACTACAAACATCATTCTGAAAAACCGGCGTTTTGGATTGATGCCAATATTCATGCGAGTGAAGTGACGGGAACTCAAGGCGTTTTGTTTTTTATTGAGCGTTTGCTAGATGAGAAGCATAAGGACTCTTCTAAGCATAAAGAACTCATGAAAAAAATGACTTATTACTTGGTGCCTCGGTTTTCACCTGATGGGGCGCGCGCTTTTTTCAAAGAGACGAATTCATTTCGCTCTACGCCGCTTGAAATGGCCTATGAGTATTCTAATTTTAAACGCCAGGATTTAGATGGCGATGGTGAAATCACTTTGATGCGCTGGAAAGACAAAGCCGGTCCGTTTAAGGAATTAGTGGGGCATCCCGGTGTTTTGGTTCCTCGTGAAGCCAGTGATTTTAGTTTAGATTCTGAAGATTACTACCAAGTTGTTCCTGAGGGAACGTGGACTCAGTTTGATGGTTTTAAGAAAACTAAGAATTACGATTTTGGATATGATTTCAATCGGCAGTCGCCTTCGTTTTTTGCTCCGGAAGGTCTCCAGAGAGGCGCAGGCGCGTTGCCATTGGAATTTCCAGAAACGCGGGCTGTGGCCGAAGCCATTCGAATCCGAAAAAACATTTTCGCATCGAATTCGTATCACACGTACGGTGGTTTTATCATTAAAACGCCTGCGAACGTGGCCGAGTCCTCTATCCCCTTAGAGGATCGTATTCGCTCGGAGATGATTTCTGAGTTATTACAGAAAAATACCCAGTATTCGATTCATTCTGGTGGGGACGATTTCGTATATGTCCCAGGGCAACCTCTGCCTGGCACATTTGATGAATGGTATTATTTGCATTTAGGTATTATGGGAATGACGATCGAATATTGGGATGTGTGGAAGCACGCCGGTATGTCGTGGAAAAAAGCGGTCGAGAAATATGAAACTCTGTCGTCAGAAAACATGGTGAAACTATTAAAGTGGGCAAAAGAGAATTTAAAACGCGAGCAATATTTTAAAGATTGGACTAGTTACGATCATCCGCAATTAGGCAAAATTGAAATCGGTGGTTTTAAAACGGCATTTTTTTTAACGAATCCGCCAATTCCCTATCTAGCTAAAGAAATTGAAAATGTTTTTGAAGGCAGCTTTGCAGTATCTAGAATGGCGCCGCTAGCAGAAATTGATTCCGTCGTTAGTAAGAAAATCGATAGCAACGTGTCGCAAGTCACAGTGGTTGTGAAAAACGTTGGTTATTTTCCTACCTACGGATCACAACAGGCTTTAAAAGTAAAAATTATTGATAAACCGGTTTGTAAGACATCATTAAATAGTAAATCCGACGATTTTAAAATTATATCGCAACCCGCAGCCGAAACGATTAGTCATTTAAAAGGTTTCTCTGATGGTAACCCGCGAGTATCACCATTTTTTGGAACGGGATTCACACATGAATATGAACAGCAATTGACGTGGATGTTTCAGGGCTCTGGAGATTTTACTTTTGAAATCAATTACCACAAAGGTGGAGTGGTTCGTCAGACGGTGATTGTAGGCTAAGTTGAACTGGTTTTACTTTGTTTAAAAAAATATCCGACCACTAAGGATCTGGGTTATGTCGATACTTCCAAATCAATCGTCCCATAGTAAAACAAAGAACGAGAATTGTAGCGACAAGACCATAGCCATAACCATCGCCAGGATGGTCTGCGTACATCAATCCAAAGTAAATCATAAATACCTTGTTGATAATCGTAGGAACCGCAAACACCACAATGAAATCTTTAAACACAGCTGGGTTTGTTGGTTCCCTTTGATTCACTCGGACCTCTAGTTAAATAGACGAACTATTTTTTTAAACGAATGCTTTCAATTTTTACGGTTTCAACAGGAACGTCGTCCATCGGCATGCCGCCAGGAGTGTTTTTCACACCTGTTTTTACACCTTTGATTTTATCTACAACGTCATTGCCTTTAGTTACTTTTCCGAAAACCGCGTAACCCCAGCCACCCGCTGTTTTTTCACGGTAGTTCAGTGCGCCGTTATCTTTTACGTTTATGTAAAACTGCGCGCTAGCTGAGTGGGGATCGCTGGTGCGAGCCATAGCAATCGTGTATTTGTCGTTTTTTAATCCGTTATCAGCTTCATTTTTGATAGGATCTTTAGTGTCTTTTTCAGACAGGTCGTCTTTAAAGCCGCCACCTTGGATCATGAAATTGTCGATCACGCGGTGAAAAATAGTATCATCGTAAAATTTATCTTTTACATACACCAAGAAATTCTCTACAGACTTTGGAGCGTGTTCTTTGTCAAGTTCGACAACGATCATGCCTTTATTCGTTTTGATTTCAACCACTGGGTTTTTGCCATGTTTTTCTTTGGCTGGCTTTTCCGACTTAGTGGTTTCTTTAGTAGGGGCGTCTTTGGCAGCCCAAGCAAATGTAGTAAAAAATAATAGAATCCCGATTTTTAGCATGAATGTACTCCTTAGCTAAAAAATTAAGTGTAGGAACGGATTCTGTCAATACCTCTGTCTAGATATATATATGGCAAACTTACCCCAAAAAGGAGCGGCACCACTCGATTGGAAAAACGAGGCGGGACCAATTCGAAAATTCTTAAATGATATCTCTGTCACCGAGATTATGATCAATCGATACGATCGCGTGTTTGTTGAGCGTAAGGGTGTTATTGAAGAGACCGAAGGTAAATTTGATAATCCCGAGCATTTCATGCGTTTTGTTATGGCATTGGCGGTTAGTGTGGGACGCGAGTTAAATCGTCGTAATCCATTTTTGGATGCTAAGCTTGCCGATGGTTCGCGTATCAATATCGTAGTGCCGCCAATTAGTATCGAAGCTCCGGCAGTGACGATTCGTAAATTCTCTCCAGTCATGATTCATTATAATAATTTGATCCATCATGGAGCCTTTGATGAAAAGATGCTCTACTTCCTAAATCAGGCTGTATTGACACGATTAAACATCGTGGTGAGTGGTGGAACTGGTTCTGGTAAAACGACATTGCTTAATTTGTTATCGCAATTTATTCCAGCGCGCGAGCGTATCGTGACGATTGAGGATACCTGTGAATTGCAATTGTCAGTTAAAAACCAAGTGAAAATGGAATGCCGATCATCCGTCGGCGAAGTTCAATTTGATATTAAAGATTTGCTAAAGAATTCACTACGTATGCGTCCAGATCGTATCATTATCGGTGAAGTTCGCGGTGGTGAAGCTTTGGACATGTTAGTGGCAATGAATACAGGTCATGATGGCAGTATGAGCACACTGCATGCAAACTCGGCTCACGATGCCTTGCGCCGTATTGAAGCGATGGTATTGCGGGGAGCGAACGATGTTCCTGTGTCTTCAGTTAGGCAAGATATCGCCTCGACAATTAATATTATCGTGCAAGCTGCTCGAGCTCATGACGGCACTCGCCGAATTGTAGAAATCGTAGAAGTGTTAGAGAATGTCGGAGAGTCGTACCGAACTGAGCGAATTTTTGAATTTGTTCCGGACAAGGGTTTTCGCTCGACTGGCTACATTCCAAAATTTGTAACGAGTGGCAAGCATCCTAAATTAAAACTTTCACCAGATTTTTTTAATCCAGAACATAAAATCAAGCTAACAGCGTAAGGCCAAGCCCTACTTTTTCATTTCAATTTTTCCAGAATCTTCAATGGGTACTGTAAAGGGGCCGCTAGAAAGTGAACCTTTCAGTTTATATTCTCGAACTGATTTGAATAGATAGTTTTCGACAGCCGCACGTGCCGATTTGTAATCTAGTTTTACTGGAATCATCACATCGGTCACATCTTTTGATTTCAAT
>NCGL01000150.1 GCA_002256935.1 Bdellovibrio sp. 28-41-41
GATGAAAAAATTCGTGTTTGCGGCTGTGATCGTTGCAATCGAGCATCGAAAAACAAGGCCGCATTACGTAAAAATGGTTTACCGAGTTCTGTCAATCTCAAGACGGAGCCATCGAACTCGATCAGCTTATCATGAAGCATTTCTTTTAAAAACACTTCAGCATCCGATTTTTCTTTATCTGATAGTGTGATTTCAAACTGAGTCATGAATTTTAAAATTTTCAATCGCTGCTTTTTATCCTCATCTGTTAAAACATGCCCGCGCAAAGTTGGAACTTCGCTTTTAGTAATTTTCTGTTCGTACAAGTTTAAAACTTTTTCATTTTGATGAAATGAATCTGGCGTTTCAGAAATAGAGCTAACACCTAAACCTAACAGTACGTCTGTTCGCTGGTCTGTATAGCCCATAAAATTGCGATGCAATGATTTGTCTTTGGTTTTTTCATACAAAGCATCGGTATTTAAAGCAAAATGATCCATACCAATTTCAACATAACCATTTTGAGTTAAAATCGTGCGCGCAATTTCATAAAGTTTACGCTTATCTTCACCTTTTGGAAGATCTTCATCTTTAAACAGTTTTTGAGCCGGTTTGATCCAAGGAACGATCGCTAAACTGTACAAGGCGATGCGATCGGGCTTTAAGGTAACCGTTAGCTCGGCTGTTTTTTTGATCGATTCTGGGGTTTGCTTTGCCAGTCCGTAAATTAAATCAAAGTTAATTGAATCGTAGCCAAGACCGCGGGCCCAGTCAGTGACTTGTTTGGTTTGCTCGAAAGGCTGAATACGATTAACCAATCGTTGTACTTCCGGGTCGAAATCTTGAACACCCAGGCTGATGCGATTAAAACCGCGTTTTTGAAGTTCTTTTAATTGTTCAATTTTAGTTCGTCGCGGATCAACTTCAATAGCACCTTCAAAATGAGATTTTTGACGGACCACACGCTTATCTATTTCATCAACTAAATAGCCTAATGTTTCTGCCGAGAAAAATGTCGGAGAACCACCGCCGAAATGAATCTGTTTAAGTGGCTTAGTTTTTAACTCGGGCACTTGTTGTAAATATAAATCTAATTCCTTGATGACTAGATCCACATACGGTCGTTCTTTGTTGTGATCTTTAGTGATCGACGTATTGCAACCGCAAAACGTGCACAGAGTTTCACAGTAAGGTAAATGAACATACAATGCCCAGCTCGATTGATCTTTTTCCAACGCTGAACTTAAGTG
>NCGL01000093.1 GCA_002256935.1 Bdellovibrio sp. 28-41-41
CTGACTGCCCGATTGCCCGGATGATTTACAAACTTCCCCAAAGCTCCCAGATTTTGGACAAAAAAAAGCGGAAGGCTTTAAGCCTTCCGCAGGAGAACTTACTCATGTCGGGGAACCACCAAACCCTCATGAGAGTTTCTCCAAAAAACAAAGGAGAAAATGAAACACTATGAACCACAAACCTATTAAATCTTAAAATCATTCCAAGGACTCAAAAGCCATCCTAGCTTTCTTTACGAGTCCTTGAGGGCAGCGTCGCTTCGTTCATCCTGTAACGTTCCGCTTTAAACTAACTGCGTCCCTTCTTGTCCGGCTTTCTTCATCCTTGAAGTGCCTTTCATTAGTAAGACGCAAGGACACCGCTGTGGGGTTAATCGATGGAACATTTTTTGTGAAATATTTTATATTTTTTAGTTACCTGGGCGGGAAGGGTCTAAATTTACTTTAAGCTGGAAGCTGATAAGTAAAACGGGTCTATCAGCTTTCATTTCAGTTTAGATAGGAACAGGTTTAGGCTTGATCAATGACCAGAATCCTAGTTACCGGCAATACCGGGGTCTGGAAATCTGGCTGGGTAAAAGCCCCAACCGAGGAACGCCGACACGTTCGCCTTTTATTATAAGCAGCACACTCACCCAAAAATAATTAACTTAATCCAGACGCAGAAACAGAAAAAAGTAGTTTGGCTCAAAAGCTGTGATCAGATTTGGTATTATGAGCAGGTAATCGCTAGTCCCGCAAAGATGGTATATAATCCGACATTTTAGAATGTCCAAACTGCTGAATAGCTTTTAGCCGGTTGTGAGTTGCACACAGCAACTCTAAATTTTCAACGTCCTGACTGGACCCACCTTTTGCAAAAGGCATCTTGTGCTCGATATGCAAATGATGAATCGCTTCACATTGTTTATTTGTCAGAGGGTCGATGTATTGACAACGACTGCCGTCACGCTCCCTAACCTCTCTGATTGTAGATCTAGAAATATATCTAGATCTCTCCGACGACCTCAGCGCCGGTTGCGCTTCGCGTTTAGTCTTATATATATCTGTTTTTACCTTCACTACTTCAGTCTTTCTTTTATTACCTACCGTTTTAAGCTTTTCTTTTTTTAAAGACTCCAACGTCAACTTTGTCATCATTTTAACAAGTTCGAGTTTTGTCATCGATTTGCCCATCAGTCTCTGGATTTCTTCCAAGTCTTTAACTTGATCCTCATCAAGAGTTAGCGTTAGTTCGATTTTGTCACCCCTCACTGGTCGCTCAGTTTCGATCGGTTTAAACGTTTCCGGTTTCAATTCAGCCAAGATCCTTTCCGTCGAACGTGCGCTTTGGTTTTCAAGAGAAGATAGAATCACCTGTTTCTCTTCTTTGGTTGTTTTAAGTTCTCTGAAATGAGATTTCGCCAACGAGATCTGAGTCAGATTCAATTCGCCAGTTTGAATTTTTTCTTCGACCTAGGGCAATTCTTGCAGCAGCCGCATCGCACTGATTCGTCTCCAAGCACTGCCTTCTGAGTATTTCAATTCTTTTACGCAGTATTCTTTTAAATCGCGATAGCCCATTTGGGCATATAACATTCGACGCTCATTCTCGCGCAAATGCCACAAAACTTCGATCGTTGTGAGTCTTTCTTTTTCTGCGATAGATTTAGTTTTTGCATGCAGATCTTCACTGGATATATGTTTTAATTTCATCTTGGACTCCCCGTTGTTTTAAAGACATTAGCATGTGTTTTGGAAGTGCTGTTTTTTGAGTTTTCCCCGAAAAATGTTATTAATAAAACATGGTTTTAAATACCGATGGAAGTTACTATTTTAGCTTCTACTGAAAGAAAACTTTGGTCGGCTCGTCGTTCTCGAGTTAAAAGAAATTATCGTTTACCGCAAAGAATAAACGACCAAAAACAGCGTCAAATAAAATAATTTTTTTAAAAAAAATATCGCGAGTGATCAAAGGAAAGGGATTATAAAAAAATAAAAATCCAGTACGGAATAAAATACCGTGAGTATAAATCAAAATTACTATTTAAAACTGAAACAATTAGGAAATTTTTCCGGGCAGTCAGGTGCCTGGGAGTTTAAGGATTAAACTCCTGATCATCAATTCTCCAACAGTATTTTCTTAAAGCAGGAATGTCGTTTTCTGAAAGCTCGCGCTGAACAACAATATACGCCGTCCAGGCCTGCTCGGTCAGTTCCAGCGCCGCTTCCTGATGATCCATATCTTCATATAAATCCCAATCGATGTCCTCTCCGACCTCGACTGAAGTTTTGTTGACCGCATGGGCAATCACCAGCTGGAACATATAGCTGGGTTCAGAATCCTCAGCACCGACCTCGGCGTGTTTGTGTTGTAGGGCTTCAAATTTCTTTAGTTCAACATATATTTGAGGGTTCATATTAAATTTGGTTTTGATTCCAGGCCGCAATGGCTGGGGGTAATGGTGGGCTTGTAATGTCGATTTTACCTAATGATAAAATTTCAGTCGGCGGCACAGAACCGCCCGCCTTTCTTAAGAAACGGGCGCGAACGATCGCTTCGGCGATTACGTCTGCGCCGCGCAAGAATCGCTGTTGCAGAATGAATGCTTTTTCGTCCCATCCCAATACTGTGGTTTCGATACAAAAACGCTCGAACAGTTTCAACGACTTTCTGAAACGGATCGATTCAGCTACGACGACCGGGTACATTCCATTTTTATTGAGATCGGCCCATAGCCCGGCGCGAATCATCAAATCGACCCGCGCCAAATCCATAATAGATAAATAAGTGCCGTTGTTCATGTGCCTTAAAACATCCAGATCGCTAGGCGAACAGCGAAATGGTGTCATACAGGGGCCGAGAACTGAAACTTTCGATCTAAACCGCGACAGAATAGAAACCAAAATGAGCCGAATAAATAAATTCACTTCTGTCCTCTGCCGAACTTATTTCTTAGAACGGGCTTTAGCACGAACTAATGTATTGAATTTACCAGCAGAAAATCGCTTCATATCGAATAACATATCTGGAAACTTTGTGGGATCCATACGAGGATCTTTTGCGACTTTTTTATTCACACTAGCGCAATGAGCTTTCGATTTGTAAAGGATATAAGCAAAGATCAAAGTTTCATCAGATTTTAACTTGCACAGTTTGTTGAACGGAATACCCCACGGTGTATCTAGCCTATCTGCAACGCATTCGTAGTAATCAAGCGCGCCATGATCCATCCATACTTTGCAACCAACGGTTGCCATTTTTTTATAGCCTTTAAGAAATTTCTTCTTAATCGGGATAACGAATCCATCAATATAACTGCCCATAGTATCTCCTTATTAGTTACAAAGTGAGGAAAGATTTTTCTTAAGAGACCATGCGTCCCCGTTCCCTGACTCTTGAATTTTTTTATCTTTGATTTGGAAAACTCTTACACCACCATTGTCTAAAACGATGGTCAATGTCAGATCGCCTTTTTTATATTTATCTGCACCTTTATATTTTGCCGTCTTCCAGGCTTTTACAAACTCGTTCAAGTCAGATTTTGAAATTTCGCGGACCGAACACTTTTTACCGCTGACAATTGCGCTCGTTACGCTTTTAAATTCAATGAGATGCTTTTGAGTAGCGGCCCGTGCTGCTTCTGAATTCGCTCCAATCATACTAACGACGACGCTAATTAAGACTAAAAAATTAAAAAATACGCGCATACCCACCCCTTTATACACAAGAAAACCATGAGAAAGATAAAAACAAAAGATAAAAAAACAAGACAGGTCGCCATTTTGTATGATGTCATACGGCGATGAGACTATTTCTTTTAATTTTAACTAGCGGACTCATGGCCAAAACCACACTTCCCACCTGCGTAAAAAGCAAAGGATGGGAATAAAAGCCATGGATTTTTTTGATGTCATTAATAACCGTAGAAGTGTCCGTCGCTACACAGAAACAAAAGTTCCCGACGAGATCATTCGTAAAGCTCTGGATGCCGCCTTGAAAGCCCCGAATTCATCTAATATGCAAGCCTGGGAGTTCTATTGGGTGAAATCAGCCGAAAATAAATCGGCCCTAGTGGATGCGTGTCTATTTCAGGGCACTGCGCGCCAGGCGAGCCAGCTGATCGTTGTCGTTTCTAGAATTGATACTTGGAAACGCAATCGCAATTTACTGATTCAGCAAATGCAAAAAGATGCACCCATTAATGGGCAAATTAAAGACTACTACTATAAAATTATTCCATTTTTATACACCCAGGACCCATTTGGAATTTTGGGTACATTGAAATATTTAATTTTAAATACGGTTGGACTATTTCGTCCTATATTTCGAAGGCCTGCACACCGATCTGATTTGTTTGAGGTTGTCACTAAATCGGCGGCTCTGGCCTGCGAAAACTTCATGCTGGCCATAGCCGCGCAAGGTTTTGGCAGCTGCCCGATGGAAGGCTTTGATGAACATCGCGTGAAGAAAATTTTGAAACTTAACTACCAATCACGCGTGGTAATGGTCATCAGTGTTGGCGAAACGGCCCCCGATGGCATTTTTGGCCCTCAATATCGCATCGATCCCAAACTTGTCGTTCACGAGGTCTAATTAAGTTTTATTTGCCGTACTTTTTAAAACCATGGTATTGTTAGCTAAGGCTCGGGGGTACAGCATGCGTGTTTTATTTTTATTACTTATCTCGGTTCTCAGCTCAAATTTTCCATTCATCGCTATAGCCAACGCACAAACCATTAACCCAAATGCCTGCCTAGAACAAATTGCTAAAAACGAGCAATGGATTGTTCAAGATCCAAAGCAGTATGTTTGCATCACAAACAAACCTGAATTTAAATCGATAGCAAAAACTCTGTGTTCAGCTGATCTCAGTGATACGTCTAAAAATTATAAAACGCTTCAAGATTTTTCCGAAAAAATTAAGGCCGCCTGGGCCCGATTTCAATCGGCGACGACACCTGGTGAGCGCACGCTAGCTAGCGCCGAGCTTCAAGATCTTCAGCGCGAACAAAGTACTTATGGTCATACGAGCGGTGTTTGGGATGCTCTTGACGCTGTTAACAGCGCCAAGTATTTCTGCGAACAAAATCCTATTTAGTAGGAGATCCATCACAAATGAAGACTATTATAGTCACAATAACATTTATCACGCTTTTAATTAACTTTTCGGAAGCGAAAAATATGGGGCCATCATTTTCGTGCAGATATAAGTACAACCTTTCTAGAGTAGAAAAACTGATTTGCCGAAGTGATGCATTATCCGATGTGGATCTTCAGCTTAACATAGCCTACACGAAAGCGTCAGCAACGCTAAACCTCGACAAGAAAAAGCAAATTGTAAAAGACCAGAGAGCTTGGTTAAAAACTCTTGCCCAGTGTACAAATCACGACTGCATTCATACGAGCATGATGACCCGACTGACAGAAATTGATCGCCTCATCAAATAATAGACAGACCAACGAGTACTCGCTTTGCACTACTTAAGTTTTCCTGCATGGGCTTTTTTTAATACAGCGATATCTAGTTTTTTCATTTTCATCATCGTTTGTATTGTACGTTCGGCTTTCTGTTTATTTTTATCACTGATTAGTTTCGGTAATATCGCCGGACAAATTTGCCAAGACAACCCAAACTTATCTTTCACCCAGCCGCACGGTTGTTCTTCACCACCGCCGGCTTTTAATTTATTCACCTTTAAATGTGATTTTAGATTTCTTAAAAACAGAAACATAGAATTTTGCGGCCTCATGAGCACGACCATCAAACAATAAACATGGTGTAATTTTCTTATAGAGCACAAAATCCTCCAGTAAAAAACGCCTAAACTCAAAAATAAACAGGCTCTGCATTTGACAGTATCTAATTTAGGGCGTTGGATATATTAAAAAGCAAAGGGAACCAAAGTGAAAGCAAAAATTTGGAAAACTATTCCTACAGTAGAACAATTGAATAACACTTCAAAAAATACGGCGGTTTCAAATTTAGGAATCGAAATCACAGAAGTGGGCGACGATTACATCAAAGCCACAATGCCCGTCGATCATCGCACAAAACAACCTATGGGACTGCTGCATGGTGGAGCTTCTGTGTTACTAGCAGAGAGTCTGGGTAGTTTAGCTTCGATATTTTGTCGTAACAGCGACGATGAACAGCCGGTTGGAATTGAAATCAATGCGAATCACTTAAAAAGCGCGACCGACGGTATCGTCACCGGCGTTGTTAAGCCCGTTCACATCGGACGCACATTGCATGTTTGGGAAATTCGTATCGAGAATCAGAAAAATCAGTTGTGCTGTATTTCAAGACTAACTGTGAGTCTGATTCCTAAATGATACACCATCTTTAGAAGTCGCAAAAAGCCTTCGCATTGATAGGTTACTGATAATTAGAAAACTGGTGCGCCCGACTTGAGGAGTTTAGTACTGCTTGCATTGTCTATTTCTTATAGGGATTAGCTCGATCACAAAGTTCTTGTGCATTTGACTCATTTTTACGACAAATTTCATATTGATAGTCCCAGCACCCACCGTTATCTAAACAACGATCAATTGATTCAAAATCAGGGTTGAAATCGTGAGCTCAAAATAAGAAAATTTCATACGCAAGAATAATGATTTAAGGAATCGAGATAAGAATAGTCCAGACCTTTCGTTTACTCATAAACTTCTTTGCGGTGACCAATTTTAATTATCGTTACCTTAATAAGCTGATTCTCGATCAGATAGATAATACGATAATCTTGTATGCGGACTCGATATAGCGAATCTGCACCATTCATCTTTTTTATTTGAAGCAGTTCCGTGTAGGGATTTAAAGAAAGGAGCTGAACGGCATCTAATATTTTCTGTTGAATTTTTTGCGGCAAAGCTTGCAGTTCTTTAGCTGCGCTTTTCTTAAAAACAATTTCGTATACCTTCGAACTCATTTTTTTATTTTCTTAAGAACCGCAGCTAGCGAAACTTCTTCTTCGTTCTTTCGTTTGTCATAGTGAGCCAGATCAATTTCATCTTCGAGCTGTTCACGAATGGCCTTCTCAACGACGCTTTGAATTTTAAGCCCTCTTTTTTTGCAAAAAGCCGCTAATGCTTTTTTAAGATCCGAATCAATGCTTGTAGACAGGGTCGATTGCTTTTCCATAACTTTATTATTCATGAAAAACCTTGGAAAAACAAGGTTTGGGATAATATTCGGAATCTCTTGCCTAAGTATTTAAATTTAATGGATATTGTATAATCTCAAAATGAGAAAATTGGTGAACCCAACTTGAGGAGTTTCGAACTGCATGTCTAACTTACTCAAGCTAGGGGCTATTGCGCCTTCCGTCGAATGGCCATTATTGCAGAAACAACGCTACTCGAGGCTGATGCGAACTCACTCTTTGCACCCAAGGAAGTTTCTTCAGATGTATCTTGGCCAGAATCGGCTTTTTGCACGACTTGAGCAGCGGCTTTGTGAAAACGTGCATGCTCAGCTTTCAGTGTCGTGAATTCAGCATGAGAAGAATGCTTAGCTCCCTCTCCATAAATCCACTGCCCCAGAGCACATTTATTATCAACTTGTATTTCAGATGCTTTTAAAGACCCGTCAGGTTTTTTTAAATACTTCGACAGCTTCATTTTCCAAGCGCTGTGCGCTTTAATTGCTTCATCAAAATCCATATATCCTCCCAATCACGATTAAAATTGTACTTTTGATCAAATGCGCATGCAATCGGCATCCCAGTTCGAGACCTTTCGCTGGGTCGCCTGACAAATCACGGAAATTTCTAAGATTTTCAAGTTGGTGCAGGTGACGTTTAAGTAGTCGAACTATCGCTTGCTGTTTAAATTATTTTGGTGATGAAGAAATCTTTCAAATTCAATTTATTCGATGTGAATCTGCGACATCGGTGCTCAAATATGAAAAATCAGAAATTTATCAATGCCCTATGTTGGTCTCGGACCGTCCCTCTGGCGAGTATTCGAACTACTTCGGAAACAATTATTTTTGTGTATGAATTTAAAGAAAAACTCTTCTGCCACCGCTCGTTTCACAACCTTTTCAAAAGTTAAACAAAGAAAGCTGAAGAAAACCGATCGTTCAGCTTTCAGAGCCAAGGGGTTTAGAGTACGCTCTATAAACCAACCAACTCTTCTCTTATTTTTTCGGCAACTTGCGACGGCGCCATTTTCGACGTGTCGATTATAACTGCAGATCCCGGACACGCTGGGGAATTGTAATTCCCTAAACGTCTTTGTTTTTCAAAAAATTCGAAATTTTTGAGCTTGTGAAAATCATTTCTCGAGGGATCAATCATTCTTTGTTTCAGGTCGAACTCTGAGCACTGAAACTTTACAAATAATATTTTCGAATCTACTTTCTTCATTTGATTTTGAAGACGTTCAATGAAATCAACGGGCACAGTGTCTTCAGGCGCAAAAGTAAAAATCAATCCTTTCGATCCGCTTTTTGCAGCTTCTATCATTGTGGTGATCCAAATCTCATCGCGAAGTCGAATAAACGATGGTGATCCGAATTCAAAAACGGATAGTAGAAGATCCACAGTTAGATGATTATGAAAAACACGAAAACCAATCGATTTCGCAAGTTCACGAGCTACTGTTAATTTGCCGACTCCAGGGAAGCCATAAAGAAAAATGAGTTGCATGCTTCTAACGATAACTCTTGGGCAATAAGTGGTCATCTGAGAAATGATTTTGGGGCTGCGCCACACTTAATTCAGGCCAGTCTTATGGGCCAATTGATCGGGTTCATTGGGTTCGGCTTAGCGATTTTTTACCCCCCATGAATTCTCTAGAGAGTTGCCTAAGGAGTTCGGTCAGATTTGGTTTTACGGTATGGATCATCATCAAAAGCCGCTGCCAAAATTGGGGTTTCGGAAGCGTTTATCCGTCAAAATGCCAAATCGAACAAATAGCTTTTCCTAACTAACCGGTCGGCATTGCATAATTATTTGTTTTTGTTCGCAACCGTATTCGTGATTCATGTTTTTGGCTTATTTTTAGCAGCTTTCCTATTTGAAGTTAATAACGATAAAAATAAAATAGTTTAAAGGAACAAGGGAGACTTTATGGGAAATCTATTGGCCGTTTTAGGTCTAACGGTCATAAGTTTGACATCTTTTGCTGGCAACAAGGTAGAGCTTTTAAGATGTCAAAATAAGGACGCCACTATAAAAGCAAACATCGGAGTATCTAAGCAATCAGGAGCGTTTGGCGAGGTCATCGGAGGAAAATTTGTAAAAAACGATATTCTCAAAAGGGACGTTAGATCCACTGTTAAGCCAATAAGTGCTTTAATAATTAAGGATGATGAAAATGGTACGGTTTCGGGATCTGTTGTTAGGGCTGATGGGTTGACTATCACTATACTTGCATCCAACATGAATAAACAAATTTGCTCAGGTTGTATTGATGGATTTGAACGTCACTACCGAAAAGCTATCGTTGGATTTATTGAACCTTTTGATGGTTATGCGCAAGAGGATGAAATTGAATGCAATTTAGTAACTGAAGAAGTTAAGTAATATTTCACGTCATCGACTACAAACTCTGGTTTTTGCAACTTAATCGCTTCAACGAGTCCTTCCTGAGACATAGTTAACACTTCATTCCGGACACATGGGTTACACTTTCTGGCATAGGGGGAATTCTATGCCATGGAAGGATAGTAGCATGTTA
>NCGL01000094.1 GCA_002256935.1 Bdellovibrio sp. 28-41-41
GACAGCTGTCGCAAAAAACGACAGCAAAACTACTCTCAACGAAGTCTCCTCAACTGTGGGAAGGACTAAACAAAAAAAATCATTTTCATCGGTACTCTACGGAGGAACAATGCACCTTAAATGCCAAGTTGGAAAAATTGGTTTCGATGTTAGCAGAGCTAAAAAATTTACAAAAATATCTACCAGAGCGGTAATTACAACAGGTACGACAGCTGTCCCGTCTGATTGTTAGAACTTTTTTGTGGTTGATCGATTGTACGGAAGCGGTCAGTTTCAATGCCGATTTTGCATAGTCGTTTGATATAGAAACGAGGAAGAAGTCCGGACGGATGTTCGTTTAGTAACAGGGTGATCTCTCATAGCTAAACCTTGAAGAATTCTTTTATCTGGTAGCTGACTTTTGATCTCTCGGAGCCAATGCTCCCGTTCACAAATCCAAATCTGATTCATTTAAATAGTCTCCTTTCGCCAACCGAAGTATTCAGTGGCTTTCGTAGGATTTCTAGTTCAATTAAATGGTTTCAGCATCCAGGGGGGTGAATATAATAAAATGTTGATATTATTTAGGAAATTTGAATTGAGTCTATTTTTTGAGACTTTCCTATCTCGAAAATTCGATTTATGGAGTACTGGGGGTAACTTTAAAAAATTTGTATAGGGCTAGAGAAGCTTGGTAAGTTGGACCATTTCTTTATCTTTAGCAGTGATTTTAAATCCATTTCTTTCAAAAAGTCGAATGAGCTTCAAATGATTTTCAGCGGTATTATATACAATCTTAGGAATTTTCATTTGCTTTAACCATGTCTCAACATGAAGAACCAAACTATTTGCTACGCCTTTATTTCTTGATTTTGGTTCGACAAAAATAGTTGAAAAATATCCATAGGCTGAAGTACAACCATCTTTTTCAATTCGAGCAATGGCATGTCCGACAATTTTAGAGTACTCTTCTATTAGGAAAATCTTGGCACTGGTTTGTTCCGAATCGAGGTGCCAGCGAACCCTTTCCAAAAGCCATTCCATTGAATAAAGGGCAGTTCCTTTTTCTTCACCTAATACTTCGACAAGTGTCTGACGCATGCGGTTTGCGACTAGTGAAATTTCCTCTATCGAATTTGGATCGATTTCTCTGATAGAAATTTTTGGTACACTCACCTTACTCATCGGGTGATTAATATCATATCATTTAAAGCTTTGGTAGCCACTTTGAGAGTTCTTTTAAAAAAGTATCAAATTCTGGAGTTCCTTTGAAGTAAAGATCCTTCGTTTTAGAAAGTGCAGCTTTATAGAGGCTGAATTTTTAATTCGACACTTAACGCCGAAATAAGATCCTTAAAGTCGGAGCGATCATGAATAAATTGTTTCATTTAGAGTAGGCTTTCTCTAACAGTTTTTTAGTTTTAGGCCGGCCATATTGTTTGGCTACAGATAAAACTTTCTTAGCATCAAACTTATCTTTGTTAGCTAAAAAACTATCCACTACCACATTTTCGTCTTCGGCCAAATTTTTTAAATTGTTCAGCATGTCCACCAACAGATATTCTTTAGTCAACTGACGTGGAAATTTGGGTATTCTTTTAAAGAAAAACTTTTTTCCAGCCAATTCAAACTCGCCATGTCGTCTGTAATTATAGACTACTTGGCTATTATATAGCTGTGTTAACCCAAGACCAAGTTGGTTATAGTTATTGAATGAGTTTATTAAAAATCGATCATCTTTTAAGAAGGAGTGAACTAACGAATTATCATTGGCTGGTAAGGTTCCAAATGCGGAAGTGTTGGGACGTAAATATAATCCAGCAGAAACTTTTTGGAGCCTATTTTCTTTTATTAATTTATCTAAATGACGATCAAGGCTAGGACTATGCTTTGAGAGATCGGCTCTTCTATAGACCTTTCCTTCTTCCATTTTGCTATCTGGTTAATCACTTCAAGTTTCTGTTCATGCGACATTTCCCTGCTGTTTGTTTTCTTCTCTTGGCGAAATAGAGATTGGGCCAGGCTAATATGAGTTAGAGAGATTTCGCCCTGATTGATTTTCTCTTCAATTTCAGGAACTTCATTAAGAAGCCTCATCGCAGCGATTCTTCGATAGGCTTGGTCTTCGGGGTACCCGAGATGTTTCACTGCAAATTCGTGAATTGATTTATATTTAAGCGAAGAGAAAAGGCGCCGACGGTCAATCTCTTGGAGGTGATAAAGAACTGCAGTCAACAACTCCCGCTCTTCGCGAACTAAAGATTCTGTGCTTTGGATTAACGTATTATCTACTATATTTTTTAAATTCATAATGACCTCGCGATGTTGGTTTGTTGCGGTCACTATATCATAAGTTTTAAGAGCGAATTTTTGTCGCTAGAATTGCTTGAGAAGAGCGATAAAAAAGAGAAGCGGTCTGACCACAAACTGATTGCTTAAGTGCTTTAAATGTAATTGTAATAAGAATGGGGCCATAGGTATTTTTAGTTCAATGCTAGAAAAGACATACCGATATTTTGAAGAAAACATCGTCAAATCAAATTTGAGGTCGACGCAAGTGTAAATTGGATAGTTGAATAAAGCGCCGTCTACTTGGAAGACCAAACACCTAGTTGACCTGACCTTCCCCCATCGAGATGCAATCCATTCGGTAGTTATAAACCCGGTGGAACAAGATTTTTTAATCCCTAATTTCTGGCCTCAATTTAGCATTCTCCTTAATTGCAACCGACTTCATATTAGAGGTCAAAAAAATATAAAGAGGTAGAAAATGATAAAGTATTTAGCGATTTCAACGGTTTGTTTGGCTTCCACTTTGGCTTTAGCCATTCCACCGGCAGGTGTTTCAAATCAAAGTATTCTTTGGGGTTCGTCAGAGTTTATACAGGAAGTTGCCAATTTAGCGCCTACTAGCTTAAAATTAGAAGATTTAGACGTAGATAAAGCTGAAAGGCTGGGATTAAACGCTAAATGTAAACCCCTCACTTTGGCTAAGTCAGCTCACTTTTTTTTGGTAAAATATGACAACGAAAAAACGGGAGCAATATTTGGTGTTACTTCCGGTGTTAATGGTTATACTTACATTAAATGTAAATAGTTTTTTAAAGGGCAGAACATGTAAATCATTTTCTGCCTTTAGAACCGAACCGTATTTTGTGTACTGCATGCTGAATTCTGATTCTTTTTGCCTAGCAAAAAATTGGTGGGCCTTGGCCTAGCGGAACGAACCGTTTCCTCGCCGGAGAAATCAAAACCGTATCTCGTTGAGATGACTGATTTTATTCATACTGTCCCCTGGAAAATAAAAACTTTCCTCGAAGAAAAATACGTCAAAAATGGCCGCTCTATAGCCCAAATTGCGGAGGAAACTCTTTCCTCGCGGGCTGCTGTTAGAGACGCATTAATCGGCTTTGGAATCCCACTTCGTAAGCAAGGAAACCCTGGTTTGCGGCCATCGCAAGTGCCTTACGGTTTTAGGAGATCAGACGGTTTGCTGGTACTGGCCGATTCGCACTGAATTGACCCACCTGATTCGGAAATGCTGACCCACCCCTTTCGCAACAACTGACCCATGCGATTCGGGATATTGACCCACCTATATTTGAATACGGGCGGTGCGCAAATAGGATGATAGCGACAGATAATTTTCATCATTAGATCGTCATTTTACAAAATGGGGGTCTGATGGATAAGCGGAGAATATCTGTGAACGTGCAAAACTAAATTCTAATTCTTAGAGATAAAAACTATGGAATCCGCAGGATTTCAAAGTCGTTAAATATAGCAAGGAATACAGTTCGAGATTTTTTGCGCGCCTACGACAGTTCTACTGACGAGGAATCTACAGGATCAGTTTCAGAAATCAAAAGTTCGACAGATTCTGATTCAAAAATAAACTGGAACGAAGTGCACTTAAATTTCAACAGAGGTGTTCCAATTAAAACGCAGTGGCAAGAACTGTGTTTTAATCGCGATGTTTCGTATTCAAGTTTTTACCATCAATATCGCAGGCGATATAAACCGCAGCCAGTGGTTACAATGCGACTGGTTCATAACCCTGGCGAGAAAATATTTTTCGATTTCGCCGACGGAATTTCATTTACGAATCGAACTAACGGCGAAAAAACTAAAACTCAGTTATTTGTTGGCGTGATGCCATTTAGTGGACTAACTAAAGGTGAATTTTTGTTGGATCAGAAACAACTCTCGATGTTGCCAGCGGTGGAAAATATTTTCCACCAGATCGGCGGCGTTCCAAGGTACGCGGTATTTGATAATTTGAAGTCAGCCGTGAACAAGGCCCATATTTATGATCCTGATACAAATCAAAGTATGATTGAGTTTGCCAATCACTGGGGATTTGCGGTTTTACCAGCGCGTCCTTATAAGCCACGCGACAAAGCGGCGGTCGAGGCCGGCATTGGTGTAATACAAATACAATTTTTTCAAGAAGTACGCGATAGTACTTTTTATTCACTTGGCGAGCTGAATAATCGGTTTAAAGAATTTTTAGAAAAGCTAAATCAAAGTCTGATGAAAGATCATGGCGGCGTGAGCCGCATAGATCGCTTCTCTAGCGAGCGATCTATTTTGCAGACGTTAATGGTAACTAACTTTGAATTAAGTGCTTGGAAGACCTGCAAGGTCCATCCAGACTGCCATGTACAAGTTGAAAACTGAAGAATCAAAAATTTGATGCCCGGACTCGGACAAGTGTGTATTTGTTGACGGGAATATTGGAGTATGAAGATGGAACTAAGTTTTCTGGTGCGGGTGCTGGCGGCAGAAATAATCATTATGAGTATTATCATTGCCGAAAGCAAAAACTCCGAATACCAAAAACAAAAGTGGAAAACTTAATTTTAAAAAGAATTAAAGACTATATGAAAAATTCAGAACTGCTGACTAAACTTCTAGCCGATGTAAAACCGATGGCTGAAATGGGAATACCATTTTTGAAAGAAGAAATCAGGCAGATTAAGCAAAAGATCAATGATAACCGCAAAGTGATTGACGGTTTTACAAATTACCTAAGGCAGTCGGCGCTGACCGATCCGACTAACCTTGAGAAGGTAATTCGCACGATAAGTATAGAAAGGGATAAAGCAGAGACAGAAACTCAATTTTTAGAACGCGATTTGGTGAATAAGGAAAATCAACTCCGTGAGTTATCTTCTGAGCATCAGGAGAAGGGGCTTCGGGATTACTTGGAACAAGTCTTGGAAAATTTTGACAACCTAGACGACAATAAAAAACGAGAAATCATCCATACGATCATTCCTAAAATAGAAGTGGTCCCAAAGAACAAACTTCGCCTTCACATTCGCACGGACTTTCGAGGTGATTCCAGAAACTGGGGTGGAGGAAAACGTGGTGAGTCAAATTTTGGGCATGGGGTGGCCTCCTACCAACCGCCGGTTGGCATGGAACAAAATTGTGGCGCTGATGATTTGGAAGCGGATACTAATTTATCTGATTTTAGGAAAACTGCAGAATCGAAAGAGGCTGTCACACATGGAGGAAACTTTTCGTCTCGGGGAAAATTGGCGGGGCAAATGGAACGAGTTTAGAACTTATTTGAGGGCTATATAAACTATTGTTTCACAAACCCGGGGCACGTGTATGTCCAGGCACTATTATCGCCATAACATTTTTTAGAATTACAAATGGTGTCAAATGTTAAAGAATCGTAGCTAACTGGATGGGTACCGAGTGAAGAAAAATCTACTTTTTCCTCCCAACTGCCGCTAGTAGAGTCTTTCTTTTTTAAGTTATCGCGCACGCACAGTTTAGCATAGGGTTCAGACTTAAGTATCTTTTCAATTTTGGTTATTTGTTCCTGGCAGGAATCTTTGTCCATATTGATCGAATGAGCAATTTCAAATACTTGATCGTTATCGCTCAATGCGAACATTAAATATTGATGTCTCCATTTATTTTCAGCTTCGGCATCAAGAAAAAGACATTCTTGTTTTATTCTATTAGATGCTACGTTAAGAGTGTGAAGCTCTTGATTTTCAATATGGAAAGTTTTAATTTGGAATTTTTTGGTCGACTGACATCCAAAGACAAAAATGCAGAAAAACGCTAAAAAATTTTTATTTCCTAAGCTCAGCATAGTGTCTCCTGTATTTCTTGAGTGCCTTGTCTTTGTACTTAGTCGAGCTTTTTAAAAGCCCCTTATAATCGAGGATAATTTCTTCATACCAAAAGCAATTTTATTCTCTTTTGGATCATGACGAAATCCAGACTCGCTAGCAATTAAAGCCTTTATTGAGTCTGGCTCCAGAGGTGTGTTGGTCCCTAATTTTTTATTAAAATAGTCGACCCAAATTGCAATCAATTCGTCATAGTCATCACTGTTTCTATATTCTTCTAAAAGCTTTTTGGAATTCGGATAGGCAAGTACTTTGCGATCATACTTTTTAAACAAATCTACAATCTCATCATTATTTAGATCGGTTCCTGGCAGTCTGCGTATATGACGATCTCTAACGGTTTTGCCGGTAGGGTTTTTCTTGGTTATGGGAACAGTCAAAATGTGGTCACGCACCGCTGTTGTCTTGACGGTTTTTTTATCACCACTAACTTTCATTTTTGCCATTAAGCTCCAATTGCAGAAACTTTCGTATGCTTTTGTTCAGCCTGCCAAAGATCAAAGTTAGATTGCAAATTAAGCCAAAACTCCGGTGTGGTTTTTAAAGCATCGGCAAAAGCTAAAGCCGTTTCGGCAGTGATGCCGCGCTTTTTATTTACGATCTCGTTTATTTTTCCTGGCTTCCATTTCAAATGATGAGCTAGATCCGACTGGGTGAGGCCCATATCATCAAGAAATATTCGTTGTAATATTTCTCCAGGATGTTTTGGTGCTCTATTTTTTGGTCTCATATATAAACTCCTCAATGATAATCTGTGATTTCGACATCAATGGCATTTTGGCCATCCCACTTAAAAATAACTCGCCACTGACTGTTTATACTTACGCTCCAAAAGTCTTTAAGATTGCCTTTGAGTTTGTGTAAGCGATTACTTGGCGGTACTTTTAAGTCATCAACTCTTGCAATCGCATTAATGGCATCTAAGAGGTCCTGGGCACGTTCGTGAAGTTCAGTGGGAACCTTCCGAGCAGCTTTAGAGTTTTCGCCATCAAATATATCTTGGGTTGTTTTACCCTTGATGTTCTTAATCACTATAATACTATACCATATATCGGTATAAACCGGAATAGGTAAAAATAAAATGTATCTTTGTTTAAAAAATGTAATGATTTTAAATAGTTAGGGAAGATTGGCGGGCCAGATCGCTACGGGACGAAAAGTTTCCTCCAATGCCGCACTAGAGGCCCAAGTTGTTGATACTATTGATTTTAATTTTGAGCAGCTTTGGAAAGATAAACATTTCCTCCATCAAAAATACGTCCTTGAAGGGCGTTCTATTGCTCAAATTGCGACTGAAATACTTTCCTCCAGAGCTTCCGTCAGAGATGGTTTAATTGAGTTTGGGATAAAACGCCGAGTGCGTGGAAAACCTGGTAAGCGGCCCGCTCAGGTGCCATATGGATGCCGAATGTCCGATGGGTTGATGTTCCAACACGAAGGCGAGCAAAAAGTCTTATCTGTGATTTTGAAAATGTCGGCAAAGGACTCGCACTAAGACAAATTTGTGAATTTTTGAGTTCAATCGGAGTTCCAACCAAACGCCGTGGCCAAAGATGGCATCCAGAAATGGTGAGAAGGATTTTGCTAAGGACTAAATTGGGTGGAGAAAATTCCGCACAATAGTATTAGCGATGAGGAAATTTAAACTGAAACTCTAAACCGTTTACGTATAGCAAGTAGTAAAAAGAACCAAAGCAATGAACTTACAAGGTTAAATATGAAAATTATTATCTGATAAAAAAGTGTCTGAATTTTCAAAATGTTAAAAATTCCTAACGCTTTTAGAGGTCCTAAAACAGACATTACAGTCATATAAAATACTTGCTCGATACTACTTACAACTTGTCCATTCGTTTCTGGAACCATAGGGCCCAAAGAATAAATAGACAAACTCCAAACCAGAAATGCGAGGCATAGCAATTTCACTAACCACAATAACGGTCGATAAGGGTCCAGCCCATAATTATTTAAAACTTTATATACGCTACTAAGGACTTTTTCTAGTCTTGATGAAATGGAATTATGTTTTGAAATTAACTCGAGACCGCCGAAATGAGATGCCATTAAGTCGTCATGGTTCTCACCAAATTTGTGTTTGAGATCTCTATAAGGAATTTGGGCGCTTTCTGAATGGTCGACAAAAATACAATTTCTAAATACAACATCTTTGCTGAATTCTGTATTTACGAAATTAGGTGCTTCATGGAATGTCACTCCAATGAAATGAAGGCGACCATACTTTGTTCGGTGAGTATTATCGATTTCCCAAGTTGTTTTAGACAAGGTTGAGTTTAGAATATTGATATTGTCAAAAAATTGATTATTTTTACCAGTAGAGACGAACAACGTTTCTACTACGGAATCTTTAATTTCGATCATCAGGTTTCTATCTGACATTTCAAATATTAAATTAGTGATTCTTGAGTTACCCTGAATAAAGAGTCCTAGACTGAAATTATTTTTAGTAAGGGTATGAATTGTGCATCCAAAAAAAGTGATTTTAGAAGTTCCTGGATTTATTTTAATGTCTTTAAAAGTACAATTTTTAAAAATTATTTCATAACTAGCATATGAGTCTGAACTGAATACTAAATCAAAATTGAAAATTCGGTTTTCGACGATTGCAGTTTGATACTTTTTCTCAAGTTGCAGTATTTTTGCTTTGTTTTCTGCTAAAACTAGATTTTCTGCAAAATGGTCTCTATCTTCAGAACCCAAAGCCATGCTTAATTTTTGTTGGAAGCCTTCTACAGACGTCATTTCTTGGGTTCGCCTGAATCTAGCAAGCTACTGACTTTCATATGGGGTCTTTCTGCCTTCTTTTGTAATAGTAACTTTTCCATTGAGATATCAAGACAATTTTCTTCGAGCCACCATTTGAGTTTTTCAAATCCAAGCACTATCAATTGGTCGGAGGTGCGCGCTTTTTTCAAAAACCGCTTGTCTTCAGTTACAAATATTTGGCAGTTCTTTGCTGCCGTCGAAAAGATAAGTGCATCATTGTTGTTGTTTTTTGAGTTTCCTCGGATAAAGTCTATATTCTGACAATCAATCTCGCTCGGCCAATCAAATTCATCCCAATTATCTTGATCCCAAAGACCGCCGGCGCTTGGACGGACATTTCTTGGAATTAATGAAACCTTGTCCTTTTTTTCTTGTGGCATCATGGAGATTTCCGATTCTAGTCTTGGCGTTGACAATACCTCTATTTTTTCATTAGTGATCTCTTTCATCGCTAACTCGCGGATAAAAAAATAGTAAAGTCTTTGAGGCCGGCCATAGAATTGAGTCTAAATGATCTTTGAAAAAAATAACGCTTCATTTAAAAAGTG
>NCGL01000095.1 GCA_002256935.1 Bdellovibrio sp. 28-41-41
GTTTACAAAGGAACTCTGAATCATCCCGCGTATGTGGTAAAAATTAGAGATAATTCCACAGATATTGATAAAGGCCCGATGACTTCAGTAGAAGCTACAATTTCAATTGGCCCAACAGAAGATGGCAGTTATGTAACTCGCGGTTTAGATATTTCGAAATCTTTAGTAATCGAAACGGAATCGGATCCAATTATTCATTATCAAAAATTAGGTGCCAACAAAAGTGTTGTTGCGGAATCAACTGCGCCTCTTCAATCCAGTTACACGGTCGCTATTCCTAGAACTAAAAAATCTTTGAAAGAAACGGATTTAGAAGAAAATGAAAAAACTTTAAGAATTACTCAGACAGACGAGAAGGTATCAGTTTTGGCGTTCACAAAAAACTCAGATGGAACTATTAATATCGAAAGCAGTTCAAAAGCACGTCCATGGGGAGCTTGGGGACCAGAAGTAAAAGACGGAAATCAGCACAACGATAACTTTAAAATCGTTAACGTAGCGCCTATATCTCCAAGATAGCAGAAAAAAGCCCGACTAACGAATTGAAATGCAGACGTTGTGTTCCGAACTAATACGTATCAATTAAGAACAGAATGTTCTTTTAGCCAATGGATGGCAAATATCAAGGAGGATTATCGGTATGCAAGGAGGATGATATGGGTTTACGTATTAACACAAATGTAGCTGCACTCAATGCGCAGAAAAATTTGTACATGACAGGTATTAATCAAAACCGGTCAATGGCAAGACTCGCTTCGGGGCAAAGAATCAATCAAGCCGCAGACGACGCTGCTGGTTTAGCAATCTCTGAAAATTTGAAAGCTCAAATTCGAGGATTACGCCAAGCTAACAGAAACGCGAATGACGGTATTTCACTGGTGCAAATCGCAGAGGGCAGTTTGAACGAAGTTTCAAACATGATTATCCGCCTTCGTGAGTTGGGCGTACAAGCCGCATCAGACACAATCGGCGACACGGAAAGAAAGTTTTTGGATGTTGAGTATCAACAGCTAAAATCCGAGGTTCAGCGTGTAACGGAATCAACACAGTACAACGGGTATGATCTACTCAATGGTACAGGTGGTGTTATTGATATCCAAGTCGGTGTAAATAACGATCCATTTAAAGATAGAATTTCATTTAATGCAGGGGCTGCAAATTCGACGCTTGAAGCGCTAGGAATTGTAAGTGAATCATTAGAAACTAAAGAAAGTGCACAAGTCAGTTTATCGTCTTTGGATAATGCGCTAGTTTCAGTGAATGCAATTCGAGCTAACTTCGGTGCCATGCAGAACCGATTACAATCAACGTCTAATAACTTGTTAGTATACGATGAGAACATGTCGGCAGCTAATTCTCGCATCAGAGATGCGGATGTAGCGGCAGAGAGTGCAGAGATGGTTAGAAATAGCATCTTGATGCAAGCAGGTACATCGGTGCTAGGACAAGCTAATCAGATGAATCAGTTGGCATTGAAATTATTAGGCTAGTAAATATTTTTGAAAAGAAAACCCATACCGAATTTCAGATCGAGGCTCTGATGGCCTCGATCCGATTCTTCGCGAACGGTTTTAATTAGAAGCCAAAACCAAGAACAACGTACGGAATAGTTGTTGAGTAAGTAAGAGACTCGAAACCACTAGAAAGCGTTTCGTTTTCTGTGTATTTCACGCTTCTCATAGAGATTTTAGTTCCCATATAGAAGCTGCTAGATAGAAAATGTCTCCAGCCTAAATCAATTTGGTAACCAGTACCTTTTTTGTAATCGGCGTTCGTTGCACTTAAGATGTAAGAAGCGATAATATTAAAACCGGAATCACCGATGAAGCCAACACTTGCGCCCATTGCGGTTGCCGTTGTTGTTGTAGAGCTATCTGATTTATCATTTTGGCTAGAATAAAGTGCTCCAAGGTATAAGCCCGAACCCATTACGTTGCCTAAAGAAATATCATAAACAGTTGATGAACTTTCGCTAGTTCCCGTTACGCCACTCGTAGTAGATTCTGTTTTTGAAGACACAGGTGCTAAATCGACTCCTAATAACCATCCGCCTCCGCCGCCACCTTTTGCATAACTGTTTACTGGAACAAGTGCTAATGCCAAAAATAAAAATGCATAAAACTTTTTCATAATTTTCTCCTTAAAAAAGTACTGTTTTAATCCTTGAGATCATTTTATCCCTAGGATTTTGTGAATTGAAGTTATTTTGTTTAGTTACAGTAAATTGGATGATAGGCTGGGTGATCAAAAAAGGCGCATCATAATATCAGGTCTAGGCTTACTTCGTGTTGCTAATAAAGCCAGAGGCCACTAGGCATTGAAGCATTTCTTGGGCGGAAGAAACCATGTCTTCCAGCTCGCCCATTTTTTCAGGGCAGATATCAAGATTCTCTTTAGAGGCTTTGATAAGTTCGTTCACTTCACACTGTTTAGTCATAATTTTAGATAGCAATTTTTGCTCGCGAGCAATAAGGACTCTAGAGATCACGTATATTAAGTCTGGATGTGATTGGTACAATGTTTTACGTCGCGAACCTTTACCCGCGACTTGCACCACTTCAAAATCTAGAAGATCTTTGATGGCTAAACTGACTAATGCTTTTGAAACTCTCAAACGTTTTACAATCGTGGTCGCATCAATTGGTTCTTTAGATAAAAAGATAGTCGTCCAGATTTGACCATGTACCTTTTTGAAGCCCCAATATTGAATGAAATCACCAATCAGCGAACAAAGGTCTGCCATGGGTTTAGGAACCCTGTGGGCTTCATGTACTAATACTCCGTTGTGATATCTGTGGGGCATATTTGTACTATATCGTTTTGCGACATAAACTCAAATTATAAGTCAGGTATCGTGTCCTAAGACAGACTTATGGCTTTTTGATGTAGTTATAGAAGCCAATTAGCCCTAGCAAAGTGGCCAAAACAAACAGTACAAAGCTCATAGTGGGTATTCCCAGAACGAAATCTCCATCGTGTTTGCTGGCATATATGTGGGAGGCACTAAGGATTAAAGAGGCCGTGATGATCCCTAAAAACAAAAGATTAAACGAGGATTCGAACGATTTTTTTAAGTCCTGAAGTTCAGCGAATTGGAATCTAAAATGGTGTTCTGGGCTGTTCAATTTTTTGATTAAAAAGTGTAATTGGCGAGGCAAGTTATTGATAAAGTTCTTAGATTCGCGGGCCATCTGACCAATATCCGCTGCGATTTTCTCGGGGCTCATTTGATGCTGAATGAGCTCGCCAGCAAATTCGATAGAGTATTGCAAGAAATCGAATTCTTTTAAGATCTTTCGCCCCATACCCTCGATCGAAACGATGGATTTAAAGAACATCATCAGTTCTGACGGAACGACTAACTTGTTTTTCGATGCGATACCAGCCGAGCTCATCAAAAGCTTGCCGAGATTAACGTTTTTTAGTGTTAGTCCATAGTAAGGTGCAATCAGTTCTCGTAGTTCCTTGGCAAATACATCAATATTTACTTGATCCGTGAAGGGTGCTAAATCGACATATTCATAGGCTAAGCGGTCGTAGTCTTCTTTGCTTAAAGCATATAGCATGTTAGCGATTGAATTTTGAGTTTTAGCATTCAGGCGGCCAACGACGCCGAAATCGATCAGGCCAATTGAGTTTCCTGAAAATACGAAAAAGTTTCCAGCATGTAAATCACCGTGAAATAACCCGTCAAAGAAGACCATTTTTAAATAGGCGCGTAGTCCTTTTTTAATAATTTCGTGGGAATCTACGTTAGGTTGATTAAGCGCACTCTCATCTGAAAGCGGAATCCCTTTTAATTTTTCCATAACCAGAACACGTTCGGTTGTCAGTTCTTGATAAACTTTAGGAACTACAATATCGGGCTGAGATTGAAAATTTAAAGCGAATCGTCGAATGTTATTAGTCTCGACGATAAAATTCGTTTCTAGCTCTAGAGTTTTAAAATATTCGTCGACAATCGCTTTGGGATTAAATGCACGAGATTCAGGAACGTACTTAGTCAGTAGGTCAGCAATAAAATAAAGGACCCCTAAATCATCATTGATCACATCAATAATGCCCGGACGCTGAATTTTTAGAACGACGTCTTCGCCGGTTTTTAATCGCGCCTGATGAACTTGTGCAATACTGGCAGATCCGATCGGAATAGGATCTATATATTCAAACAAATCTAATTGCGCGCCGATTTCATGATGTAAGACGCCTTGTAGGATTTCAAACGGCAAGGGTTGCACATTTCCATGTAATTTCGAAAATTCAATAACGTAGTCTTCGGGAACTAGATCGGGACGAGTAGCTAGTAACTGACCCAATTTAACGAAGGTAGGCCCCAGCTCTTCAAACGACATACGAATACGCTCCGCCGTCGAAAAATTTTCATAATTCGACGACATGAAACGCTCTATTAAGTATTGTCCTAGGTTGATCTGCTCGGCGACTTTATAGAAACCGTGCTTAGCGAACACCCCGACGATGGTTCTTAACCTGGCCGCGTTTTTTAGAGTTTTTCCTAGAGGATTCAGTCTTTGCCCCAGACCCGCCACTATTTTTCTCCTTGTTCTTAAAGCTACGTTGCGGATTTCGTTCGCGATTATTGTCGTGGTCACGATCTTTGTCTTTGTCGCGATCTCCGCGCTGTGAATTTTCACGTTGAGAATTTTCGACGTCAGATTGTGGTTTTCTGCGATCACCGCCGCCACCACTGAACGATTCGTTACGAGAGCGTGATTGAATCGCTTGGTCTAATTTTTCTAAAATTGAACTACGTTTTGAGGTTTGAACTTTATATTCAACGCCAGCTCCATTGCTGAAACCGGAATTTTTATCGCCACCTTGTTTTACTTCGTAAGGTGTTTCAAAGCGGGCCTCTTCACGTTGGTTTTTGTTTTGAGAATGGTTTTGGACTTGAGATCTAAAATCTTTATCAATACGTGTCTGTTCAGCGTCTTCATTTCTATTTTCGATTTTATTCGCCTGCTGAAACTGAGGACGATTTTTACCACCACCAGAATTTGGTTGACCAAAGCCGACCTTATCTTTTTTCTTAAACATACGTTCGGCGAATGAGCCACCACGTTTGTTCTTGAACTTCTTGCTGCCGCCGCCACCACCACGAGCATTAGCTTGATTGCGGTTTTGGTTTTCATTTGGCTGTTGCTGACGCGCATTCGGATTGCGTCGTGAATCATGTTTGATTTGATCCATATTCTGCTGTTCACGTTTAGCCACTAATTCTAGCGGCATAAAGTTGATTTGTCCCAGCTCAGAATCTGTCGCAACGACTTTGATTTTGATAGCATCACCAATTGTGAATCTTAACCCTGTCTTTTTGTTATATAAACTTAGAGTTTTTTCATCGAACTCAAGGCGCTGTGATGATAGTTCATCGATTTTAACTAGTCCGTCGATTTCATATTCACGTAATAAAACGAAAACACCGAAACGAACGACTGAGCTAATCATGCCTTCGAATTCGTCGCCCAGGAATTTTTCCATGAAACGAGCTTTTTTGATCGCTGTGATTTGGCGTTCGGCTTTTGCGGCTTTTTGCTCGCAACTAGATAGCCAAGTCGCTGCTGTGGCCAGGTCTTCTTCTTCGACTTCGTTATATTTTTTGCCTTTTAGAATTTGGCTCTTAATCAAGCGATGGACAATCAAATCAGGGTAACGTCGGATCGGCGAGGTAAAATGAGTGTAATTATCAAATCCCAAACCAAAATGGCCTACGTTATTTACTGAATATTTGGCCTGATTCATTGATCGTAATGTTAAGATATTTAAAACGTGAGCTTCTGGCTTACCAGAGAACTCTTGCAGGGCTCGAGTGAGGCGCTTTTGCAACTTGCCGTCATCCAGCTTAACTTTACCACCAAAATTATGAAGGTAGCGCTCTAGCATTTTGATAGAAACTTCATTCGGCGGTTCATGGATGCGATACATCGACGGGATTTGTGAGTTTGTTAAAAATTCGGCTACCGATACGTTCGCGATCAGCATAAGTTCTTCAATCAAACGATGGGCAAACAAACGCTCTGAACGAATAACATCAACAGGAACTCCGGAAGCATCGATCTCTAAAGCTGTTTCTGGAATCTCTAAATCCAAAGACCCATCGCGGAAACGCTTAGCCATTAAAATTTTAGCTAGTTCGCCACACTTAAGGATGTTTTCTTTAACGTGTTCAAATTTTTCAATCTTTTGGCCTTCGATGATTTCTTGAGCTTCACCGTAGGTAACGCGCGCTTTAGATTCCATAACGGCTTCATAGAAGCGACTTTCTACCTTAGTGCCCGCAAAATCGAAATACATCTCAGCAACCATACACAATCTTGGAACGTGTGGGTTCAAAGAGCATAAACCGTTACTTAGAACTTCAGGTAGCATTGGAATAACGAAATTAGGGAAATAGATACTATTTCCACGCAAATAAGCTTCCTCATCAATCGCAGTTTCATTTTTCACATAATGACTTACGTCCGCAATGGCAACAAGCAAGCGAAAGCCACGATCAGAACGCTCGACATAAACAGCATCATCAAAATCCTTTGCTGTTTTGCCATCGATCGTGATCAAGTTTAAATCACGGATGTCTTTACGGCCTTTGAATTCTTTTTCATTCGGCTCTGATTTAAATTTTTTAGCTTCTTTTAGAACTTCTTCTGGGAAGTTCATAGTAATCTGCTGAGTTAAAGCCACGCGTTTGATATCGTTCAGTGGGTCTTCAATATCGCCGATGATTTCAACGACTTTTCCAATCAGTTCTTTACCTTTTTCAGGGTATTGAATGATTTGAGCAGCGACTAGATCGCCTGTTTGGCTCTCGAGATTGTTTTTCGTCTCGATAACTAAATCGCTGCCCCAAGAATTGGATTCATCTTTTAAGATGCCGTAGCTTTTTGTAATTTGTTTATATTTGCCTACAACGGTAACCGTAGATCGTTTAATGATTTCAATGATTTCGCCGCGGAATTTTTGTGATCCAGATTCTGGAAAAACATCGGCTAGAACATAGTCATTAGTCATCACCCCATCCATTGCGTGGCGGGGGATATATACATCTTGGTGGTCTTTGGAATCGGGAATCAGGAATCCAAAACCGTCAGGGTTGCGCTTTATAATTCCCTTCAGAAATTTCTTTTTAACCATGGACTAAGTTTGGGGTTCTGACTTTGCAAAGTCAAATGAGGAAATGAATGATGTCTATTTAAACAAAGCTCCCCAGTTTTTCTATTTCCGAACTCGGATATTTCATCGAGAAAAGTCCGATAAGAAGCCCAAACCAAAAGAATTTCATACGGTAGAGAAGCAGCTGATTTGGGAAAAAACATTGAGTGCCCTTTCCGAACTGCAAGACGAGAGCGGAATCGAAATTTATGGGCTTGTCCTAGATAAGGAGGGGCTGCATATTGTTTTTTCAACTCCGTATTTTAATGAAAATATCCTGGTTTTAGATTGGGAGATGCGTTTGAAACGGGATCTTTCCATAGAGTTTACCCGTCCTATACTGTGTGAACCGGTGGGCAATCATGAACAAATGAAGGATCTTTTGATGGAAATCTATGGATCGCAAATCAATATAGAGAGCAATCAGCTGCAATGGCGAAATCCCTTCAATAGTTTGAAGCTTATTTTTGACGGCCATCGAAGAGCGCGCTTGTTTAAAGATCCATTGCACATCGTTTTTCAACCATCATTGGTGTTTGAAATCGGTAAACAAGACTCACACTCTTCATTTTGGTGATTTCAAATGCATAAGAAAACAGCTAAATTGGCGCAAAAGCACGCGGCGCATTACAAACGAAAAAATGCCCCATAGTTCTTAAATTCAATGTCGAACAAGTTTGTTTTTTGAAATTTCCTATCAAAAAAAAATTAAAAAATTTTAATTCGTGCTTGCCGATAAGATGCGCTGTCATCAGTAGTTTGCGAGATTTATTAAATTGAAAATTTTATTTAATAAAATAGTAAACATTTGTTCAATTTGGCAGCACTATTTTGTGATGCTATTTGTACACGTTTTATTTCTATCAATGATTTTAACTGCTCGAAATCACTAAAACGTTTTTAGATTGATCTCAACTTCAAGACTTATTACCATTTATTTATTGTGATTAAAAAATGGTTAAATTAACCAAATAAACTAGCAGACATAATCTGCAAGGAAGGAATTAATATGAAAACGATGACAATTTTGGTTGCTGTTGCATTGTGCGCAACTTCAGCTTTTGCTTCTAAAGCAAGATTGAAAGCTCTTCAATCATCTCCACACTTACAAGATTCACGTGATGTGATCAGCCGTGAGCCGGACCAAGCTCTTGCACATGGTGAATTCGTATCTATCGAATCATCTGCAAACGCTGCGGGTGCTAACGATACTGCTCCAAACGGAGAAGGTGGTTTCGTTCGTAAAATCAATGACACGTCTGCAATGGGTGCTTGGATCGGTGCTAAATCTGAATCTCTAGCTACTGGCGCATTATCTGATGCTGGTTCTACACAAACAATTCAAAATCCTTTGAACCTTTACTACGCTTCTAAAGCTGGTGATATGGCTTGGGGTGTTGGATTGAATTACTCAAACTTTGAAAACAAAGTTACAAAAAATAAAGCATCTTCAATGGGCTTAAACGCTGGTGTTTCTAGCGCTGCTGGCTGGGAAGCTCAATTAGGTCTTGGTTTGACTGGTGAGGCAACTGTTGCTGACAATACTAAGTTCGAACAAAAATCGCCAATGTCTTTATCTGGTGGTTACTGGATGGATACTATGTTCCTATTCGGTAAATACGCAATGGGTGGCGGAAAAGCTAAAGACATCGCGTCTGGCACTACAACAACTGATAAAGATACTAACTCTTTAGAAATCGGTGTAGTTAACTCTCACAAAAAAGACGGCGCAGATTTCTTCTACGGTGTTTCTTACCTTATGACTACAGACAAAGTAGCTAACGGAACTAAGACTGAAGGTTCTTCACTTCCAGTAATCGTTGGTATCGAAGCTGACGCTACTTCTTGGATGGTATTAAGAGCATCTATCAAGCAAAACATCTTGTTAGGTTCTTCTAAAACAACACCAAACGGTGGTTCTGCGTCAGAAATCAACCTACAGGACAGCACAGTGGTTGCTTCTGGTTTAGGTATGAAACTTGGCAAATTCATGGTTGATGGCTCATTGGCAGCTACAACTGGTCAATCTGGTAAATTAGGTTCTGACACTGGTTTCTTATCAGATGTTAGCTTAACTTACGCGTTCTAATTTTAGTCGATAAAATCACTAAACGAAAAAGGGCTGATGCTAAAACATCAGCCCTTTTTTTGCGCCACACGGTAGGTGCCAGGTCCTAAAAAATCCAATCTCCAAAAATTTTCAAACGAATAGTATTTAAAGTGCCAGGCTTGCCATGAGCAATCCCCGCTAATTTTGATTTGAAAGTCAAAAGTACAGGGGATTGGCTTTTTTAGGACCTGGCACTCTTTTACTCTTTTATCTGTTGATCTTGGCTAGTACGTGGGCTTGTTTTAGATTGAAATCTTTTAGGATTTCTAGGCGTTTGTTTTTTACTTCGAAAATCTTTTCGGATGCGGATAGCATGTCTGGGGAGTTTTTTACTCCTCGTGCGTATTCGGATTGGGTTAGCTTGTAGTATTTTTCGGCTCGCACTATGTTTTCTTCGGCGTCGTGAACTTGGCTGTGTAAGAGTTTTAGTTCGGCGACTTCGTTTTCTATGTGTGAGTGGGCTTG
>NCGL01000010.1 GCA_002256935.1 Bdellovibrio sp. 28-41-41
CGACGATCAACTGTTGATCAAGTATCACCTGCGTGATCCAAAGAAATGGATTTTGTTAGCCCACGGTCTAGCTGGTGATAGCGAGTCTCAATATATCAAGCGATTGACTCGTTTAGCGTTAGAACAAAATATTTCCGTCGTGCGCTTTAATCATCGTTGTATGGATTGATATCTGATTGAACACATCGTCGAGACGTTTAAAAAATAATTCCGTCTGGTTTTAATTCTTCAGCCAATTTCAAATCAGTTTCTGATTGAATCGGACCAAGGAACACTAATTTTTTTCGTCGTCGAATTTCCGTGACCATGGATTGATCTACGAGTGGTCGGTTCAGATAAGAAATCGGCGCAATAAATACGTCACCACGAATAGAAATCGCGGCCTCTAACCCCAAGGTAGAAAAGGATTTTAATCGACTGACTTCTGGTATTGATGTTCCATAAACCCACATTGGTTTTTGTTCTTTGATCGCTTTAATTACAATATCAATAGGTGAGTTGATAAGAACACGATCCTCTAATTTATTTTTTTCGATAAAGCTGATCATGTCTTTGTGGACGTCGATATCGTTTGTTAGAATATTAAAAATATAATGATCTGTTTTAATAGCTTGAACCGCTTTTTCTAGCGACATTACACTTTCATAAAATTCGTTCAGTTCTGCCAAAGTATATCCATGAACAAACTTGCCTTTAAACTTCTTTTTATCTCGAGCCCAAGTTAGAAATGCGTCGACATTGAAATTGTAATCAGAAATAAGAATATTGACCCAAGTGAGAGCTGGTTTACTGTCAGGGCGCAAATGCTCTTTACTAAAAATACCAATCGATACAGGGTGGCTGGCCGACATGGCACTTGTCAGGAACGGATGCTCAAATTGCTTATAAGGTAGAGACAGGCCCCACATTCGAATGACCAGTCCAATTAAAAACGCAATTATCAGAGTACCCAAACTAATCAAAAATAACTTCATCGAGCATCCATATCCATAAGTTAATGAAATCACCTATGTTTACTAAAACAATACTAACCATTGTAGAAAATCAATATACGTATAAAAAAGACGTATTTAAGTTGAAAAACTCTAACTTTTCATTTAGTTTTCAGCTGTATACGCACGTTTAAGAGTACCTGTAACGAACAATGGCATTTTTAGCAAAGGATAATTGTTTGATCCGATTGAGTCGTAAAATGGAATACGCTTTGGTAGCACTGAAGTACATGGCAGGAAAAATTCCTGGCGAGTTAACTTCGGCCAAAGAAATTTCTGATAAATTTCATACCCCGTTTGATGTCACTGCCCGCGTGATGCAGTCATTGTCACAAAACGGATTATTAAAATCTGAGTATGGTCCACTGGGTGGCTATTCGATCGCTAAAGATTTAAGCCGCGTTTCATTCAACGATCTACTCGAGATGATCGAAGGACCAACACAAATTGTAAAATGCCTGCAAAAAGACGATGCCTGTGACGTGCAAGCTCATTGCAATATTGTGTCTCCGGTTCAAACGTTAAATCAAAAATTAGTTCAGTTTTATTCTAGTTTAAAATTAAAAGATATAGTCGTGGGTGCATCTATTTCAGCGGCGAAATCAGTAGACATGATGAATGAGGGTGTAAGTGGAAAATAAAAAACCAGCAGCGGCTGGACCCTTGCAAGAGGATTACGCGTACAAATATGGTTTTGAAACTCAGATCGAAACCGATGCGGTTCAAAAAGGTTTGAACGAAGATATCATTCGTTTAATTTCTTCTAAAAAAGAAGAACCAAGTTGGATGCTAGATTACCGTCTGAAAGCATTCGCTCACTGGCAAACGTTGAAAGAGCCTAAATGGTCGGGATTAAAATATTCTAAAATTGATTTTCAAGATATTTGCTATTATTCGGCTCCAAAGAAAAAAGACGGGCCTAAATCTCTGGACGAATTAGATCCAGAGTTGATCAAAACATTTGAAAAGCTCGGTATCCCGTTAGGCGAGCAAAAACGTATCTCGGGCGTGGCCGTTGACGTGGTGTTTGACTCGGTATCAGTAGCAACGACTCATAAAGAAGAACTAGATAAAGTGGGCGTTATATTTTGCTCGATCAGTGAAGCCATCAAGACTCATCCCGAGTTAGTTAAAAAATACCTGGGTTCGGTAGTTCCAATCACTGACAATTTCTATGCGGCATTAAATGCAGCGGTATTTACTGATGGTTCATTCTGCTATATTCCTAAAGGTGTTCGATGTCCTATGGATTTATCGACGTACTTCCGTATCAACGCCAAAGACACAGGTCAGTTCGAGCGCACATTGCTGGTCGCGGATGAAGGCTCGTACGTGAACTACCTAGAAGGTTGCACGGCCCCTCAACGTGATGAAAACCAGCTTCACGCAGCGGTTGTGGAATTAATCGCCTTAGATAGTGCAGAAATTAAATATTCGACAGTTCAAAACTGGTACACGGGCGATAAAGAAGGCCGTGGTGGTATCTACAATTTTGTTACTAAACGCGGAAAATGTGCCGGCAAGAAATCTAAAATTTCTTGGACGCAAGTGGAGTCGGGTTCTGCCATCACTTGGAAATACCCTTCGGTTATTTTGCAAGGTGATGAATCAGAAGGTTCATTCTATTCTGTCGCGCTAACTCATGATTACATGCAGGCAGATACCGGCACTAAAATGATTCACATTGGAAAAAACACGAAGAGCACGATTATCTCTAAAGGTATTTCAGTGGATAAATCATCGAACGCTTATCGTGGCCAAGTTAAAATTATGCCATCAGCGGAAAACGCACGTAACTATTCACAGTGTGATTCAATGCTTGTGGGCTCTAAATCATCAGCGCACACGTATCCTTATATTGATGTGAAAAACAAGACAGCACACATCGAACACGAAGCTACGACGTCTCGAATCAGTGAAGATCAGATTTTTTATTTGCAATCACGTGGTTTAAATATGGAGAAATCTATTTCAATGTTAGTGAATGGATTTTGTAAAGACGTGTTCAAACAACTGCCACTAGAATTTTCAGTCGAGGCAGTTAAGTTAATTGAAATGAAATTGGAAAACTCAGTAGGGTAATGGAGATAGTATGTTAGAGATTAAAAACCTAAAAGCCGAAGTTGACGGTAAAGAAATTCTTAAAGGTTTAAACTTAAGAGTCAATGCGGGTGAAGTCCACGCGATCATGGGGCCAAACGGTTCTGGTAAAAGTTCACTTTCTAAAGTTATTGCAGGGCATCCATCGTATTCAGTCACTGGCGGCGAAATTCTGTACGACATTAATTTTCAACCAAAAAACATTGCCGATATGGATCCCGATGAGCGGGCTAAAGAAGGGATCTTCCTAGCGTTTCAATATCCAGTTGAAGTTCCTGGGGTTACTAATTTCAATTTCTTAATGACGTCGTTCAACTCCATCCTTGAGCATCAAGGATCTGAGCCTTTGACAGAGGACGAGTTTAGAAAATATCTAGATAAGAAAATGGATATCATTTCACTACGTCCAGATTTCCTAGAGCGCGGTGTGAATTCAGGTTTTTCTGGCGGCGAGAAAAAGAAGAATGAAATTTTGCAAATGGCTGTATTAGCTCCTCGACTTTCGATTCTTGATGAAACAGATTCTGGCTTAGATATCGATGCTTTAAAAGTGGTTTCTGAAGGTGTTAATAAAATTAAATCAAAAAACAATGCGATCGTTTTGATCACCCACTATCAGCGTTTGTTAGACTATATCAAGCCAGACTTTATTCACGTGTTGTATCAAGGGCGCATCGTAAAAACCGGTGGACCCGAGCTAGCGCTTGAACTTGAAAAAAATGGTTACGATGGATTTTTGCAATGAATATTATAAATTCGTTTGATTCTTTTTTAACCGAAGCTCAGAAGTTCCCGCATGTAGCGGATTGGACGTCTAAGCAGCGTGCAAAGGAACAATTGGTTCAATCGGGACTACCTACGCGCAAGCAAGAATCGTGGAGAAACACCTCGCTTAAGTTTTTAAGTGAAACAGATTTCAAACCAGCCAGTCATTCACCGATGCAGCTTCCTGATAGTGTTTTGTCTTTGGCCTCTTCGAAAATGATTGATGGTTGCCATACATTAGTATTCTTAAACGGATTCTACATGCCGGGTCTTTCTCGATTTGATGTAAACACTGTACTTGTTATTGAAAACACGAAAAAACCGATTTCGTTTCAAGGCGACGCAGATAGCGCATCTATCCATCATTTGAACGAGCTTTATAATTTGAACCCAATTGATATTACTATTAAAGCTGACTTAGATCAGCCCCTGCAGATTCTGAATTTGACTCACCTGATGGGTGGGGAGCCTTTAGTTATCTCACCTAAAATGAATGTGACTGTTAAATCAAATAAGGAAGCAAAAATCGTCTTATCTCAGGTCGGTGAACATCAAGCGCGCTATTTCACAAATGGTCAGTTTACCTTTGCTGTAGAAAAAGACGCTCGGTTAGAACTGGTGAATGATGTCAACCAAAGCACAAATGCCTATCACTTTGATTTTGTTGGTATCGCGGCGGAAGCCTCATCGACGGTACGTTATTTTGAATTGAATTTAAACGCTCAGTTAACTCGACATGAATTAGTGTTGGAATTAAACGGTGAACATATTCAATCCGAGATTTTAGGTGCATCGTATTTAAAATACAATCAACATTGTGACAGCCAAACCTACATCAATCATCATAAGGGCAGCTGTCAATCAGAACAAGTGTATAAAGCACTTCTAGATGACGAAGCACGCAGTGTATTTTCAGGGACGGTTTTCATTGCTGAAGGCATTGCAAAAACGGATTCGGCTCAGCTGAATCAGAACTTGTTATTGTCGGATAAAGTGGAAGTTAACAGTAAACCAATCCTTAGAATTTATTCCGATGACGTGAAAGCCAGCCATGGTTCGACTATGGGTAAAATGCAAGAAGATGAAATATTTTATCTTCAATCGCGGTCTATCAGCCGTTCTAAAGCGATTGAATTGCTAGGGCAAGGCTTCCTAAATGAAATCGTATTACGAATGGGTTCTGATTTGTTGAAAAAGCATTTTTCAAAAGAATTATTAAATGAACTGGGAACGCAAAGAAAAACAAAGTTAAAGGTAGTAAAATAGTATTATGCAGTTGAATGATATTAAGCAGATAAAATCACTATTCCCCACTCTTCACCAAAAGGTGAACGGGCAGGATTTGGTTTATCTGGATAGCGCCGCGACCGCAATGAAACCGACTGCGGTCATTGATCGAATTACTCGTTATTATCAATTGGATAATTCTAATGTGCATCGTGGAGCCCATTACTTGAGTCAGCGCGGAACAGACGAGTTCGAAAAGGCTCGTCACACAGTAGCCGAGTTTATCAATGCTAAACACGATTCTGAAATTATATTTACTCGTGGTACAACAGAGTCGATTAACCTTGTTTCTTCGTCTTATGGACGTAATTTCTTAAAAGAAGGTGATGAAGTTATTTTGTCGATCATGGAACATCATGCGAATGTCGTTCCTTGGCACGTACTAAAAACAGAAAAAGGCATCGTTTTAAAATATGTCTATTTAACAGAAGATGGTCAGCTAGATCTTGAGCAGCTTAAAAGACTGGTTAGTTCGAAAACAAAATTGATCACGGTTACGGGTTGTTCAAACACGCTAGGAACATTCACAGATTTAAAGGCTATCACTGCCATAGCGAAATCTGTTTCAGCAAAAGTATTAGTCGATGCCGCTCAATTGGTTTCTCAGCATAAAATTGACGTGCAAGAGTTAGATTGTGATTTTCTTGTATTTTCGGGTCATAAATTATTCGGCCCTACAGGAATTGGCGTTCTGTATGCTAAACAAGAATTACTAGAACAGATGCCACCGTATCAAACGGGTGGTTCTATGATTCTGGAAGTGACTGAGCAAGCGACGACATTTCATCGTCCTCCATTTCGATTCGAAGCGGGCACGCCGCATATCGAGGGTGTTGTGGGTTTGATGTCAGCGATTCAGTTTTTTAATTCGATTGATAAAACATGGTTGCGCGCGCACGAAGATAAAATGCTAAATGCAGCGACGAGTGAGCTTGAAAAATTAGGCGACGTAGTTATTTACGGAAGCAAAGCCAATAAAGCGCCGATTTTGTCTTTTAATATAAAAGGCGTTCATAACTCAGACGTTGCTGCATTAATGGATCAACAAGGTGTTGCAGTTCGTTCTGGACATCATTGTACTCAGCCCTTGATGAAATATTTAAAAACCGTGGGAACTATTCGAGCTTCGTTTTCTATTTATAATGATTTGAATGATGTGGAAAAGTTTGTGGCCAGCGTGAAGAAGGCAAAGGATCTTTTATTATGAGTGAAAATTTTGATTTACTTATCCGTATTCAAGAAACGCCTAACCCGAATGCATGGAAATTTGTATTAAATAGATCTGTGCTTGATGAAGGTAAGGCAACGTACATCGAACCTAAAGAAGCTGAAAATAATTTGCTCGCGCGCAGTTTATTCGAAATTGCGGGTATTAAGCAGGTTCACTTTTTTCAAAATGTAGTGACGATCACCCACACGTTCGACTCTGAACCTGATGAAATTCATAAGAATGTAACATCTGTTCTGCAAACTCGTATGCCTGCGCACAATTCTAAGCAGACAAAAGTAGATGAAAAGAAAATGGCGCGTTCGCAGTTGTCTCCAGAGGTTCAACAAATTGAATCTATTTTGGATGACACAATTCGACCCGGGCTGCAAGGTGATGGCGGTGATTTAGCTGTAATCAAGTACGAAGATAATAAACTTTATGTACATTACGAAGGCGCATGCGGTACATGCCCAAGCTCAACATCAGGAACATTAATGGCGATCGAAGGAATCTTGCGCGAACAGTTTAATGAGCAGATTGAAGTTATTCCGTTATAATTAACGGTAGAAACTTAGGCACATATTTTGGCCTCTATTAATACGTTTTAGGTTGCGCTGCTGCAACCTAACGTTGAATTTTAGGCTCTTGAGATCTTAGATCTTGAGGGCTTTCGCTTGAGAGATCTAACTTTTGAATTTTATCTGCGTTAGAAACTTCGAATTTTTGTTTTGCGATAAACTCTTGAGAGTCTTCTGGGCGACTAGAAATTAAGGCCACGTTGCTCACAGGCGTATCACCAATCACAGTTCCTGCTGTCAGTGTCACTAGTTTCTTTTCGTTGTTTGAATAGCCCTTAACGATTATAGATACCTCAACTGGGTCTTCCGCATAGACGCCTTCTAACTGACCTTCGATATCACCATCAACGATTTGCACGCCTTCTGGTAACAACCATTGGTATTTAACTATATTATTTGAAGACTTTAATAGCGTGATATAGCCCGTAATTTCTGTTTCATCATTTGGGTTGTCTGCAATATCTGGTGCTTCTAACTGCACGTTAACGAAAGAAAGTGATTTGCCCATCTTTGCATTAAACAACAGTGACGTCAGAGATGGACTTTGCTTGCCGTCGACAGAAGATAGTATCAAGTAGTCTGCGGATGCGTATCCCAAACCGAACATAGCCGTAAAAACAAAAAAGAATTGCAGGATGTGATTTTTATACATTTTTAATTTTGTGGACATAAATCCCTCTGTGTTGATCCGGAAATTTTTTGAACACGATAGCGAGCCGTTTCGCCGACTGCTGCCGCGACTTTACCGTATGTATTTGCTTTAACATCTAACAAATAGGTGCCTGGCGTCAGTTGACCAAGACCAAAACTTTCGTTGCCAGACTCAAGCGATGCATAGGTACGCGCACTTTTTTTAACGATGTCTGTGCTTTGCGAACCAGATTCTTTTTCTTTGTATTCTTCAAAGTATGCGTAGCCTTGCTTATATAAATAAAGATCTAAATCTACATTCGTAGAAACTGCGCAGCCTGTATCGTCAGGGCCTGTCGGGTTCGCCGGCCCAGTGGGGTAAGGCGCGCATTGGAAGTATGCAATTTGAATTGTAGCATTGGCGTCGATATCTTGTTGAGTTACTTCCAGGCGATAGAAATCGTTAGATCGCAATTGATTCGACATTTTATAGATCGGGCAAGTTGAACCGTAGCATGTTGTTTTGTCAGCTACCGGCGTAAACTCACGTGTGTTGCATGAATTTAAGGCTACTTCTGAAAACGTGTTATTGTACTCAGCAAATGTTTTAGACTGTTTTTCATTGTCTAATACTGCCTGCCAATGGCCAGCATTACTGTTATACGTACTGGAAACAATTTGGTCTAATCTTGAAGTTAACAAATGCATAGAACGAAAAACTTTGCCGCTAGAATGAAACCCGTTAACTGAGTCGGTAAATACATTCCAAATTTCTTTGAATGGAATTCCCGCTCCGTACGGATAACTAGAAGATGCATTTTGAACGATTTTGAAAAGCGTGCGTGTGATCGAAAGTTCGCGGAAACCACCTTCACCAGCTAAAGTCGACCTGTCATACAGAGTTGATGTTCCATCTTCGCTGAGTCTGAAATATACGTTTTGTGAACATGAGCCTGATTCTTGAGAATCATTACAGAAACCAGCCGTATCTAAATAGCTGTTAGTACCTTGGGCCGCAGCTTGGAAAAAGTTTGCAAAGCCTTCGCTCCATGCCAAGCGAGGATCAATCACGGCATCACCATTATGATAACCACCAGGAGAATCTGTTTTTCCATAAACGTCCTCAAGGAAATGACCGTATTCATGCAAAACTACGCTGGTATCGAAGTGATCAGTATCCGCTTGATTAACGTTGCCGTCTTTACCACCGAGAATGAATAATTTTCTTTCACCTGGTTTATAAAATGAAAGCAAATTATTTGGATAGCCAAAGTAGGCGTAAGGATTAAAACCAGCTTTCCAATAAACAGTTACTTTTTCAGCAACAAAACCCGCATCGTTAGTTTGCGTTCGGATGTATTGGTTGGCTTTATAAATAGACGCTAAGATGTGAAAAGCACCGCCTTCAATTTTTGCACTTTCTGAAATACGAGCTCTAGCAAGCATGTTCAAGTCGCCAACATCGCTAGAACCGGCGTTGGCACCGACTTCGACAATATACGGTTGGTTCAAGTTTGTTTCTTCTAGAATACTCAATTTGATTTGTGAATTAAACGCACGAGACAGTACGCGAACGCGAACAGTGCCTGAGTTTTTGCTGACTTGAAGAGAGAAATTTCCATTCACATCGGTGTTGCCGCACTGAATTTGATCGCCATTGCCATTTAAAACTTCAATTTCTGCATACGGAATGGCCGCCGTTACAGGATTTCCAGATAACGCGTATATAGTGCCTTGATTCGTAGTTGTTGTAGCCGTTGGACGATATTGGTAACTAGCATTTCCCGACAAAGTCAGTGCATCACCGTAGGCGCGAACCTCTAGACAATTGGCTGTCTCGCTAGCTGTTGGTGTAGCCGAAGAATCGTCGCCACCACCGCCGTTAGAACATGAAACCAGGACAGAAATGGTCCCCAGCAATAGTAGATTGAGCATGAATTTAGGCATGAGTTCTTATCGGACCATTGACCTAAGACCTTAGTACTTTGTTTGCTTTATTTTGAGATGGCGTTGAGGGTTTTTGACTTGAGTTTGGATTTAATAACTTCAATATAAGGTATGAGCCAAAATCTGTCGAAAAGTTACTCGATTTATCGAGAAATCTTGTTATTAACTAGAAGTCGATCCTATTTAAGCATTGGCATTAATATCCTGTTTTCATTATTGCTATTGGTAACTGTATATAGTCTTTTTGGTTATCAGACCTATTTTTTTGCTTTGGTTTATTTCATTTTACTAGTGAGTTTGATCCGCTGGATTCATTTGATCGCTTTCGATTTCATGAGCCATCGTATCTGGCATCTTTTCTTTAGCGTATTGACTGCCGCCACTGGATTTTTTTGGTCGGTGCTGATTTATTTAACCTTAAGCCTGTACCACACGGATATCAAGGTTGTGACTTTAATCCAGATGATATTTTCGGGCATAATGGCGACCGCGTCGTATAGTCTGGCTTTATCAAAACGTGATTACTATATGTTTGGGATACAGTTGATTTTGGCTCCTATGATGTTCTTTATTCTGAACAATGAATCCCAGCTAAATAATGGAGTTTTGTTTGCATCGCTATCTTTATTTTTCATATTAATTTCTTTGGTCCGCAGGGACTACGCTAAACAATGTTTTAATGTTTTAAACCAGAAGAATGAACTACGCCTGATTATCAACTCATTTCCAGGCGGAGTTTCAGTGATCAAGAATAAAAAATATATATACGTAAATGAACTTGTGTCGCAATTTACCGAAATTCAACCCAATCTTTTTGTCAACGAGCCGGTGGGATTTGCACGGGGAGACGATGCATTTTCTACTATGTATGATCAATTTGAAAAATCTAATTTAAAAAGCGTTACCCAGGAAGTTTTTTTAACTATCGGCGGTCTGTCTAAGTTATTCTTGCTGATTTTTAAACGCATGGAAGAAGATGATTCGATCATTATTGCCATTACTTTAGATATTCACGATCAAAGGCAAAATGAAATGGCCTTGCAATCGGTCGCTAAAATGGCCGCCTTGGGCGAGATGTCCAGTAGCTTGGCCCACGAAATTAATAATCCGCTAGCAGTCATTTCTGCACAAGTGACTCAGCTCTCAAGAATTATCGAAGCTGTTACGTTTCCTGAATCAGAAAAGAGCAAACTTGAAGTCGGTCTGCATAGGATCTATAAGACAGTATTTAGAATCTCAGAAATCATCAAAGGACTAAGGCAAATTGCACGTAACGATACGTCCGATCCGAAACAGATCACTAAGATCCAAGATGTTGTTAAAGAAACGATTTCCCTGTGCGAGACAAAATGTCGAAATTATGGAATCGAAATTAAATACAATATGGACGGAGAGGGCGCTTGGGTCAGTTGTCATCCGGCGCAGCTATCGCAAGTGATACTAAATTTGTTGAACAATTCGATTTACGCTGTCGAAACATTGCCAGAAAAATGGATCGAGATATCGCATAAGAAATTCCAAGGAAGTTTAATGTTGAGGGTTCGCGACAGCGGAAATGGAATCGATAAAGCCGTTGTAGATAAAATTATGACGCCATTCTTTACGACTAAGCCCACGGGTAGAGGAACGGGTTTGGGGTTAAGCATTTCTAAATCTATTATTGAACAACATGACGGCGAGTTTTACTATGACAGTGGCGAAAAAAATACGACATTTGTTATAAATCTTCCGCTATCGCCAGAACCAGAAGGCGTGATTACATTTTAATTTGATTTTTCAGGTACTCGGTAATCAAGAAAACGGAAACCGAGTTTCCGCCTTGAGATTCTTTTCCTTGTGAGGTCACCCAAAGATACTTTCCATCGGGTGAAATAGATAGACCCACCGGATAGGAATCTACAGGAACGCGCCCTAGCACTGATAAATCTGTAGATTTGGCGATAATAATTTCGCTGCCATTATTTGAAGTCAGAAATAGGTAATCAAATTTAGGATGAACTTTGAAACTGCGAACGCCAAGGCCAACAAATTTTTTTTCATACTTGAAATCCGTACTCGTGATATCAATTTTTTCCCCCACATGATCGACAAATAAATCAATCATGCTTTTAAACGGCACCTTTACGATAGTGCCAGAAGAATTACAGCCGATGAATATATCTTTGCCATCTTTAGAAAAGTGAATATCGCGAGGCCCCGGCTGTAAACCCATAACGGTACCTAGAAATTCGAACTTATCCTTGGCATCTTTTTTATAAATCGAAATCCCGCCGCCTTTCATGCGGGTCACAAACAAGTATTGGCTATCGTGGCTAAACGCAAGGCCGCGAACACAGAAACCGCAGTCTTTATCGCGATTGCCTTTCAGATTTTTTAATGAATGTTTCTTTTCCACCACAAGCAGTTGATGCTCTTTAAATTCTTCTGGTTTGCTACCAGAAATGTCGTATATGCCGACGGTATTGTCGCCCCAATTTGAAATCGCCATCCATTTTTGATCGGGGGACTTTTCAATATATTTTGATATAGGTCCTGTACCCATAATGCGAACGATTTTTTGATCTTTGATATCGATGATTGCGACCGCTGAAGTCAGCTGCCCTAGTTCGTCGTAATTTTTTCGGTAGTAGGTCGTCCATAGATATTTATTATTATGAGTAACGATGCTTTCTACCGGTTTCCCAGTGAAACCTTTGGCCATTTTGGGATCTTGTTTGTAACTAAACGGTGGCTTTTTATCTGCGAGTTTAGCAACGGCGCGTTTGTCAAACTGATGCTGAATGACTGCGATTTTTTCTGATCCGTCACTTTTAAAAAATAGCGTCTTGGCTCCTTCTAAAGATTGAACAAACGCCATATCGCCCGCATCTGAAAATGAAACTGACTTCGGCGAGAAAATATCTTGGTCGTAGTGATCATTAGTTATTTCTATTTTTGAATTATAGGACTGCCAACGATTGATCAGGCTGAGCTTCACCGGAGATTCTTCCGGCAGAGATTGACTAAAGATATCCACGTTTTTCCTGAATTGATTAGTCTTGGCGCCACTATTGATAACTTTCAAATTATCTTTCGCTGCAGGCATAAACTGCGGAATTAACTTATGCGCGGGATCTAGTTTTAGGGCCGCTTCCCAATTATCCACAACTTTTTGCCATTCACCGAGTTTCCAAAATGACCAGCCGATTTCATAGCGAGCGTCGCTACATTTTGGATCTGCTTTAATGGCCTCGTTATACAGATCAACGGCTTCCAGCGTGCGATTTCCGGCCTGTGCTGTGTAGCCTTTTTTTACTTTTTCATCTGCGCTTTTATCATCGCATTTCGGGTTTTCAGTGGACCAGGTTATTAAACTTAAAAGAAGCAATGTTATTAGAGTGGACATAGGTTTTTTTCCGATTCGAATTCAAAAAAGCGTTTCCATTTGGAGAGAAAAAGTTTTTCATTAGTTTGAAAATGCTTGCGCGCAAAATCTAGCTGCCGAGAAGCATTTTTGTGCATGCGAAAAATAGCGGTTTTTGCGTTCGAAGGCTGACGAGGTTGTTGTACGATTTTTAGATGTTTTTCCAGAAGCTTAACTTGCTCGGAGAGTTCCTGAACCATTGTGCAATCTGAAGAAAATGCGGTGAAATTATCTTTTTCTTGCAACACGATTTGTTTAAACTTTCCCAACTGACTCAGCATCACCCCTCCTTTGCGATGGCTGATAGCAATCCAATCAAGTGTGTCTAGTGAATCTGGAAAAATAGGGTAGATCTGCGATCGGTACTCGAACAGTATCGCGTTTTCATACCTTTTCTTTTCTTCGTGATTACACGTAAGAGCCAAGCTAGGATAGGGCTTTATCAGTATCTTCTGGCTCAGGTATTCAAGTCGACGCGCTGGAAAGCTGTTTGGCAGAAGCCGTTTGAATTTATCCTGATAGTTCTTACTAATTTTTTCCATACTCGGTGATGAAAAATCACAAACTAGATTATTTCGGACGTAGCTATTTTCTACCTTCAAAAAATAGGCAAATGAGGCGATCAAAATAAATAAAAAGGCGGAAACGCGCACCACACCTTAATTTCGGTTTATTTCCAGAGATAAAAACTAGACCTTCGACTAAAGAAAGAACACCCACAAATTCCGATAAGAAAGTATGAAATTGAGCTTCAAGGACTTCGCAAACATTTCGAATTTGTTTGCGGTGCCTATTCTTATTATTGATCCGGAGTCTAAATCCGTCTCCTATTGCAATGAATACTTTGAAGAGCTAACTGGGAAAACAGTAGATCAAGTTAAAGGCGAGGAAGTGTATGATCTATTTATTTCGCAAAATCGTAAAAAAATCGATGCTATAATAGAACTTGCGGTTGGGGACAAAAACTTTGTCCGCATTAGTGAGAAAGACCTAGAGATTAAACGGAGATCGGGACGTAAATGTCCGGTCGATGTGTTTTGTAAAGTCGTACAGTTGGCAAAAGGACGCGTTGTCGTTTTCTCACTTATAGATTTATCGGAAGTAAAAGAGAAGCAGCAAGAGCGGGAATTTCTGATTAATCAAAACTTGCGTTCAGCAAAATTAGCGGATCTTGGCCGGCTAGCTCAAGGGATCGCGCACGAGTTGAACAATCCATTGAGCGTGATTATCGGCAACCTTGAAGTGCTAAACATCGCCAAAGCCAAGCAGGACTTGAGTTCCGAGTTATTTCTAAAAAGTCTATCGTCAATGTCTAGAAACTCAAATCGCATGTCGGCGATAGTTAAAAAGCTTTTAAATTTCTACAAAACAGAAGACGTGCGTTTTAAAGACGTTAGTGCGAAAGAAATAATTCGTGAAATTATAAATGAAAATGAATACTACATGAATTTCAATAAGATCAGTTTGTATGTTGATATCGCAGACGTGAAAATCGTCTGCGATCGATTGTACATCAAACAGGTTTTAACTAATTTAATAAAAAATGCGATTGCCGCAATAGAAACTCAAAAAACATCGAGAATGATCACAGTGAAAGTCGAAGACGTAGTTGGCGAATACGTTGTTTCCATAAATAATAGCGGCCTCCCAATTTCAGACGAAATCAAGAACAAGATATTTACCCCATTCTTTACAACAAAAGATGTAGGCGAGGGCGTAGGATTGAGCCTATATTTATCTGAAAAGATAATGAAAATACACCACGGCAGCATCTCATTCGAAAGCAATTATAAATCGGGCACAACGTTCTTTTTACATTTCCCAAAGAGCAACGCCAACTTAAACAGCGAACCAGAATCAAAGGTTTTAATAGTAAGCCAAGACAGCACGTTCCGCTCTTTCTTGTATAGCAAATTAGAACAAGACCAATTCAACATACTAGAGGCCCAAAGCCTGGCCGACTCTAAAAATCTATTCCATCACCCCCTATCAGCCTTGGTAATAGACGGAAGCGACCCAGAGCTATTCAAGAACAAACTATTAAATGATTTATTAAGTTTAAGTCCGGCATTCCCAGTGATTCTATTCTACCCACCGGAATTTGATTTAAAGCTAAAATTTTTAAAGACAAGCAATCTGTATTTCTACCCAAAGCCAATCAGAAAGAACGACTACGACGACATGATTCAGTTAATCAGAGAACGCAGAGTGCAAGGCAACAAAAAAGCCTCATAGCCAATTCAAAGAAAACAGAAAACGGAAACCATCAACGTAAAAAAAAGACCGGGTATCAAACCCAGTCTTCTCGAACTACCTAGCCAGACAGAAAGCGCTAAGCGCTCTCCGCAGGATCATTAGCCTTAGCTTTCTTAATCTCTTCTTCAGTCTTGAAAACCATTGCCGGAATTCCTTTAGACGTGATCACCGTATCATCAATTAAAACCTCTTTTAAGTTAGTTTTTGATGGAACGTCGAACATGATATCTAACATTGCCGTTTCAAGTACCGCTCTTAAACCACGAGCGCCCGTGCGACGTTTGATGGCTGTTTGAGCAATGGCTTTAAGTGCCTTGTCAGTGAATTTTAAATCAATGCCTTCATAAGTGAATAGCTTTTGGTACTGTTTCGTGATCGCATTTTTTGGACGGATCAAGATATCGATCAAAGCATCTTCAGATAAAGGATCAAGGACTGCCATCACCGGCAAACGACCGATGAATTCAGGAATCATACCGAAACGAACTAGGTCATCTGGTTCAACACTTTGTAGAATGTTGATTGATTCATCTTTTTCTTTACCTGTTTTGATGTCAGCAGCGATACCCATAGTTCTATTTGAAGTACGGTTTTCGATGATTTTTTCTAAGCCAACGAATGCCCCGCCGCAGATGAACAAGATGTTTGAAGTATCTACTTGAATAAATTCTTGTTGGGGATGTTTACGGCCACCTTTTGGAGGTAGATTCGCAACTGTTCCTTCTAAGATTTTTAATAATGCTTGCTGAACGCCTTCACCCGATACGTCACGAGTAATTGAAGGATTCTCTGATTTTCTAGAGATTTTATCGATCTCATCGATATAGATAACGCCTTTTTGCGCGCGTTCTACATCATAATCAGCGGCTTGCAATAAATTTAATACTACGTTCTCTACGTCTTCACCGACATAGCCGGCTTCAGTTAACGTTGTTGCATCCGCCATTGCGAATGGAACATTCAAAATCTTAGCAATTGTTTGAGCTAGCAATGTTTTACCAGAACCTGTTGGTCCGATTAACATGATATTCGATTTTTGAAGTTCGATATCACTGTTCTTTTTATTGGTGCTAAGGTTGTTGATACGTTTGTAGTGATTGTGTACGGCAACCGACAAAGATTTCTTTGCTTGTTGTTGGCCGATAACGAAATCATCCAAATGTGTTTTAATATCTAGAGGTTTTGGAACCTTGAAAACACCTTTGGAAGAGGTTTCTCGGTCTTTTTCCTCGTCGATGATGTCATTACATAGATCGATACACTCGTCACATATGTATACACCCGGGCCGGCGATCAGTTTTTTAACTTCCTTCTGGCCTTTTCCGCAAAAACTACAGCGTAAACTGCCTTGAGCTGTTGAAGATGACATTCGCTTATCCTTTGATTAATTTTCTTGGTTCAACAATGTGATCGACTAAACCAAATTCTTTTGCTTCTTGAGGACTCATAAAATTATCGCGTTCCATCGCTGCAAAAAGCTTATCATAGCTTTGGCTCGTGTGTGTTTGATAAATTTTAGTAAGTTTTTCTTTTGTCTTAACTAATTCCCGCGCGTGAATTTCGATATCAGTTACCTGACCACCTAATCCGCCACCACCCAAGTGAGGTTGATGGATCATGATGCGAGTGTTTGGTAACGAGTAACGTTTTCCTTTAGCACCTGCAGTTAACAGCAGGGAACCCATGCTGGCAGCCATACCCATGCAATAGGTCGCCACATCGCACTTTACAAATTGCATAATATCGTAAAGAGCTAAACCGCTGGATACGCTTCCACCAGGCGAATTAATGTACAAATGAATATCTTTTTCTGGATTATCCACTTCTAGAAACAGCATCTGTGCAATGATAGCGTTGGCTACATCGTCAGTTACGGCTGATCCAAGAATAATGATTCTATCTTTTAGTAGGCGTGAGTAGATGTCATACGAGCGCTCGCCTTTAGAAGTTTGCTCGATAACGTAAGGAATAAGTGCCACTGTGGTTCTCCTGAAAATGAATTACGTGTTCGTTCTCTTGAATCTTTATCGGTCAGTTTTACAAGTACTTTATTTAAAAAGGCCTTGAAGAATCAATTAACTATGATACGACTAAAGGTCTAAATTCAACCAGCTTTGAACCATGGAGTCATAACATGACAATCGATTTAATTTCACAGGACCTTGATTCAGCCATCAGCTCAAAATCAAACACAGTTTTAGTTCTTTTCAGTAGTTTAGGTGACGATAAAGACAAAAAGCCAGTGTTGCATAATAAATCTGTTGCGAAACATCTTGAGACAAACTTGGAAGAAAAATCCATCTCTGGTAAGTCCGGCGAGACAGTCCTGTTTCGAGAATTTACTCACTCATCTTGTCGTCATTTGTTAGTTGTTGGTCTAGGTTCTGCGAAAGAAATAACTCATGAATCGTTTCGCCAAATCGCGGCGTCGATTCACGATGCTGTAAAAGCATCTAAATCCGATGAGGCATTCATCGATTTCGAATCGTTACCTGCGAAAATGAAAAGCGAAGATAACATTCAAGCGGTTGTAGAAGGCTTACTTCTTACATCTTATGAATTTAACGAGCTAAAATCTAAAAAAGATAAAAAGCCAGCCTCTAATGTGCTTTTCCACATAGTTCTAAAAGAGTCTAAAAATGCGGCCTACAAAAAGGCGTTTTCTGAAGGCTTAGCGATAGCGGATACTGTGAATTTTGCTCGTTTCCTTGGTGATATGCCTGGTAATTTGATGACACCAGATATCTTAGCGAAAAAGGCTGTAGAAGCGGCTAAGAGCGTAAAAGTAAAAGCCACAGTATGGGATAAAGCCCGTATTAAAAAAGAAAAAATGGGCGGTTTGCTGGGTGTTTCCATGGGTTCTGATCAGGAGCCACGTTTTATCGTTCTTGAATACAATGGCGCGGCTAAAGGTAAAAAACCGGTTATATTCGTAGGTAAAGGTTTAACTTTTGACTGCGGTGGTATCAGCATCAAGCCATCGGCTGCGATGGAAGAAATGAAATACGATATGTGCGGCGGTGCGAACGTAATCGCTACCGTTCTTGCCGTGGCTAAATTGAAATTAAAAGTAAACGTAATGGGTATCGTTCCGTCGACTGAAAACATGCCTGGACCATCAGCGACCAAGCCAGGTGATATCCACACAGCACGTAACGGAAAAACATTTGAAGTGAACAACACGGATGCGGAAGGTCGCTTAATCCTAAGCGATGCGCTAGTGTATGCATGTGAACAAAAACCAGAAATCGTTATTGATGCCGCGACATTAACTGGTGCGATGGTTGTTGCCTTAGGTAACACTCACACAGGCTACTTCACACGTAATGAAAAATTGAAGAAAACAATCGAAGAAGCAGCTAAAGCTTCGGGTGAATGGGTATGGAACATGCCTTTAACTGATTTCCATGTTCAAGATATGAAAGGCACATACGCCGATTTATCGAACATCTCTTCGGGCAAAGGCGCGGGATCTGCAACAGCAGCCGCGTTCTTGGAACAATTCGTTGAAGAGGGTATTCCATGGGCTCACTTCGACATTGCGGGTACTGGCTGGTCAGTCGGCAATCGTTTGAAATATTGCCCTAAAAAAGGCGCCAGCGGCGCTATGATCAGAACATTCGTGGAGATAGCTAGAAGTTTTGAAAGATAATCTTTTATCTCAGCCTTTACGTTACTTCATATTTAAAAATAGGAAATCCTTTGGCATTGGTTTAGGACTGTTGATAGTCACCAATGCCTTAGACTCGGCAACGCCTTTAGTTCTAAAGGTCGCCATCGATACAATCACTGCAGGAAATTTTGAACCTACCGAGCTATTAAAAACAGCGGCGCTATTCTTTGCTGTTATGTTTATGCTAGCAGCCACTCGTTATGGGTGGCGAATATTCTGGAGCGAGTACCACACATCAGCTGCTGATGAACTTAGAAATCGCGTGTTTCATCATTACTCGCAAATGGGCCCTAGTTTCTACACTAAGAATTCTGTCGGCGAAATGATGAGTCAGATTACAAATGATGTGCAGTTCTTTAGGAATGGCATTGGGCCGGGCTTACTGATCTTAATCGACGGTATCAGTTTAATTATCTTAATTGTTCCTTCGATGATTTATCTAAGTCCTAGCTGGACAGCGAAGTGTTTAGTGTTCATTGCCATCGTTCCATTCTTTATACATGCGATTACTAAACGTATCGGTGCTCTTTCAAAAGAACAGCAAGGTATGCTGGCTAGATTAACTAGCTTTACTCAAGAATTAGTTTCGGGTGTGAAGATCGTAAAAATATTTACTATGGAATCGCAGCGCTCAGAAAAATATCAAGAACTTAGCAAAGAATACTTAGATAAATCGAATCAACTGAATCGCGTGGATTCGTTTTTTAATCCACTTATGCAAATGGCAGTAGCTACTGGAACTATAATACTACTATACATTGGCGGCGGTGAAGTAATCACGGGCGCAGTGACCTTGGGCAGTTTCGTTGCATTTCAGCGTTACATCAATAAAATCATCTGGCCATTCTCTGCGCTTGGATACGGATTATCGCAAATGCAAAAGGGCCGTAGTGCGTTTGAGCGTATCAAAGTATTGTTAGAGCAGCCGGTGGAATTTCCAGACCTATTCAATCAAAAGCAAACGCCGCATGTGGCTTCTGTGGAATCGATTGAATTAAAAAATGTCGGATTCAAATACGGCGAGATCGAAGTTCTTAAAAATATAAATTTAGAAATTAAAAAAGGTCAGTTTATCGGGATCACGGGTCCAGTGGGCGCCGGGAAATCAACGCTTCTTCATTTGCTCGTCGACTACTTAGGAAATTACTCGGGTCAGATTTTACTCAATGGTAAAGACTATAATGAATACGCAAAATCGGAAATTTGGAAGTCAATTAAGATGGTACCGCAAGAGCCATTCTTATTTAGTTCTTCTATTCGCAATAACGTAATTTTATCCTCGGCCAGTAACGAGCAGCAGTTAAACGCCATCGTTTCCATGGTTGATTTTGATAAGGATATGAAGACGCTAGAGCGCGGTCTAGAGACATTTGTTGGTGAAAAAGGCGTTCAGCTATCTGGTGGGCAGAAACAGCGCCTGACGCTAGCTCGAGGCGTGTATGCAAAGCCGGATGTCATTCTGTTAGATGATACGTTAAGTGCACTAGATACAAAGACCGAGGCAAACGTTCGCGATCATTTATTTAAATCTAGTCGCGAGCAAATTCGCGTGATTGTGGCGAATAAAGTTCAATCCCTGATGAAGGCAGATCAAATCGTGGTCTTATCCGAAGGGCAAATTGAAGCCATAGGGACACACGAAGAACTTCTTGAGAAATCAAAGTTCTATTTAAATCAGTGGAGACTGCAGCAGATGAATGAGGCGGGGGAAACTCATGCATAATTTTTCTGAAGATAAAGAAACCACACGGCTTAATTATAAACAGCTTTTTAGAAAGCTAAGCCCGTTCTTAGCGCGCCGCAAAGGCACATTGGTGTGGGTGACGTTTCTAGTTCTAGCGGCGGCTCTTAGCGGGCGGGCTATTCCTTTCTTTATTGGCTACACTATCGATAATGCGATTGTTAAAAAGGATTGGGATTTGCTTCTGTATTGCACTATCGGTTATGCAGTACTTGAAGTCCTGAATTCAGTTTTTGAATTTTTGCAAGTCTACCAATTTCAAAAATTAGGTAATCAAGTTTTACTGGATATTCGATCAAAAATTCTGTTCGTCGTGCAAAGAATCCCGATGACTTATTTTAATAGAACTCCAGCCGGACGAATTGTAACTCGCGCGACCAACGACGTTTCTCAAATTGGTGAGATATTTAGTGACGGTGTTGTGAAAGTATTTATTCAACTGATCGTTTTAATTTCTATTGTCGTATCGATGATGCTGATTTCTGTTAAATTGACGCTGATTTGCCTAGCTACTGCACCGCTGTTCTTCTACCTGGGAATTAAAGTTACAAATAAAATCAAAGAAACTCTACGTGTTTCAAAAATAGCGACCTCTGCATTGAATTCATTTATTGCCGAAAGCTTGAATGGAATGAAGATCATTCAAATGTACCAGCTATCACGATCGAAGATGGATCAGTTCGAATTTCTGTCCGGTGATTTGAAACGAGTTTCACTGAAATCGACGCGAAATTACGCGATGATGATGCCGATTTTGAATTTATTCAATGGCCTGATACTAGCCAGTGCTTTGTACTTTAGCGGAATCTTAGGTCAGCAAGATGGTATCAAAGTTGGTCTTGTGATTACATTCTTTTTGCATGCACTAGATTTTGTACATCCTTTTCGTGACATCATCGAGAAATATCAGCAGTTCCAAAATAGTTTAACCAGCGCCGAGCGTGTGTTTACATTGTTAGAAGAGCCAATCGAGGCCGGTTACAATTTGCCACCAATTCCGCAGAAGGTAGGTAATGCGATCGAATTTAGAAACCTGAGTTTCAAATATCAAGACACCACGACTACTGTTCTTAAAAATCTATCACTTACCATTAAAGATCGCCAATCCGTTGGCGTCGTTGGACGTACAGGTGCCGGTAAGTCAACTTTGGTTCACTTGCTTTTGAATTTATACCCACCAACACCGAACGAATTGTTTATCGGTGGACATGCGATTGAATCAATTCCTCTTAATCAACTTCGACACAAAATAAACTGCGTACAGCAAGACTTGTTTCTATTCAAAGGGACCATATTTGAAAATCTGACTTTGGGTTCAGAGCGTATTCTCGACGACCGCGTCTACCGAGTCGCTGCCGAGATTGGCTTAGTCGATTACTTGGCTAAAACTCAGCGAACTCTTGCTCATCCTGTAGAAGAATCGGGCGCCAATTTAAGCACCGGCGAGAAGCAATTGATTTCATTTGCGCGTATTCTGATTTTTGATCCCGAGATAGTGATCTTAGATGAAGCGACATCTAATATCGACTCTCAAATGGAACAGCTCCTGCAAACGGCTTCAAAAAAATTGATTCAAAATAGAACTTCAATCGTAATTGCCCATCGCCTGTCGACGATCTTCAGCTGTGATCGAATTTTAGTGATAGACAACGGCCGTGTGATTGAGGATGGATCTCCTCAAGAATTAGCGGCCAAAGATTCCGAATTTAAAAAGATGCTAAGCGATCAATCCTATAAAGATTTGTAAAATCGCATGCAGGCCGATGGCGCACTGCTGTTTGAGTTAATAGGCTTAAATATCATCGTTAATGCTTTAAAGAAGCCAATCTTCTGAGCGGGATCGGTAATTTCGTCTTTATAGTTTTTCTTCAAAACGATATGAAAATATCGACGAGTTAGCTTCGTTTCAAAAAATGTAGATGGAATAGGAAACGACATATTAAGAGTGTGCTGATTTGCTAGTGATGTCGGTCCTGTGCGATTAGTTCCGATGAATGGTGCGTAAAAGGCGCTATCATACCCATCTTTAGTTACGAACGCGCGTCGGCCCACCGGAGGCAAGTCACGAGCTTCCATGTATAAACCCATACCAGCGCCGGCATAACCTTCAAGAATAGGTGCAAAGGCACGTTTTAAGGATTCAAAATCAAAAAACATATCTAACATCCAAGCCGATTTTTCGCCGACTTTAACTCGAGAGATACCTAGTCCTAAAGACGTTCCTAAGTAAAATCCAAATTTAGGAGATACAAATTGTTTAAGAGGTGTCTTTGAAATTACGAAATCATATAAAAGCTGTCCCAGCGCCGCGCCAGCACCAGCTACCATGTATATGTTAGTTCCAAATGTATTGGCTTTTACAAACTGTTCACTGCGCTGATAGAAAACACCATTTAAAGAGTTAACTAGTTTTTGAATCAACGTATAAGGTGGCTTGATTTTGAATTTTAAAAATGTCCTTTCAAAACTATCTGCGACACCAGACAAGAAGGCGTGTTTCTTTGACAAAAGAGTTCTAAGTTCGTCTTCAGATAGATTGCCAAGGCCGTTATTAATAGCTTCAATCGATTCTTTCGCAAACTTGATTTTGTATTTTTTAAACTCGGTAACGATGGCATGACGACTCTTAAAAGCCTCCTCATCGTTTCTATTTACGACATCCCAATCTACTTTAAGGCCAAAAGGAATCGAGACTGACGTTAATTTTTTGCCTTTTTCAATGTCTGGCAACGCATTGGTGCGGATCATTTCGAGCAATTCAGCTTTAGAGAATTTATCCAGCAGCCTGCCGTCGAAATTTTTCGAATCGTAGTTAAAAAGCAATTCGTCTTGTTGAACCGCTGGTAGAGCTTGATCGGATTGAATTAAAAACTGAGACAGGTTAACGGGCTCGTTCGATGCAAAAGCGAGCGAAGCGGCAAAAGAAAATCCGACAATAAGTAAAAGCAGTTTTTTCAGCATAATTTCCTACTCCGCAAATATAGCTAAGATTGTAGAAAAGAGATGCTGTCTAAATTTTGGACATTACTTTTTACATGCCTGATTAAATGTAGCGATGGAAGTGCCATCCCTTGGATTTGGCGATTTCCTGAAGCTGATATTCTGACTTATAAAGTCTGTCTTCACGATTAGCCGCGCTGACGGCTAATCGTAAGCGGGTAGAGAACTCAAGTAATTCGACGTCACCTTCTGAATTTCCCACGGTTAAAAACGGAGGATCTGAATATTTTTGCTTGTAGCCATCGACTTTGCCAGACCTGTAAGTAATTACTCCCTGTTTTTGATCGGTGACGACACCGTTTTGTACCAGGGTCTCAACACCGATAACGTCTGAATTTTGTAGACCTAAAAAGCGCGCACCAGGTTCAACCGCCCATGTGATAGAAGCGGTGATTACTTTAATGGTCACCTGATTATTTCTAAGCACATCGATCAGTTTTTTTTGGTCATCAAAAACTGGAAACGGTTGAAGGCTTTTAAGAGCGTCATCAGACCATTTTCGAACTTGCTCCAGTGTTTGGCCTTTGTAAATCTGCGCCAGCCACAAATAAGCATCACGAGGATCAGAATTTTTCTTTTTCAGCTCTAGATAATGTTCCCAAGGGTTTGGCGGCAGTTCCACTAGACGATTGTCTATTGTGTAATGGAACAGGTTCTCTCCTAAATCAGTATCCCACAAAGTTCCATCAGCATCGAAAAGCGCTACTAGTGGCGATTGATTTCTCTTGAGTTCTGCCAGGGTTTCATTTAACTGTTTCCAGAAAGTTTCGGGATAAGATTTGTATTTCATTATTTGAAACCCTAGCTTAATATAAGTACACTGTCCATAGTAAGAGAGAGTCATGAGTTTTTACTGCCGAGTATTGCAAAAAGAAGATATTGAAGAGTTACTAGATTTTGAATCAAAAAAACTGATCGAAATTGAACAGAATGAAATGGAGAGAGAGTTCATCAAGTGGAATTCCCGCTGGAGAAAAGAATCTCTAGAGCATTACGCTCAAATGGGTTGGAGTTTTATAGCTCGTAATCCAGACCTGAAATCTACGTTTTCTTCTGAAGGTCAGTTAGTTGGGTATTTTACAGCCCAACCGCTGCTGTTCCTAGACGGCCAAACTCAATCTCTATGGGTAGAACATTTGTCTTATTCTGCGCTTCAGGCACGTGATGAATTAGTTGAAATCGCGTATCGGTTGTCACGGGACAAGCATTTTCAAAGGGTATATTTTTTAAACAACCAGGGCGTAGTTAATTCTGTGAATGCCTTCAAGCCAGAGTCTTGGAATCCGCAGATGATGTACGTAAAGACGACAAAATGAATCCACTAGGCCGAGACCAGCGAAATCAAAATATTACTCGAATGAATCGCGAGATTTTTGATTTGCTAGTCATCGGGGGCGGGATTACCGGTGCCGGCGTGGCTCGCGACGCCAGTTCCAGAAACATGAAGGTCGCGCTCGTTGAAGCCAGTGATTTTGCCTCAGGAACCTCATCTCGATCCAGTAAGCTGATCCACGGTGGTATCCGCTATCTAGAGAATATGGAATTCAAACTCGTGTTTGAAGCGCTTTCCGAGCGCAAGACATTGTTTGAGATCGCTCCGCATTTGGTTCACCCTATGCGATTTATGATTCCTATGTTTAAGGACTCGCGCGTATCATTTTTTAAGATGGGCCTAGGTATGTGGCTGTACGACGTACTTTCGTTGTTCCAAGCCCCTGAAATTCACAAAAAACTAGAAGCTAAAGAAACAATTGCGACACAGTCGGAACTCAAAGCGGCTAACCTTGTCGGCTCCTACATTTATTACGATGCCTACATGGATGACGATCGCCTGACGATTGAAACTATTCGATCGGCATCTAGTTATGGCGCCGTGATCGGAAACTATTTAAAAGTTCAAAATATCTCGAAATCTAGAGACGTCTATGTTGTCGATTTGATCGATATGTTGGACCAAACTCAAATTCAAATTAAAACCAAACAAATCGCCAGTTGCACAGGGCCTTGGACAGATATCTTCGGAAGCCAAATTGAAAAAGGCTGGAAAAAAAGATTGCGTCCAACAAAAGGCATTCATTTGATTTTCCCTAGAAAGAAATTACCTTTGCATCAAGCCGTAGTAATGGGTGCGGAGAAAAGTAATCGTATTATATTCGGTATTCCGCGCGGTGATTATGTGATCGTGGGAACAACCGATACGGATTTTTCTACAGATCCTTCAGGAGTACATTCTGAAAGAGCCGATGTTGATTACTTGCTACAAGTTTTAAAATCTTATTTCCCAAATTCAAATGTTACAGTGAATGATATCTTATCGTCATACTCGGGGGTTCGTCCCTTGGTAAAAGATGATTCGGATAATCCGAACGCAACCAGCCGCGAGCATTTGATTTTTAAAGATCCGATGGGAATCACGCATGTTACGGGTGGCAAATACACTACCTATCGTAAAATGGCTGAAGATGCGGTCCATGCGATGCTAAAAGATTTGCCTTATGAAAAACGTGTTGAGTTTAAAACATCGAGAACACTTGAGCCGATCAATGATTTAGTCACTGAAGCTGGTTATCGGGAATTTATATCTCAAGATCGAACTGGAGAAGAAAAGAAACTGGCAGAACGTTATGGACCCGAAGCTTTGTCTATCTTGCGTCCTCAGGGCAACTATACATTATTACAGCGAGAAGTTGCATTTCATATCGACAATACTTTATGTCTAAGTATTCCTGATTTTTACATTCGCCGGTCTAATTTATTTTTATACCACCGCGATCATGGGCTAAGTAAATTTGACGAAATTTCAAAAGTATTCCGAGCTAAATTAGCCTATACCGATAAAGAAATCGGGGCCGATTTGGAAACTCTTCATACCACTATAAAAAAAGAAATGGGCTGGAAAACGCAAAACTAAAGACGAGTTTCCGCAGCCGTTCGGCGTTTGGCGTCGCTGTTTCCGTTCGGTTTTTCGTTTTCGTTTTAAATGCTGGTTTGTTGATTGCATTTGCGAATTGTATGCTTGATAAATTTGATGCTTTTGTAGTCGCTAAAGAATTGTATAAGAAATGTAAATCATTGAAACTTCCTCGAAATTTAAAAGATCAATTACTTAGAGCAAGTTCTTCGGTAGCCTTAAATTTGGCTGAAGGCTCCGGAAAGCATACTCCTGAAGATCAAAGGCGATTTTATTCAATTTCGTTCGGAAGTTTAAGAGAGTGCCAGGCAATTTTTGCGATTGAAGAAATAGATGATCAAGATTTAAAGATACTCACAGACCGGTTAGGAGCAATGCTTTTCAAATTAAGCAGGAAGCTTTACGACGGAAAACCGAACGGAAACAGCGACGCCAAACGCCGAACGGCTGCGGACAACTGAGCGTTGTTTGTTAAGCAATAAACGCTCTGTGCAGCCGTTTCAACGCATCTTCCGCTTCAGAATCCTTTACCAGAAAGCAGAAATTATGCTTGCTAGCGCCAAGACAAATCATGCGCACGTTAATATCAGGAATTGATTCAAAAATCTTTTTCGCCAATCCCGAGGTGTGAATGATATTGTTACCGATCAAAGATACCAACGATAAATTATCCTCAATATGAACTTCCGCGATCGATTCTAGTTTCTTGAATAATTCTTTGTTTTGCAAAGTCACTTCATCTAAAGTCATGGAAACTGAAATTTCAGATGTCGTGATCGCATCGACCGAAACTTTGTGTTCATTAAAAATCGTAAATACATGAAATAAGAAACCATGAGCTTGTAACATTTCTGGAGTCGAAAGAGTCACCAGAACTTGTTTTCGGCGAAGGGCCATCGCGCGAATCAGTGGTTGGTTTTCTACTTCTTTGCGAACCCAAGTGCCGCCTTTGTTTGGGTCAAAGCTTGAGCCTACGAAAACCGGGATATTCTTGCGGATCGCTGGTAGTAGGGTGGCGGGGTGCAATACTTTAGCACCAAACGTAGCTAACTCGGATGCTTCTTTAAAAGATATTTCGTCGATCACTTTAGCTTCTTTTACAAGGCGAGGATCGGTCGTTAAAATTCCAGTAACGTCGGTCCAGATTTCAACAGTCGTCGCATTTATGCCTTCAGCTAAAATAGCCGCCGAGAAATCACTTCCGCCGCGACCTAGCGTAGTCGTGTGACCTTCCGTCGTAGATCCGATAAAACCTTGAGTAACTCCAACGTCGATACCCTTTAAAACGGCAGAGAAAAACTCAGGCCCATTTTTATTGATATAATCTTGGTTCGGTTTAGCTTTTCCAAACATGTCATCTGTCTTCAAGATTTCGCGGGCATCGTACAAAATAGCTTTGCGGTTTTGGCCAGCCAGCTCGTTAGCCATTGCTTGTGTGAACAGGACAGATGACATACGTTCGCCTAGACTTTGCAATGCATCTAAAGCTTTTAAGGAAAGGTCTTTTAGATAGAATACGCCCTTGATGATTGACTCTAGTTCTTGGAATAAATTGGCTAGCTTAGAATGTCCTGCGGAATCTAGCTTTAGATCCTGGGCAATTACCAAATGGCGTTTGCGAACATCTTCAATCAAAGTTTCCAATTGGGGCCACTCATGATTTAGAGCCTTGTTTCCCATGGCAATCAGGAGGTTCGTCGTGCCTGAAGTCGCTGAAACCACGACCAGGTTGGCATTCTGGCTCAAACTCACTTGAGCACTTCGCTTCATACACTGGGCATCGCCCATTGAGGTTCCACCAAATTTAGATACTACGATTGTTTTCATGAGACGCTTATAACGGAAAATTTTTGAGTCGTGTATTTCGGAGTCGAATGATGCTTAGCGTTTTTTTGAGTCTGTTGGGCCGGCGAAATTGCATAAATATCCGCATTGACTCTTATTTTATCGAAACCTACACTCTTTATATTACGTCAAAATATCGGATTATTTCACCTTTTTGACTCAAACTTATAACGGAAAGCCGCAAACGGGAAGACTATGGGATTTTTAGATAAAGTTTCTGATTATTTTTCAAATGATATCGCTATTGATTTAGGAACAGCAAATACACTTGTGTATGTGAAGGGACGCGGAATTATTCTGGATGAGCCGTCTGTTGTCGCTGTTCAAAAAAATTATCGTGGATTACAAAACAGAGTTTTAGCCGTCGGTAAAGAAGCGAAAGAAATGCTAGGTCGTACACCCGGCAGTATCGTAGCGATTCGCCCAATCAAAGATGGAGTTATCGCTGACTTTGAAGTCACTCAATCCATGCTTAAATATTTCATCACAAAATCTATGGGCGAAAAAAAATCGTTCATGCGTCCACGAATTATCATCTGTGTTCCTTATGGAATCACTCAGGTGGAAAAACGAGCGGTACGTGAAGCGGCTCAATCAGCCGGCGCACGAGAAGTGTACTTGATTGAAGAACCGATGGCAGCAGCTATTGGCGCGGGTCTTCCGATCACAGAACCAAGCGGCAACATGGTTGTTGATATGGGCGGTGGCACTACAGGCGTAGCGGTTATCTCTTTAGGTGGTATCGTTTATTGTAAATCAATTAAAGTCGCTGGAGATAAGTTCGATGAAGCGATCGTGAATTATATCCGTCGTCAGTTCAATTTGTTAATCGGCGAAAGAACAGCAGAAAAAATCAAAATTGAAATTGGAAATGCGTATCCATTTGAAGAAGAGCGCACAATGGAAATTAAGGGCCGCGACTTAGTTGCCGGTGCTCCTAAAACTATCGAAGTAACATCGTCACAAGTGAACGATGCTTTGATGGATCCTTTGTCTGAAGTTGTTGATGCAGTTCGTACGGCACTTGAAAAAACTCCACCGGAACTAGCGTCTGATATCGTTGATAACGGTATCGTACTAACTGGCGGTGGCGCTCTACTTGCTAATCTAGATGTTCTACTTCGTGAAAGAACTGGCTTACCGGTTTCTATAGCTGAAGATCCTTTAAGCTGCGTAGTTCTTGGTTCTGGTAAAGTTCTAGATAATTTGGATCTACTTAGACAGCTTACGGTTGAGTAATAATGGATAATGTGGATCTTAAATTAAAAAACGATCCCTTTGACGTTAAAGCATTCGTCCGCCCGTTATCGTTGTTCTTTTTTTTTTCGTTGATGAACGAAACTAAATCGATTCACTACACGATCAAAACAATCGAAAAATTAAAAAAATTAAAGCCAGGCACTGACATCGGTAAAATGATGATCAGAATCGCGTCCGAGCTTTTAACTAAAAGTAATAGCACTGAAGTTTATATTACAAAAAACGTGGGCGAGTTTTGGATTCTGCCAATGGATTTAGAATTAGGTCCTTGGAAAGAGTTCCACAAAAAGATTTCTAAAAAAGAATTAGTCTCATTGCTTTGGGGTCTTGTGATTAAGCTTCCAGAGGATGATATCACTTACGCATTAAATATTTCTCAAGGAACGCACAGATATAGAATTTCGAGTGCACTTAAGCAGTTGGGTTCGAACACGTTTTTATTAAAATAGTAATTTAGTAGGGAACACAAGTGGAGTTTATAAAACTTAAAAAGAATAAGGGCCGAGAGATGAGTGACTTTGTCGCGAATCATCTTCTTTTTGAGTACGCCCGCAATACTTTAGATCCAGAAAGAAAACAATCTGTCGAAAAGGCGCTTGAAGCGGCACCTGAATTACAAAACGAATTTATCAAATTGATAAACGGTATACAGTATTGTGAAAAATTGAGTGAAACTCTAATCAACGATGCGGCAATCAAGCAAATCGAACTTCAATCCTCGCAGGTCAATTTCATCGTGAATCGATTGCGCTGGCATCAATGGCCGCTGGGTTTTAGATGGCTAGTGGAAGCCGGTGTTGTGGCTTTGCTTTTGGTTGTTGTTCTGAATGTTTTACCTCTGAATAGAATTATTCATTTAAACGAAGGCGCCGATAACCAAACCATCGTGGCCGAAGTAGAACGCAAAAAGAAACCAGATCTGGGTGAATCACAGGAAGCCAATGTTGAAAAACCAGATTTTACGGATGAAGAAGTTAAGCAACCGTTAGCTGTGGCGACAAAAGATAAAACACCCAATGGAGCTAAGTTAAAAGAAGACCCGGTTCCTACTGTGACCGCGCCTACAAAACCAGTGGCGGTCGCAACGAAACCTCCAGAGCCGCCAGTCTCAGTGGCTGCGACGACTACGCCGCCTGTGTCTGCTACCACTCCAGCGGTGGCGATACCGCCGAAGCCAACGACACAGCCAGTGGCTGTCGTGAGCTCACCGGTAACCGAGAAGTCGGCGAAATCTACAGGCTGGATTTATCGTGGCCAATTTCTTGTCACGAATGCGGAAGCCGTATCACCAAAAATTAAAGACAAGATCAAAGAACTTGGAGGTCAAAAAGCCGGGGAAGTTGAAATTGGTTGGTTGAAGACGCCAAATGTATACTATTTCCATTTTACTGTTCCGGAAGCCAAACTGGTCGAACTCGAAGCGCTACTTAAAGAATACTCTTCTGGTAAGATTATAAAAGAAGCGCATCCAAGGGTAATGCCAGATGGAATTATTCGAATGCTCTTCACGGTTGAAGAAAAAGCGGCTGACGCCAAGGCTGCTTCCGAAAACAAATAACCATTTAAGGTTTTTCATCGGATGAAAAAGATAGTTTTAAAGCGTAAAAAAGCAAAGCGCTCGATCAGAACCATTATTATTTCATGGTTCTTGTTGCTTTCGTTGTTACCTTTAATTTTCGTCGCGTATTACTCAACAGTAAAATACGAGCAAGCCATCGATAAAGAACTGTTGCAGCGCCTGTCAGTGAATTCGCGCGAGATTGAAGTTATTTTGGCCGACTTTAAATCAGGTTTACAAGTTCGCCGTGATCGCTACTTAAAAGATCCTTATCTAATTTATAATCTGTCTATCAGTGACCGTCAAACCCTGAACCAGATTGGCTCTGAATACATCATGCAAGAGTTCTCTTCTGAATTGATTTTTTTCAATCGCGAAGCCCGTCAGGTTGCTAAAGTGATCAAAAATGACAAAAATGAAGTTATCTCGGTGTCTAGTCGAGATGAAGCTACGTTTTTATCTGAAAAATATATTTCGGTTTTAAAAACGAGTAAGGACATTCCTATTTTGGAATATGAAAGCGATCGTATTCTGCTGACTCTGTTGTCGCGAGTAAATAATCAAAGCAAAAAAACGATCGGGTATATTCAGCAGAAGATTTATCTAGATAATGTTTTCATTACACGACTAAAAAACCGATTGAAGTTAGAATTTGTCTTAGGGAAAGAAGATAGCACAATTATCTTGGCTAGTTTCAAGGCGGCGCAAACTTCGAATGTATTTAGCCGCATTCAATCGGTGGCGTACTCGAAAGATCCCATCGTTGAAATCCCAATCAAAAATACTCCGTACGGTTTTTACGTATCCTTCATGGATTGGGGACATTCGCGATTTCTATTGTCACTTGGGGTTTCTAAGTCTGATTCTCGCGAGGTTCTAAAGAATATTAATCTCGCCTATTTCAGCGTCGTTGGTGTCGTAATTATATTTTTAATCATCACGGTAGTCATAACTAGTAAGTGGATTTTAGCGCCGCTGAACAATCTGGTCGATGCGCTTCACTCTTTCGAAACGCAAGAACAAGCTGTCACGATTCCCGTAAGAAATGATACGGAAATCGGGTTGCTGACCGAAAGCTTCAATCAGATGAGTATTAATATCTCGCAGGCCAGAAATGATTTAAGGAAAAAGGTGCAAGAGCTTGAAGCGGCCAATCGCGAACTCATAGAAACTCAAAAAAAATTAGTTCACTCGGCAAAAATGATCTCGCTGGGTGAACTTGTTGCGGGGGTTGCTCACGAGTTAAATAATCCGATTAGTTTCATTTATAGTAATATGAGTTATTTGCGCGACTATTCGGCTAAGCTGATTGACCTCGTTCGCACAGCCAGCGTGGAACCGGCGGCATTAGAAAAGAAGAAGTCAGATGTTGAGTTTGAATACATCGTTAAAGATTTACCGAAATTAATTTCTTCATGTGAAGAAGGCGCACGACGAACTCGCGATATCGTCCTTGGGCTAAGAAATTTCTCTAGAATAGATGAGTCACAGATTAAAGAAGTCGACATCCGTGAAAGTATCGATACGACACTCAATTTACTTCAAGGTGAATTAAAAAATCGAATCGAAATTAAAAAAGATTACGAACCCATTCCGATGATTAAGTGCTTTGCGAGTCAGCTGAGCCAAGTATTTGTGAATTTATTGTCGAACGCGATTCAAGCTATCCCGGGGACTGGAACAATTTGGATTCATGTGAGCCTAATCAAAGAGAAAGAAAACTGGGTGCAGATATCGATTCAAGACAGTGGTAATGGTATTTCCTCAGAAAACCTCGATAAAATTTTCGATCCGTTTTTCACGACCAAAGGCGTGGGGCAGGGCACAGGATTGGGCTTAAGTATTACCTACGGAATTATTCAAAAGCATGGTGGCGATATCCAAGTGAAATCACAGCTACAGGTCGGGACAGAATTTATTATTCAGCTTCCGATAGAGCCAAAACTCGGCAAGCAGTCCTAAGTCTTAAATTTACCTTTTTACTTAATTTTTCAATAAGGTAGCCGATCTCATATACATGAATTTATCGTCGTTACTTGGTACGGCCATCATTAGTTTCGTTTTATTTTTTGGTGTTTTAAGAGGCGCAAAAAATCCGGAAATATTTTTGAACGCCCATGCCCTGATGCTTGTACTGGGTGGTACTCTAGGCGTAACGTTGCTCGCATTCCCTTTTAGAAAACTAAAAGAGTTGCTGGATTTCCTAATCTACGGATTATTTTTTAAAAAGAAAACTGAAGATTTATTTGTGGTAGCAGATTTGATTCGCATCGCTGAAGAATACAGAAAAGACCCACATGGTTTCTTAGCTAACTATTCTGTGGCGAATCCTTTTTTAAAAGAAGCGCTTAAATTACTTTCTAAAAACGCCCTTTCTTACGATGATTTATTGCTTATCATAAAAAATCGTCGCGATTCGTTTAAAAAACGATATCAAGAAGATCACAAAATGCTGCTTTCCATTTCTAAGTTCCCACCGGGACTAGGCCTTTTGGGAGCATCCTCCGGTATGATCGAAATGATGGTGGGGTTAAACTCTTCAGGTATGGATGGTATTGGTAATGCGATGGCGGTTGCGCTCGTGGCGACGTTTTGGGGTATCGCGATTGCGAATTTTGTGTTTTTGCCTTTAGCTGACTACGCGGCCCGCGTGGCATCGGAAGATTTTTTCACTCGAAGTTTAGTAGTTCACGGCATATCTTTGATTAAACAAGGAATGGCGCCAAAAATTATTGCCGAAACATTGATTAGCCAGTTGGCTATCCGTGATCAAGTGTATTTAAGAAATATTTTCTTTAAGTCACCGGTAGTGGGTTCAGGCCTCGCTAGCTATACAGCTCCGCCACCATCATCATCGTCTGCAAAATCGAACATCGCTGTGATAACTCCGATGGCCCCTGTGTTTGGTGGTCAGAAGAAAACAGATCAAGACAAAACAAACATACTTGGGCTGCCAAAGACTGGTTCCGAGGATTAGCGTATGTCTGAACAGCGCAAAGACGAAGATTTTTACTCAGATAACGAACATGAGGAAAATCATATCGACGAGAAATGGCTAATCAGCTACTCGGATATGATGACCCTGCTATTTGGTTTCTTCGTTATGATGTATGTTTTATCCACATCAAATAAAGCCAAAATGGAAGAAGCCCTTCAAAAGATTTCAAAAGAGGGTTTTAATTCGGAAAAAGTTGAACAGAAAGTCGATGGTCCAAAGCCAGTGACTACGAATATGGAAAAAACGGCGCCAGCAGATGATGACATTCTTATCGAGCTTAAAAAGAAAGAAGAGAAAAAGAAAAAAGAAATAGAAGACTCCTTAATCCAGGCCAAGGCTGATGTCGTTAAAAGCGAAGAAGAACTGAAAATGGCTTTGGAAAAAATTAAGAAAATGGAAGAAGACCAGGCCTTAGTTTCCACTGATAAAACTGATCAAGAAAAGAAATTAAAAGAATATGAAGAAAAAATGAAGTTGCTAGAGAAAGCGGCTTTGGAAAAAGAAGAAGAAATCAAACGTATTTCTGCTGCCAGCAGCGCCCAGCAAAAGGATGCCAGCAAATCCAAAGACGAAGCTGATCTTCTGAGGAAGCTAAAAAAGAATATGATCGAGTTAGAAAGTAATTTGAAATTAGCGGATGTTAAGTCAAAAGAACTCGCTAAAGAAAACGCCATGCTTAAGCAGAAAATTGACGATACTCCTAAAATTAAGGACGACGATCACTTCATGATGGTCTTTGTTCGATGGGAAACTGAAAAACATGATATCGATATGATTATCGAGGACCCAAAGGGTAACATATTTAATTATAGAAAAAGAACAATTGCTAATACCCCCGGCGAGTTTGTCGTCGACAGTACGCAAGGTCCCGGTGTTGAATCTTGGTTAACAAATAAAACAATCCAAGGTACGTACAAAGTGACGTTTAAATTCTATAACCAATATGGCAATAAAAAAGATGCTGTAATTAAACCTTCAATTTTTAATAATTTAAAGGTAGAAAAGTTACCAGAGATAACGCTTAATTTTTCACAGAAGAAAGAAAAAACGGTCCTTATTAAAGTTGCAAAAGATGGTCAGTTTACGGTAGTTCAATGATTTCTAAAACCCACCACATTTTTCTAATGCTTTTTATGCTGCCGGCTATTTGTTTAGCTACGGTCGAAGTATTTGAAAAACGTGGAACCACCACTAATAGTGCTGACAATTGGGTTAAAGCCACATTCCCAAGTAAAATTTCTCTTACATTTCTTCCGATAGCTGCCAAACCAGGCAGACGATTAGTTTACAAAGGCACAATTACATTTCCTAAAGACGTTGCATCTGCAGAGCAAGGCAGTGAAACGACCGGTGTCGCTGTCGAAAAAAATGTGGTTAAGGTCCAGGTACTTTCGTTCGAAGAGAAAATTAAAATTAAATTCGCAGATAGTACCGAAACTGAAATCAAATTGGTCATGACCGAACCGCAATTTCGTCTTTACAGTGAAAAGTGTAAGGAGCTCTCGATCAATATTCGTGTGGCCCCAGTTCTAAAAACCGCTGTCAGTCCCCCGTTCCCGATGGGTATCAGCTGTGACAAGTACGAAGACAAAATTATCATGGTTGTGTCGATTCCGGCCGACGTGGAGCCTGGTGAAGGATCTTTGGTCGAAGGCGGCGGCAAAGGGGAGTCGTGGAAATTCTACGAATTGCCATCTACAGCGCGTGAAGACGGCGTTATTGGCGGGATCAAATACAAAGTTAAAAACGTTGAAATGGCGATGGCTTTGCAAAATATCCGCTTGAAAAAGAAAGAAGACGAAATCAAAAAAGACCTTGTTAGCAAGGACCTAAGTTATTTCCAAGATATGTCACTTGGGTTAGGCACAAAAAGTTTAGCATTTACGGCCGGGGACGTCAGTGCATCCAGCAGTGGTATCGCTATTGATGCCGGTATTTTATCGAAGCCCGTTTGGAGGAAATTCCAATTAGGAATTTCGTATTCAATGGCGCTGGCTTCTAGCAGCGAGAACAGTATTTCGTTTTCTGATTTTTCGGGAGTACTTGGGTACTCTATTCCATTTACTAAATCTAAATTGATGCCTTTTGGTTTTGGCAAGTTTGTAGATTTCCTGCACAAGTCGACGCAAACACGATTGCAAGCAACACTCGCTGGTGTCGGTGTCGACTATAGGTATGAATTAGCTCGTGGCCAGATTTCATTTAATTTAGAAATGGGTATATTCGCTGCAAAAGGCATCTCGTCGCAAATGCGCTATCAGCTTGGCTATCAGTACTATATTAAAGAAAAATCTAAGTTAGGTTTGGGTATTTTTTATGATAACCAAGATTTTAAAGCCGTTAATACCGCCGGCGAAGGACGTACATTTAAAGAGGGGAATATCCTTCTGAAAGTCGTCCTCAACAGCAACTAGCTTTATATTTGTTTTCAATAGTCTCAATATGAGAATGCCTAATTCCATTTAAGAAAATCTTAAAATCGTCGAAAAGTTCATGGTAGACTAGAGGTTAGATGAAGACTCAAAAGCCAAAGAAAAAAGACAATTTTGCCGCCTATTTCCTTGGATTGTGTTTCCTTGCATCGTCGGCCTTGTTTGCTGTGTTTGTTATTTCTGAAGATCATCCGGTTATTGCGGGAGTTACAGAAGGTCAAAGTGAGTTCTCTTCAACACGTAAAATTACAGAACTTGATAATGTGAACGACCATTTAAAAAGTGTGTCGGATAAAATGGAATACGAGCGTTTAAAAACATTGGTAGCAAACTTAAAGGCTAGCCATGACACGAGTCCGTCTCAGCCAATCGTTCAAAGTAATAATGATGAACCCATTTTGGAATTAGAAAATGGTTTGCGTGAAAAGCAAATGGCTCAACAATTTGGTCGTACTAATGAATTTAAAAAGCCGTCTACAGATCCAAGATCACTAGTATACAATTCAGTGATTGAAGATCGCCACGCAACCAAGGCCAAAGAAGAAGAGCGCAAGCGGCAAGCCAAGGAATTCGTAGCTAAAGCGCGTAAAGATGGCTGGATCGTAAACTTGGACTCTGAGTTCAAAATCAAATCTTATCGTCACGTAGATGATATGCCTGATCAAGAGGGCGAAAAAGATTATCGCGGTTTCCCAGTTCTTCCTAAATAATCCAAGACCTTAATCGTAGGTTTGAAACACTTAATTTTGATTTAAATCAAATGTTGCTTATTTGCACCTATTCTTGACCATTTTCTTAGTCATCGAGTCACCGGCCGTTGTTGTCTTCATAAAATAATAGGCATAGAATTTCGTACATAGGAGCAAAATATGAAAATTAGTATTCTATTTTTATTAGCGCTATCTTTGTTTATTACAAATTGTGGGCCGAAGGCGTTCGTAAAAGGTCAGTATGACGACGTTCAACGCGAGAACTTACTGAATGACCAATGGTCAGAAACAGATATGCAAAACGCGGTGAAAGATCTTGTTGCCAGTTTAGTTAACCATCCATCTATCGCCAATGCGAAAACTCCGCCGGTAGTAATGGTGACTCAGTTGCAAAATAAAACGAGTGAACACATCGACACTCAAAGCATCATGGATATGTTCCGTGTTGAGTTAATGAATTCAGGCAAAATTGAATTTATCGATAAAGAAGCCCGCCAAGATATCAAAGACGAATATGACTACCAAAATTCGGGTGTAGTTTCTGATGAAACTAAAAAAGGCCCAGGCGGCCAAACCGGCGCTGATTTCATCGTAAACGGACGCATGGATTCCATCGTTCAAGAAGTTGGTAAAGACAAAACAGTTTATTACAAAATGACGATGAATTTGACGAACCTAAAAACTTCAAAAATGGTTTGGTCAAACTACAAGCAAATGAGAAAACAATTTAAAAAGAAATCTGTTGGTTTATAATCAGCAGAAGTTCTAAACCGCAAGCAACTATATGAGCAAAATCAAATTCACTTTGAAGTCTTCAGTTATAGTTGCCTGCGTGCTGGTGTCCGCCTGCGCGACCTACCAGGGCAAAGTCTTTAAGAGCCGACAATTAGTAGAGTCCGGCCAAGTCTCTGAAGCCACCCAACAATTAAAAGTATTAGCCGACCAAGAAAGCGACGATCAGCTGATCTATACGCTGGATTATGCGACACTGCTGCAGTATTCGGGCGATCTAAAACAAAGTAATCAGTATTTCTTCAGCGCTTTAAAACTAATCGATAAATTTGACTATCAATCAATCAGTCGCGTAACTGGGTCTTTGCTGTTCAACGAAGAAATGGTTCAGTACAAGGGCGATACGTTTGAAAAAATCTTTGTGAACGCCTACCTGGCATTGAATTTCCTGGAACTGAATGATTTGGATGCAGCCCTAGTAGAAACTCGCCGAATTAACGAGAAATACCAAAAATATAGACAGGAAGAAAAAAAGAATTTCGAGATGAATTCGTTTGCGACCTATTTATCCGCGATGATTTGGGAAGCCGATGGCAAATACGACGATGCATACATCGCCTATAAAGATGCGTATAAAATTGATAGAAATATCGGGCTCATTGACGATGATTTAATTCGTACGGCAAAAAAAGCGCAGCGAATGGATGATTACAAAAAACTAAAATCAGATTTCCCAAATGTAAAAGAGGATCCGGCTTGGTACGACAAATCGATGGCTGAAGTCGTAATAATTTTCCAAAATGGTTGGGGCGCCAGAAAAGATTTTAATCCGCACAGTCCAAGGTTCCCGATATTAAGATCGGTGTCAGCAGAAAGCCGCAACGCTAGAATCAGTATCGATCCCGTGGATAAATCGGGATCACATTATTTAGGACAAACCGAATTTGTATACAGCGTAGATGATGCCGCTATTAAAACATTACTAGAAGACCAAGGCTCGCTAGTAGCACGCCGGTTAGGCGGAGTCGTAGCTAAAGAAGTCGCTGCTGATCAAATCCGACAGAAAAATCAACTACTAGGTTTCGTAGCGGCCGTCGCCATGCACGCCTCTGACAGAGCGGATCTTAGGCAATGGTCATTCTTACCCAAAGAATTCCAAATGGTCCGCATCCGCGTAAAACCAGGCAAATATAAACTAAGACTAACCACGCAAAACCGCTATTCTGAAACTACCGGCAATAGTGTGCTGGAAAAAGAAATCGAAATCCGCGCAGGCAAAACTCGCTTTGTGAACTGGCGCCAGTTTTAAGCTTCTCGTAGATTCAGGAAGGGTGCCCATTGTTGATGCTGATTTCCATAAAGAATTCTCCAGCTTCGGATTTGAATGGCAGAACAATCGAACCCTGGTCACTCAAATGTGAAACGGATAAATCTTTCGCGCGTACAATCGCTGGAATCGCTTTCTCAAAAGAATGCCCGTTTTCATTCAGTACTCTTTTGGCGTGACCAAAAATCATATTCAAGATTTCGCCGGCGCCGTCTTCAAGGTCTTTGGTGATTTCTATGTAATCTTCGCCCAGCATTTTGGACATGATAAATAGGAATACTTTTTCTGGGAAACAGATCGAAATATTGCCGTTGAAGGTCTTACTGGTAATTCCGATGATTCCCAATATATCGATCACGGGAAGTTTCGTGTCTTTAGTTTTTAAAAGTGGTTTATCAATAGTAACAGTAACCTGGCACTGAACATCCAGTGTTTTAATCGCGCCTTCAATAAATGGATTGATGAAAGATACATCTAATTTTGTTGTTGGCTTAGCTGCAGAAACCGCTCTCTGAGGCACTTCGAACAGTGTTTCAACTGGCTTTAAAGCGATGTCCATTCCTTCCGATTTTATGAGAGTTATCGTCGCTTTCAATTGAGTCAAAACATACATTTGAAGTTTAGGTCTCTTTTGAGCTACGGCTAGCTGACTTAGAATTTTAAAACCCTTGTAGCTCACAAGCTGATTGTCGGTATTAAAAACGATGGCTTCCAGTTTTGGATTCGTTTCCATTTCTTTTTTTACGTCGGACCCGAGGGATTCAGCCAATTCCTGTGTCAGTTCTTCGGGTATGTCATAAACTAGGGATTTCTCGTCTTTGTTTTTCGTAAACATCGGTATGCTCCTTCAACTTTGGTTACCCGTTGTTGATAAGCTTTCCATGTTGTGTAGTAGAATCAATTGAGAAATTTCAGTCTGGCCTTTTAGGTAAGGTAGAAGGTCAGATAAATAGGTAGAGATTTTAAGTAAATCAAGAAATCTGGATAAAAAAAAGGACCCTTGTGGGTCCTTTTCATCGAAAACTTAAGTTTCAGTTACCAAACTAGCTTAGCTAGTTTGCTTAACTGTACTCTAGCTTAGCTAGGCTACTTAGTTGCATTCTAGCTTAGCTAGAATGTGGCAATTGATTCAAGTTAGGATTGTGAGTTGGTAAATTGGGAGTTTCTTCTTCTTGAGAAGCACCTGATAAAACTGTCGCTTTTTCAGCTGCGATTTTTACAGTTGTATCTGGATTGTAGCGAGTCGCTGCATTCACAATTCTGTTTTCTAGATTGTTTTTGATCTCTTCAGTAGCCAACTTTTCAATTAGTTGTTGGTTCTGAGCTTGTTTCGTCATGTAATCTTGAGGAAACGCGCCTAGTTTTGCTAGGTAGCTAGAGATGCTGCCGTTTGCATTTTGGATAATTTCCCGAAGTGTGAAAAGTGGAGCGTATTGCGCTGACTTTTTCTCTGCTTCGAAAATGATCTGAGTTAGAGTAGCGGCTGTGATGTCGTTTTTAGATTTGTTATCAATAACCATCACTTCTTCATTAGTACGGATCATTTTAGCGATATCATCTAAAGTAACATAACAACTTTGTTGTGTGTCGTAGAGCTTACGATTTTGGTATCTTTTGATGATTTTAACCTTTGAGTTCGGTTTAGATAAACCTAAAGTTGACGTGCTGCTCATTGGAGCCTGGGTAGAATCGTTTTGACTGATCATTTTGCCTCCCTTGGAAAAACCCCTTCAAATCAAATTGATAGGTAGGTTCGTATGACAAGGCGCAAACTAGCCGTGCTGCATAGGGCTGTCAAGCTCTGTTGAAAAAAAAGTCACATATGCGCCGCAGAATTCTTTAATTAAGACTGGTATTAAAGGGTTTTAGGTTAGAAAAGCCGACCTTTTTTTAAAATATTTTTGTAATAAGGCTTAAGTCTTACGGACGTTCATCCGAAATAGAGTAGGTAGCGCAACTATTATCGGAGTGTTTAGTGAAAACTAATGAAAATCAACAGCTTATAGGTTGGGATTTGGTAACATTGTTGTCTTTGATAGTGTTAACTCTGGTTACTTACGGCGGTTATACAAGGCATATTTTCAGTTCGGAAAAGATTTCATCAGACCAAATCAAAGCCGAGATTTTAGCCTATCAAGCCGCACAGATTTTTCTGTTAAGAAATGTCGAGAAAAAGGCCTCACAGTCCAGAAATATCGCCTCAGAAAGCAGCTCTTCGGTTATTACACTGGGTGAGTCCGTCAGCGGCAAGCCATATAAATTTCAAGTTGTCCAAGACGGTAGAGATAACTACCGCGTGCTTTTATCGAACGAAACTGAGTCTGGAAATGGCGATTTAAAATCTGACATCGAGATAAAAATCGACCTATCGAAATCCCCAGAAATAGAGCCAGCGACCTAGGTCCATTTTTTCCCATTTTATTCAAGCAATGTCTCACCCGCACCGAAGTGTCTCATAGAGGTGCTACATGTTTAAGCGAATCCTAGAGACAACAATTCTAAGCTTTGCAATTTTGATCTCTAGTTGTGCGCACAAGGGAAGTTCATCGGACGGTGCTTACTACAAAGAATCGTCATACCGCGATGGCAATGCTGCACCCAAGCAGTTCACGCCGCCCGCGCTTTTAACTGAATCTGATAAAATGGATCCTTTCTACGTTCGAACGCAAGCAGATTATCATTACTCACTGGGTGAGGCGTATTCGTTAGAAGGCCAAGCGCAAAAAGCCGTCGAGTCATTTCAGACCGTGTTAGTTTACGATGCTGAGTCTTCCAGCGTACGTACTCGTTTAGCGAAAGAGTATTTAAAACTAGGACAGATCAACAAAGCGATTGAACAAGTTAAAATCGTAATTGAGAAAAACAGCGACAACAAAGATGCACGCCTATTACTAGCGGGTTTATACACGACGATTCGATCATACCCTCAAGCGATTGAGCAGTATGAGTTTGTTTTAAATAAATACCCTGATTATAACGAAGCTAACATTTACTTAGCAGCGGTGTATTCAGAAACTCAGCAGTATGAAAAAGCCGTGAAATTGTTTGAAAAAGTTTTGGCTTTGCCTGATTACGCGAACAAACATTTAATTCACTACTACATTGGCCGTATCCGTGAAGAAGAAAATGCAGAGAAGAATTTTAAACTTGCAGAACAAAGCTATAAAAAAGCGAGTGAATTAAAACCAGAATTCGTAGATGCGGTGATTGCGCTTGGATCTATGTATAAAAATCAAAAGCAAGACGCTAAAGCGATGGCTTTGTATCAAGAGTTCCAAAAATCCAAAGGTCCAAATGTAAAAGTGGCAGAAATTCTGTCGCAAATGTACATCGAACAACAAAAATTCGATGAAGCGTTCGAACAACTAGAAGTTTTGGAAGCACAAACAGACGATCCTTTAGCAATCAAAGTAAGAATGGCGCTGATCCTGATAGAAAAGAAAATGTTCGATCGCGCGATTGGTAAATTAGAAGAGATTTTAAGAATGGCCCCTGAGTCAGATAAAATTCGTTTCTACTTGGCTGCTGTGTATGAAGAAATTAAAAAAGACGAAATGGCTGTAAACCATTATCTAAAAATTCAAGCTTCGAGTCCATTCTATGGCGAATCTATGGTTCACGCCGGCTACTTACTAAAAAATATGAGTCAGCTAGATAAAGCGGTTAACGTATTAGCTAAAGCCTACGAGAATAAAAAAGATTATCCACAACTCTACGCTATGTACGCGTCGCTTTTAGATGAAGCGAAAGATTACAAAAAAGCACTAGAAGTTTTGAGCGTAGGTTTAGAGAAGTATCCAGACAATGCTCAATTGCACTTCTACTATGGTACTATTTATGACCGTACGGGTGACAAAGAGAAGGTTATCGCGAATATGCAAAAGGTGATCGAGCTTGATCCAAACCATTCACAAGGTTTGAACTACCTAGCATTCACATGGGCTGAAATGGATAAAAACATGGACGAAGCGGAAAAATTGGCTCGCAGAGCTGTGACGCTAGATCCAGAGGATGGATATATCCTTGATACTTTAGGTTGGATTCTGTTTAAACGTGGCAATAAAAAAGAAGCTCTGAAGTTTCTTGAAGCGGCCACTAAGTTTCAACCAACTGTTGGTATTATCGCTGAACACTTAGGTGATATCTACCGTGATCTTTCGATGGTTGAAAAAGCTAAATCAATGTACAAAAAAGCCTTTGATTTAGAAATCGACAAAAAGAAAGCTAAAGAGTTAGAACAAAAAATTCTAGCTATTGAAAATCAAACGGTTCCAGATCGAACACCGGCGAGCGTAGGGAAATAGTTCCCGGCGGCCTTTAGGGTTCAAAAACAATGAAACAATTTGTCCTCTATATAGAAGACAAATTGTTTCTTTTTTCTTGTTAACACCACCGATTGTTGAGTATCTTTGAACCATGATGAAGTGGTTTTCAATTTTAGTTTTAGTTCTGTCGCTGCTAAGCATCAGCTGCGCGATGAAAATGAAAAAAGATGGTTCAGATTCTTTGGGTTCTGATGAGCTTAAGGGAACACCGATGAGCTGGGAAACTAAAGCCGCTATTCGAGACATTCGGAAAAACAAAATCAATCAGGTCACAATTGATTTGATCGCGATTAAAAATCAAAAATTGCGAATGGAAGCTTCGGCAACATTAGGCTATCAAGTCGCCTCGCTAGTTATGAGCCCGAATGAATTCGTCGCCGTTATTTATCCGCAAAAGAAAATTCTAAAAGGTCCATTGAACGAGCGCAGCTTGGCTAAGACATTTAATATACCGATTCCACCAACAGCGCTGTACTCAATTGCGTATGATGAACCGATTCGTGGTTGGAAATGCCAGTTTGATGCGAACAAAGTTGTCAGCATGTGTGATGGTGGAGTTGCCAAAGTAGAATGGTTAAACAGAAAAGAAGGCGCAAAGCTAATCAAAATTTCATCAGCTACGATTGAAGTCACTTGGTTTTTTAAAGCTCCTGAGCCGAAAGAGTTAACGCCAGAATTATTTGTTGCCGAATTGCCAAATGGATACCAAGTTCAAGAAATTAAATAATATTCTTATGTACGCTTTCTTTTCTTAAGATAATTGAATAGTATTTTGAGGGTGGGCCAAAATGCGATGGCTACAAAAGCCCATCCAATAGTGATGCCGATAGAGGCGCCGGGTGTTCCCCCCAAATAAGCAAAACCCATCCCGATCACTGGCATTGGAAAAATGAACATAAAAAACAAACTGAGTGCTGCTAGAATTCCGCTTTGTACGTAGGGAATTGTTGGTGGAGTTGATTTGCGCCACCATTGAAATCCGATAAATAAAGGTACTAGCATACCTATGATTAATGTAGTGATTAATTGTGCTGTGAATACGGCTGTCTGAGTCCAAACCATTAAAATATCATCAACCATCTCGAAATAAAATGTAACCTAAATCGCATAGGTTCATTCTAGATTCATTCTAAAATCGATTTCAGTTATATAAGTCAAATTTATACAAATGATAAAAGTCTCATTTAGACTCGACCAAGGGTTGGCAAAAATCAAATAATTGTGAAATTTCATTTATCGATTACTAACCCAATTCAAGTTTGGCATAATCTAAGTATAGAACCACTGGACGCCATTTTTTTGAATGGTGGCCTGTTGTTCATTTGAATCCAGGGAGTGATTTATGAGCGACAACATCAATTTTAGTTCCATAGTTCAAAATTGGAAAAATACCAGCCAGACATCAAAGATGCACTGGTCAGGGACTCTGGACGAATACCTGAAAATGGTAAAACAAAATCCTAAAATTACACGAAACGCGTTTCAGCGTATGTACGACATGATCGTTGAATCCGGCAGTGAAAAATATATCGATTTTAAAAAAGAAGTCGTTCGTTATAAATTCTTCGACGATGCCACGAGCAACGGTAAAGACGCCGTTTTCGGATTAGACATCATGCTGATGAAATTAGTTAACGTGCTGAAAGCCGCGGCTCTTGGTTACGGAACTGAAAAACGGGTCATCCTTCTTCACGGTCCGGTTGGATCTGCAAAATCAACAGTCTGCCGCATGTTAAAAAAAGGTTTAGAATCATATTCTAAATCTGACAAAGGCGCACTCTACACATTCGAATGGATTGATGAAAAAGAAGAGCTAGATGGTTTACTTGGTAAAGGTGTTCGTGCTTTCCCAAGCCCGATGCATGAAGAGCCATTGTTGCTAATCCCCGAAGAGATGCGCACACAATTGTGTGATGAAATTAATCGTGGCCAAGACGGCGAATACCGCATGAAGATCGAAGGTGAGCTGTCACCGCCGTCCCGTTTTATTTTCAAAAGCTTAATGGATAGGTACCAAGGCGATATCATGAAAGTATTCTCTCACGTACGCGTGCGAAGAATGTTCCTTTCAGAAGCAGATCGTATCGGTATTGGCACATTCCAACCGAAAGATGAAAAGAATCAGGATTCAACTGAATTAACTGGTGATATCAATTATCGTAAAATTGCTGAATACGGATCAGATTCTGATCCACGAGCGTTTAACTTTGACGGCGAGTTCAACGTAGCTAATCGCGGGATGATCGAATTCGTTGAGGTTCTGAAATTGGACGTAGCCTTCTTGTACGACTTACTAGGTGCTTCGCAAGAACATCGTGTGAAGCCTAAGAAATTTGCTCAGACATACATTGATGAAGTGATTATCGGCCATACGAACGAGCCTGAGTATCGTCGTTTGCAAGATAACGAATTCATGGAAGCCCTTCGCGATAGAACAGTTAAGATCGATATTCCATATATCACTCGCTGGAAAGAGGAAATTAACATCTATAAGAAGGATTTTAATTCTCAACGTCTAAGAGGGATTTCCATTGCGCCACATACTATTGAGATGGCCGCAATGTGGGCGATTCTGACTCGTTTAGAAAAACCGAAAAAAGCAAATTTAACTCGTTTGCAAAAATTGAAACTATATAATGGTAAAACGTTACCGAATTACACGGAAGATAACGTTAAGGAATTACGCAAAGAAACAATCCGTGAAGGTTTGGAAGGTATTTCACCCCGTTACATCCAGGATAAGCTTTCAAACGCGATCGTGAATGCTCAGCAGAACAACAAAGGTTCTGTGAATCCATTCATGGTGCTGATCGAACTTGAAAATGGTTTGAAAAACCACTCTTTGATTTCGAACGAAGAATTGAAATCGGACTATCGTGAATTAATTGGTGTTGTTAAGCAGGAATACGAAGAGATCATTAAGGGCGAAGTTCAACGTGCGATCAGCGCGGATGAAAGTGCCCTACAAAGACTTTGCGCGAACTACATCGATAACGTAAAAGCGTTCACGCAAAAAGAGCGTGTACGTAATCAGTTCACGGGTATGGATGAAGAGGCCGATGAGCGGTTAATGAGATCTATCGAAGAGAAGATCGAAATTCCGGAGTCTCGTAAAGATGATTTCCGCCGGGAGATCATGAACTACATCGGTGCTTTGTCGCTTGAGGGCAAAAAATTCAATTACAAAATGAATGAACGCTTACATAAAGCACTAGAGCTAAAGCTGTTTGAAGATCAAAAAGATAGCATCAAGTTAACAAGCTTAGTGAGCTCGGTTGTGGATAAAGATACTCAAGAAAAAATTGAAATTGTTAAATCTCGTCTAATCAAAGATTTTGGTTACGATGAAATCTCGGCGACAGATGTGTTACATTACGTAGCAAGTATCTTTGCTCGAGGAGATGTCAAGAATAAGTAGGGAACATGTCAATTAAAGAAGATCATTCACGGTTTCGAGATATAGTTAAAGGTAAAGTTAAAGAGAACTTTAAGAAATATGTCTCGCAAGGTGAAATGATAGGTAAGCGAGAAGATGAATTCGTAAAGATCCCGCTGCCGTCTATTGATATCCCTAATTTCCGATACGGCGCCAAACAACAAGGTGGTGTCGGTCAAGGTGAAGGACAGCAAGGTGAAGACGTAGGTGATCCTGGCTCTGGTCAAGGCGTTGCGGGCGATAAGCCAGGCGAACACTTAGTCGAAGTTGAATTATCCCTAGATGAATTAGCCGAAATCCTTGGCGAGAAATTGCAATTACCTCGCATTGAGCCTAAGGGTAACAAGAATATCGACACGGTTAAGACCAAATACAACGGTATCGCACCGGTGGGACCCGAAGGTCTTCGCCAATTTAAAAATACATACAAGCAAGCGTTGAAACGTATGATATCTAGCGGTTACTACGATCCTATCGATCCAAAAATCGTTCCGATCCGCCGTGATTATAGATACAAAACATTTAAGAAAATCGTTCAGCCTCAAACCAAAGCGGTTGTCATATATATGATGGACGTATCGGGATCCATGGGTGACGAGCAAAAAGAAATCGTCCGCCTAGAGAGTTTTTGGATCAACACGTGGCTAAAAAAACATTACAAGGGTCTTGAAACCCGCTTCATCATTCACGATGCGGCGGCCAAGGAAGTTGACGAGAACACATTTTTTAGAACCAGTGAATCCGGTGGTACATTAATTAGCTCAGCTTACAAACTAGCTCAGCAAATTATCGAAGAAGACTACCCACCAAATGAGTGGAACATTTATCCATTTCATTTTAGCGATGGTGATAACTGGAGCGGTGAAGATACACGACTGTGCATAAAACTGATTCGTGAATTTTTCATCCCAAATACAAATGCGTTTTGTTACGGCCAGGTAGAAAGCAAATATGGATCTGGTCAGTTTTTAAAAGATTTACAGAAAGAATTTCCGGAAAGTGAACAGGTGCTTCTAAGTCAGATCGAAAACCGCGACAAGATTTTAGATTCAATTAAGGACTTCCTAGGAAAAGGAAAATAGATGGCTAACCTAACTCCCGAATTAGAGGCAGAACGAAAGAAAATTTGTCAGATCGCTAAAGACGCGGGTCTGGACTTTTTTGAAACTATTTTTGAATTGATCACATACGATCAAATCAATCAGTTTGCCGCGTTCGGCGGTTTTCCCGTGAGATATCCACACTGGAAATTCGGTATGGAGTACGAGCATCTTTCGAAAAGTTACGAATACGGTTTATCAAAAATTTACGAAATGGTTATTAACACGGATCCTTGTTACGCCTATCTAATGGAAGGCAACATGATGATGGATCAAAAACTAGTGATGGCCCATGTGTATGGTCACTGCGATTTTTTCAAAAACAATGTTTGGTTTGGAAAAACCAATCGCAAGATGATGGATCAAATGGCGAATCACGCGACTCGCATTCGTCGCTACGTAGATCGCCATGGCATTGATCGCGTTGAAGAGTTTATCGATACGTGCTTGAGCTTAGAAAACTTAATTGATCGCTACAGCCCCTATCATGAAAAAAGCACGAAAACCGAGCCCGAGGCTCACGATGCTGGTCGCAATGTAGAGCCAGGTATGTTACGAGTGAATCGCCCTTACATGCGTGACTTCATCAATCCGCCTGAATTTGTAAAAGAACAGAAAAGAAAACGCGAAGAACAAGAAATGATCAAGCGCTCTAAATTTCCTTCGGAGCCAGAGAAAGACGTTCTCACGTTTTTGCTCAACTACGCGCCTCTAGAAGATTGGCAGCAAGACATTTTAAGCATTATCCGTGATGAAGCTTATTATTTCTCGCCACAAGGTATGACGAAAACTATGAATGAAGGCTGGGCATCGTACTGGCATTCTAAATTGATGACTGAAAAAATTCTGCACGATTCAGAAATTATTGATTTTGCGGATCATCATTCGGGAACGATGGCGATGGCACCCAATGGTTACAATCCATATAAGGTAGGAATTGAACTGTTCCGTGACATCGAAGATCGCTGGAACAAAGGTCAATTTGGACGCGAGTGGGATCAATGTGACGACGTGAAAGAACGCAAGCATTGGGACAAAAAGTTAGGCCTGGGTCGTCAAAAGATTTTTGAAGTCAGAAAATTCTACAATGACGTGACGTTTATTGATGAATTTCTAACGGAAGACTTTTGTGTGCGAAACAAGCTATTTGTTTACAAATTTAACAAGCGCACAAACAAATTTGAAGTAGACACTCGAGACTTTAAAGCCATTAAGGCAAAACTTCTGTTCCACATGACTAATTTCGGGCAACCGATAATCCGAATTGAAGACGCTAATTTTGAAAATCGAGGCGAATTACTTTTGACCCACCTTCACGAAGGCATTGATTTACAACCGGATTTTATGAACGAGACTCTTAAAAACGTTCAAAAAGTTTGGAGTCGACCGGTGAATTTGGTGACGGCTATGGAGGGAGAAGGTTTCCTTTACCGCTTTGACGGTAAAGAGATGCAAACCCACAAAATTCAGCCGTTGCCTCAGCAGAAAGCTTAGTCTAGGCTCTGAAGTCTATGTCCAATACGCGCACAGTCTATTCGACCGACCCTAAAGACAAGGTTAATTGTCCAGAATGTAAAAGGAACTTTACAGATTGTAAGTGCATGAAGCAGGATTTGGTAGATATGTCCAAGGTCACCGTCGTTCTTCGCCTTGAGAAGAACGGGCGAGGTGGAAAAACTGTGACAATCATAGAGAAATTACCAAGAAATGAGACTTATTTGAAGGAGCTGTGCCGGGAAATCAAGGCCAAATGCGCTTCTGGCGGGACTCACAGGTTGACAAAGGATCAGGCGGTAATAGAGATCCAGGGAGACAAGTTGGATGTAATTAAAAAAATTTTGACGCAAAAGTTGATTAAATTTAAGGGCTTTTAATGTAGAGTAAGCCAAAATTTTCCTTGTATAATTAAAGCTTTTGTATTTAAACACAAAGATAAACCCTAGGTAAACCAAATGACTTTAAAGAAAAAAGTACTGATAGTAGACGACTACGAAGAGAGCTGCGCCCTGTTAAGCGAAATTCTAGAAGATAGTTATGAGTGCCTTGCGACTCAAGAAAGTTCAAAAACGTTCGAACTTCTAGAAACGTTTAAGCCAAACTTAGTAATTCTAGATTACAAAATGCCGGGCTTGTTGGGTGTTGACGTGTGCGAACAAATTCGCGCCAAAGAAGACACAAAATATATTCCAGTGATTTTCGTTTCTGGCGCCGCAACGGTGGAAGAAAAAATTCGCGCGTTTGAAATGGGTGCGGATGATTTCGTATCTAAACCGTTTCACGTAAAAGAATTATTATTGCGAATCAAACGTCTTGTTGATCGCGAAAACGAAGCTGTCAGTGAACTCGCTGCTTCGAATTTGAAAATGAATTTACTTTCTCGCCGTGTTTATCTGGACGGCGCCGAAGTGCAATTGACCCCAAAGCAGTTTGATATCCTTAAGCTTCTAGTAGGTGCTAAAAACAATTTAGTATCTCGCGAGAAGTTTTTGGAAGAAATCTGGGGCGATACCGAAGTGACTTCGCGAAATGTAGATAGCCAAATCAATTACCTAAAACGCAAAATCGAAACGTTTAAAGGTAAAATCTCTGCGGTTCCGAGTTTGGGTTACAGACTTGATGTTCAAGAGAACTAAATTTTAAAATAAATTCGAAATTTGTTAAAAGCCAGCGAGAGCGGGTTTTTTTTATTCTATTTTCTTTTTCTGTTTTTTTCGGCTGCGTAAATCTTTAAAGAATGTTTTCAGTAAAAGGGAGCTCTCTTCCTTTAGTATTCCCGTTTCCCATTTGGGTTGATGATTGAACCGTTTGTCGTCGAAAACATGATATAGGCTGCAACAAGCGCCGGCCTTAGGATCTTCTGTGGCGATATAAACCTGCCGAAGGCGTGATTGAATTATGGCGCCCGAGCACATCAGGCAGGGTTCAAGACTGACGTAAAGGTCGCAGTCGACCAGTCGCCAACTTTTTAACTTGAGTGCTGCCTTTTGAATTGCGATCAATTCGGCATGTAGGATTGGATTGTTTTTTGATTCGCGCAGATTAAAACCTCGGCCGATAATTTTGCCATCCTTAACTATAATCGCCCCGACGGGTACTTCACCCTTAGTTTTGGCTTTTTGGGCCTCCTTAAGCGCTAATCTCATCCAATGCTCCGGCTCTTTTGGCTTTTGGGGGCGAGGATTTGAGGTTTTCGGCATCTGAACTCCTGGAAATAGTGCATAGCATTAAATGCGGATAAGTCAAAGTGTTTGCTAAAGGAAAAGGCTTTTGCTATTCCTCACGGTTTACTTATATGCATTGAGAGGACGGTGATATTAATGCCATTTGTTAAACTTAGAGACGGAGAAAACTTCGAATCTGCTTTCAGAAAGTTCAAAAAATCTTGCGAAAAAGCAGGGATCCTTTCAGAAGTAAAAAAACGCGAACATTTCGAAAAACCTAGCGTACGTTTGAAAAAGAAGTCTATAGCTGCTCGTAAAAGAGCTCTAAAAAAAGCTAAAATGAGAGATTAGTCTTTACGACTAAAACCAAATTGAAAACAGCTAAGTTGAAAAACTTGGCTGTTTTTATTTTAATTAATCAGCTTAAAGTTAAACATGAAGCTAAAGAGGTTACTCATATGGAAATTCGTGAAAAATTGATGTCCGACATGAAAGACGCGATGAGAGCGAAAGACTCTTTAAAGCTTGAAGCCATCCGTTTCCTTCAATCAGCTATAAAATACAAAGAAGTTGAGGTTCGTCCCAACGCTATCACGGCGGACGACGTACTTGGCGTTATTAAAAAATTAGTAAAACAAAGAAAAGAATCGATCGAGCAGTTCAAGGCGGCATCTCGCCAAGATCTGGTGGATAAAGAAACTCAAGAGTTGAAAGTCCTAGAAGCGTATTTGCCAGCTCAAATGACGGCAGAACAAATTGCCGTTGTAGTCACTGAAGTTATCGCTTCCACAGGTGCCAAAACCGTTAAGGAAATGGGCCTGGTGATGAAAGAAGTTATGGCGAAAACCGCTGGAGCAGCGGATAACAAGACTGTTAGTGAAATTATTAAACAAAAGCTATCCGTTTAAGATAGCTTTTGCTTTCCCTTTAAAGGCACTTGCCTTAATCTATTAGTACACAATTAAGACAGAGACAGGCGACGGATGAAATTTTCTCAGGAATTTATTGATCAAGTTCAGGACGCTAATAATCTCGTCGATATTATTTCTCAGTACACTCAGCTAAAACAATCGGGATCAGGCCTAATGGGCCGCTGTCCTTTTCCCGATCACAAAGAAAAAACACCCAGCTTTTCTGTGTCAGAGGCCAAGCAAGTTTATCACTGCTTTGGTTGCCAGAAGAGCGGAAATATTTTTACATTTTTAAATCAATATCAAGGTATGTCGTTCCCGCAATCGATGGAATATCTAGCCGATCGCGCCGGTATCGCTCTCCCAAAAGAATCTCAAGATTTTGATGATAAAAATGCCATTAGAAAAAAAGAAATTTTAAAATTAAACAAAACCGCACTGAATTTTTTCAATAAAAATTTAGAAACCTCAGGTAGAGATAGCATGGTCCGCCAGTACATGTCCAAGCGTGGGCTGACGGAAGACATAATCAAAATGTTCCGCTTGGGTTGGTCGATGCCCGAATGGGAAACGCTAGCGAATCATTTGAAGTCTACGGGACACTCACTGGATTTGGCTGAAGAGGCGCGCCTAGTAAAACGTAAAACCAAAGAATCTGGCTTCTACGATATCTTTCGTGAACGCTTGATATTCCCGATCACAAACTCGATGGGCGATGTTTTAGCGTTTGGTGGGCGTATTCTGGCCCAGGGTGAACCCAAGTATTTGAACTCGCCTGAAACACAGGTCTTTCAAAAAGGGAAAATTTTTTACGGTCTTGAGCAAACGGCTAGATATATTCGATCTCAGGATCAGATCATCATCGTTGAAGGATACATGGACCTTATTTCCCTGTTTCAGAGCGGCATTCGCAATGTCGTGGCTACAATGGGAACCGCGCTCACTTCGGATCATGGGCGCGTTATTAAACGCCTGACTCGTAACGTAGTGGTCCTGTTTGATGGCGATCGTGCGGGTAAAGAGGCCGCTGAACGCAGTTTATCGCTGCTTTTAGAGCAAGATCTGTATCCTCGCGGTTTAATCCTGCCGGACAACATGGACCCAGATGATTTTGTCAAAAGCCGTGGTGTGGACGAGTTAAGCCAGTTAATTGACCGTTCGCCTGACCTAATGAATCTAATATTTATGGAATGGTTAGTGGGTTTCGGCGGAGAGCCAAGCGAGAAAATCAAAATAGCGAACCGGCTAAAGAAGGTCTTGGACGTAATCCCAGACCCGCAATATCGCAAACTCTATGTTGAACAGCTGGCTCCGATGATGGGAGTTGATAAAAATTGGCTGCGAGAAACGGTGTTTGTGAAGCCCGCGACGGGGTCTTCTCAACAGAATCAACAGTCACCACATGCGCCTATTAGACAAATCAAGCAGGAGCCAAAGGTAACGTCAAATTCGATGCCAAATGTTTCGAATGAACAAGTGAACTTCTCAGTTAAATCTGCTTCGAAAGTAGAGAAGCATTTGCTTTCACTAGTAATCAAATCCCGTGCCAATTTGGATTACTTTTTAGAACAAAATTTGAATCAGTATATCGTGAATATCCCTATGAAAAATCTTTTCACATTCGTTGATCAAGCCTATAGACAAAACCCTGAAAAGTTTGATAGGTTGACTAGTCTGTTGATAACTCAAATCGATGATCCAAACGTTTTGTTTTTTAAGACCCCCCAGGAAATTTGGAAGGGACAAAAAAGACAGGAAAAAAACGAGAAGGAAAAGGTCGACAAAGTTGATGCAGATTGGGAATCAGTAGATGCGAATGATGGCAACATCAACGAATCAGAAAATTCCGATTCAGTGAGTGGGTTCGACGAACAAAAAAAAATAGAAATAGAAGCTAAATTTTTTAAGGACGCCGTTCAACGAGTCAAAGAAGACTTTTTAAAAGAGAGATTGAAAACGATCTCTCACGAGCTAAAGGTGAGCGCAACACCAGAGAAACTCGAAGAGATGATGGCGATTCAAAAATCGCTAAAAGATCTCAAGGACAGTAAGGAAACCGCGCAGAGCTAGAACAGGGGAACGAGTGAAGTCAAACATACCCAATAAATCGAAAGAGCCAGTAAAAGTCCTTTCTCAAGACGAACAAGAAGTAATCATCAAAGAAGAAATTCAGCGATTTTTAAAAATTGCTACAGAGAAAAAAGCTCTTACGATCGAAGAGATCAACGAGATCCTTCCGCCGGAAATTTTGTTACCGGTTGTTATCGATACATTTATGCATGCATTAGAAGCCCAAGGCGTAGTGATCACGGATCACTCTGAAATGGCAGCTAAAGCAGAAGAAGGCGATTCTCCATTCCTTTCTGATATCGACAAAGAGGAAGATGACGACGACGCAGAAGAAAAAGCAGAAACAGAAGACGTTAAAGGTAATGACCCAGTTCGTTTATACTTACGTAAAATGGGAAGCGTTTCATTATTAACTCGTGAGGGTGAAGTTGAAATCGCACGACGTATCGAGAAAGGGGAGCGAGAAATCGTTCGCGCTATCTTGATGTCACCATTAGGAACTTGGGAAATTATCAATCTAGGTAAACGTTTAGATGAAGGCCGTATCAAAGTTAAATCGATCTTCCGCGGTTTGGAAGATGAAGATACTCAATACGACGAAAAAGAATACATCGACAAAATTCATGAGTTAATCGGAACGGTAACAGTTTACCAAAACGACACTCGTTCATTTTTTGAAATTTTAAGACAAGAAAATACTCCAAACGATAAACGAAATGCGACTATGTCGGAACTTCGTGTGTTGAACGAAAACTTGATGCAGAACTTTGAGTCGATCAATTTCAATCGTAAGACAATCAATCGTATCGTAATTAAATTTAAAAACCTTGTGAACCGCGTATCGACTTTGAAGAAAAGAATCAAAGACGGCGTAGAACGTACAATGTCTAAAGATATTAATCTTTTAGTTGAGCGGCTAAAAGTAATCGAAGGTAATGAAAAAGAATTAACGAAGATGACTAAGGACACTGGTCTTAGCTATCACCGTTTCAGATCATACGTAGTCCAAGCTCAAGAAGCGGATGCTCGTCTGAAACGTTTAGATTCTGAAACTGAAATGACATTCCGTTGGATCCAAGAAACGTACACGGCCATCTGGAAAGGTGAACGCGAAGCTGATGCTGCGAAATCAGAATTAGTGGAAGCGAATTTACGTCTCGTGGTTTCTATCGCGAAAAAATACACAAACCGTGGTTTACAATTCTTGGATTTAATTCAGGAAGGTAACATCGGCTTGATGAAAGCCGTTGATAAGTTCGAGTATCGTCGTGGTTACAAATTCTCGACATACGCAACTTGGTGGATTCGTCAGGCGATCACGCGCGCTATCGCGGATCAGGCTCGTACAATCCGTATCCCAGTTCACATGATTGAAACAATTAATAAATTAGTTCGTACATCTCGTTACTTAATTCAAGAATTAGGTCGCGAGCCATTGCCAGAGGAAATCGCAGAGAAAATGGATATGCCTGTGGATAAAGTACGTAAAGTTCTTAAAATTGCAAAAGAGCCAATTAGCTTAGAAACACCAGTGGGTGAAGAAGAAGATTCGCACTTGGGCGATTTTATCGAAGACAAAAAGGTAATCAATCCAGCAGAAGCGATTGTGAACCTGAACTTGGCGGAACAAACTCGTCGTGTGTTATCAACATTGACGGCACGTGAAGAGAAAGTCTTGCGTATGCGTTTCGGTATCGGTGAAGAATCGGATCACACTTTGGAAGAAGTGGGACAAGATTTCAACGTAACTCGTGAACGTATTCGTCAGATCGAGGCGAAGGCATTACGTAAGCTTCGTCACCCAAGCCGTTCTAACAAGCTTAAAGCTTTCGTTGACGGATAATTTAGTATCTTTTAGATTTTAATAGAGCTTATCGCCAACTGGTAGGTTCTTTGATTCCCAAGGCGGGGGTGTAGCTTAGTTGGTTAAAGCAATCGGCTCATAACCGATGGATCCGGGGTTCAAGTCCCTGCGCCCCTACCAATTTTTAGAACCTGCAACTTTTCGATCCCCAAATTATCAGAAGGAAGACCAGAGTCAGCCGACTCCGAATCAGCGAACGTAGCTGAGGTCTTC
>NCGL01000096.1 GCA_002256935.1 Bdellovibrio sp. 28-41-41
ACACCCAGACGCGAGGCCACGACCTCATCATTACTTAGACGTCGAATTTCCACTTTAGTATTAGAATCGGCACCACCAGAAACCAGAAACCAAGGATACTCGCCGGGAACAATTGAATTCATCGTAACAGTTGCCGGCGAAATTGAATTTTCCGTAGTTTCACATATGGCTTTGCTATCGACGTCGGCCGGGATGTCAGTCTTAGGTTCACTGGTGCCATCTAAATATTTGGCAACAATATAAAAGCAATATGTTGTGCCTCCAGCTAAACCATTGGCTGAAAGAATAACTTCGGTTGCAGAAGATCCTTGATCCGTTGACGCCGCAAAGTTCCAGTTAGCATTTCGAATTTTGGAATAGAGGTAATATGTAACAACGTCACTCGCCGGAACGAATTTAAAACGTACCGAATTTTTTGAACGATCTGAGATCATTTCAGTTTTGACTCCACTAAAATTCGCCAGGGTTTTACCTTGAAAAGAAGCATTAAAGCCCTCTTCGGCCCCTGTACCATCAGATTTAATCCCCGTAACCGTGAAAGAATAATTGGTATTTGGCAGAAGTTCGCCGATTAAGCTTTGAGAAAACGTTTCGGTTTTAAGAGGTTTATCTGAGCCGCCAACATAAACGTTGAAGGCGTTATATCGATTATCTAAGGCCCAATTCAATTGAATGGTCGATGGGCTCAGGGCTTTAGCTGACTCAACCCCCGAGAATTTATTTTTTAAGTCGCCACCTTGAATGCCTTGTTTAGTACATCCCGCGATTAAAAAACCAAACACCACTAAAAAAAAGAAATATGTTCGACGTAGTTCCATCACTCTGTCTATCGGCAAATTTTCGAAAAAGATTAAGTTTTCTTTTCTGTATCAAATGAAAACGTCTAAAAATTCAACAATAAAAATGAGTTCGAAATCCAAGGAAAAACCTAGAATCTTAGGAGTACTAAAGTTTCAAAAGGAAACACTTAATTTTCTAGAGTCTAGACACTTGGACGAACTAGCTAAAGAGTCAGTGTAACGGTTTGAGAGTATTATAAGGTAATATTATCACCAAGAGCAACTCTATCGAATTTAAATAGAGTTGCCTTATTGGAACTTTTTCTGAAGGAAAACTATAAAAGTTTAATATCTAGCAATATTGGAAAATGATCGCTGTAACCCGCTTGAGCTGGTTTATCCGCCATATGATTGTAACGGAAAGGAACATCATTCACGGTTTTTCCAGCGTAAGGGCCAGATTTATAGGTGTATGATGTTGTCAAACCTGGGTGCGAGAAAATGCGATAGCTTGACCAATCAACGATCATTGAACTGCGAGTCACCATTGATGGCGACACATAAAAACGATCCAATACGTCCCAAGACATAGCAGGTCGGTTGTTGCTGCCTGGATAGAAATTAGTCCCCTGAGGAACTAAGGCCAAGTTGATTCCTGATGTCGGTGCGTTCTTTCTAAAAACGGCATCTAAATCATAAACGCCAGCAACTTGAGAAAACATATTAAGAGGATTTGGATTATCTCGAGCCACCGTATTGAAATCTCCCATCGCGACAACATGCCCTCCAGAAGCTATTTTCGCTTTCACGATAGGAGCTAAAGTCTGGGCCGCTACAATGCGGGACTGCACTGGATTATTTTGTGAAGGCCAGTGATTCACATAGATCGCAAGTGCTTGCCAGCCTGCGCTTGTTAGAACTTTAAAGTTCACTTCAAGAATATCACGAGTTGGTTTACCCAATTTTGATGGATCCAAACGAATTGAATTTGCATTTACAAATTTCAACTTCTCCGATTCGTTGTACATAAGGGCTACGTCGATACCACGTTCATCAGGTCCGTTGGCAGTGACTTGGCCTTTGAAACCAAGAACAGACGCTAATTGCTTAACTACGTTTTCATTTTCAATTTCAATCAGTCCCATGATTTGAGGAAATCCACCAGGGATCGCCGCGAATACATTTCTAATTTGCGCTAATTTTTGAGCATAACGAGGTTGTGTCCAATCAACAGACATACAACGTTTTGGATCTCGAGCAGTTTTACAGAATTGAGATTTTTCAGGATTGCTGTTAGGTAAGAATTCGTAATCGTTTTTACCTTGATCATGAACTGTGTCGAAAAGATTTTCAACATTGTAGCTCATTACGCGAATTTTGTTTTGAACTTCATTGGCCGGAATTGTTTTAGGCGCAAGATAAACAGCCAGACTTGCTGAGCTGATACCAATCGAAACTAAAATCAACATCTTAACTGCATTAGAGAACATAACTCTCCCCCTTTAATTTAGACCCGTTGTTAAGAATCTTTTAGAGAAGCGACATATAAAGGTCAATGGCAATATTAGGGCAATCGTTTTAGACGACTTTTTTTGTGCAAGTTTTTCCTACAGAGTTTGCCGTAAGACATTGAAAATTGGCTCAATTCCAAGCAGAAGGTCAACCAATCAAAGTTAAAGCGAATGCGTACTTTTGCCGATAGATACCTATGATTCAAACCCTTCGCTTTGTCGGCGGACTCATGCTTTCGACCCTGTTTTTACTGTCGTGCTCGACCACGCCAAAGGGTACATTTTTTCAAACGGGAAAGGCCTCGTGGTACGGGGAAAGATTTCATGGCCGCAGCACGGCCAGCGGAGAACGGTTTAATATGTACGATCTGACGGCGGCACATAAAACTTTGCCGTTTGGGACCCGGGTCGTCGTTCACAGCAAAACGACAGGCCAGACGGTGACGGTCAGAATTAATGACCGTGGACCATTTTCTTCAGGCAGGGTGATCGACCTATCTTATGGCGCCGCCAAAGAATTAAATATGATTGCCGCCGGCGAAGTTGAAGTCGAGCTTAGGCTTCAGTAACTAATAGCCTTTAGAATTTCATAGTAACGTTCTTGATCTTTTGTGGTCGTCTCGACCGGAGTCATCAGCAAGCTCCTCTAGTAAGTCCAATACCTGGGAAATGCTTGGTCACAAGAATATCGAAGTCAGTGTTTGCGTCGCTAAGTCACTCACCACTGATAGCGGGTAATTGATACCAACGACTTTAAGTTCTTTAGCGATAGATTTCCCATACCTAATAGTTGAAAAAATTTCGCAAATACCTGGAAAATTTATTCATTTTAAAATAGTAGACGCCAGAAAGACCATTTTTCGCTATAACTCTAGCTCCTCGGAGACATATTATGAACGACATTATTCCGCCGCAGCCACCGAAATCATTTCGTGTAACGATTGAAGTCCATACCCGCCTAAGCCGCATGGACAATAAATTACTTATGGTACTCAAAGAGCAAACAGAAAACCCCACTCTACAATCCATCTCTAGAAATGCATTGAAACAACTTTTCCTAGATGGCCGAGTTCAGATCAAAGGTCAGCGTGCTAAGCCGTCATCGGCGATCGCCAAGGGAATTACGTACGTTGATATTTTAGGTTACTAAACCCATGTCATTTGTTCGCTCGCCAGAAACAATACCGTCTGTTCAGATGACCCGCGATGTTTTAAAACACCTTAAACGCGGGCACCGCTGGATTTTCGCTGGCGGAGTCGAAGACCTCGGCGCAAGTCACACAGGTTTACGCGCTTTGTATTACAAAAAAGAATTGATCGGCCTTGGCGTCTATCAAGGCGACACACAACTACGTTTTCGGTTGTTTTGTTTGAGCGACGAACCCTACTTTAGAAAAAACAGTGCCGCGAAGACTTTTGAATTGTGGAGTGAACGCCAATGGAAAAACGCGATTAAAATTCGCCAAAGCTTTAATACAGAGACCACAAATTCGTTTCGTTTATTCAATGGCGAAGGCGACGGTGTCCCTGGGTTAGTCGTTGATATATACAACGACGTTGCTGTTATCAAACATGACCATGCCGTTATGGAAACCGTATGGAACAGTCAGTACATTGCCGAAAAAATTGCAAAAGAATTCCCGCAAATTAAATGCGTGTACTTAAAACGTCGCAATGACGCTGAAGAAAAAGGGACAAACCTTATTGGTCAGCTACCTTCTGAGACGATCTTCAAAGAGAACAACTTATTATTCTCGTCCAACATTCGCGATGCAGCTAAAACTGGATTTTTTTTAGATCAACGCGATAACCGGTTGGCTATTAAAACGTTTTCTAAAAACGCGACTGTTTTAAATTTATTCAGCTACACCGGCGGATTTTCACTATTCGCCGCTGCTGGCGGAGCGACTCAAGTTACGAGTGTTGATATCGCCAAAGTTGCGATTGAAAATGTAAAACGAAATTTTGAAATCAATCAGTTCAAAACAGAGCATGTTGACATTGCCGCTGATGCCTTTGAATTCGTAGATAATCAGATCACATTGAAGCACAAATACGATATTGTAATCACCGATCCTCCGAGCTTTGCGCCAAATGAAAAGTCGGTACCGCAAGCGACGATCGCCTATACAAAAATTTATTCGAACTCGATCAAGTTAGTTAAAGAAAATGGATTGTTTGCAGCCAGCTCATGCTCAAGCCATATCGATACCGAAGCATTTTTAGAAATCACTCGCGAAGCGTTTTCAAAGGCAGGAAAACGAGGAACGCTGATCAGACTGGGCGCGCAGCCGTCGGATCACCCCTACCCTTTGGCGATGCCGGAACTGCGGTATTTAAAATTTGCGCTATTCAGAGTTGAAGGCTAACTGTTTCAAAAAAATAGCCTTTGGATTCAGTCTCCAAAGGCTAAACTTTATTTTGGGTCTGACAACGCTTTTAGCTCTCTCAATCGACGTTGATCCTCAATCGATAAAAACGTACCGGCACTGCCGCTGTTAGTGTCATAGACGTACTCTTCTAATTTAAAATAGCAACGATGTGCAGAGAATGAATTTGGAAAAGTGCGAATGCAGACTTCAAGATACTTTTCGCCTAAGCTACTCTGATAGGAATTAAGTCCGTTAATATAACTAGCACCCAATAACCATAAAACATCGGCCTTGTAGGGTTTAAAACGAGTGCTTTCCAAAAACTCATGCAGGTAACTGATCGATAGCTGATTCCAGACTTCAGAACCTAGGCGTCCATATTCAAACATTCTGGCGTTTGAACGATCAATCCACACCTTCACAATAGCTAAAGACGGCTTCATCGATTTTGCTTCGGAACTCCACTTTTTAATATCGGCCTGCCATACAGGAATCATCGATTTTAAATACAGAGGAACAAAATTTACTTTTTCCACTTTTTCTAAAAACTCTTTGGCTCCCACCGAATCACGCTTGTAACGTATCAAGATAGACAAGGCATTATGGATCGCTTGCTCAGTTTTAAATTGCGCATCCCAGCTGATTTCCTTTTGATTAAAAAACTCTTTATAACTCTTAAGTGCTTCATCAAATCGACGTGTGGCTATGTAAACTTCCGCTTGAGTGATGGCCGGAAGGGCCTCGATTTTTTTAGAAAACTGACTGTAGCCAAAATTGGGACCCTTATTTGATTGGGTATGGCATTCGATACAAAACTGAGTCATCTTAAGTAATTCAAAACGAGCATAATCTTTTTTTCCCAAAGAAAATGCGTGATCGACATTATTTAGCTGCTGACGAAAATCAAACGAGATAAATGCTAGCGTCGGGTCATTCATTACCGTCATCGGCGAGTGATTTACTTTGGTCGATGCGACATTCAAATTTTTTAAAGCCTCGCTGATTTTTTTCTCATTTTTCTGACTACCAAATTCAATCGGATCAAGCACTATTGGATATATATCTACTAAGTTTTTCTCTAACGCGTGCATATGATCTTGCCAACTTTCGGATGCACTCATTTTATCATCAAACTTTTTAGAGACCTCGCCCGATTCATCCGATTTTTTTATAACTGTGCCACATCTGGTGTTCAATACTACCAGCGCGACAAATAGAAGTATGGTTTTTACCGATTTCATGTAAGTCTCCTTCGTTATAAGCTACCCCGCAACGGCGAATCAAAACATGATTTAAATCAGGTTTTGGTATATTTTTATATTCAAGTTGCCTATAGTCATAGACTGGACCCATTGTGATACAGATGGGAACTACATGGAGATACTCATGAAAGCATTTTTACTTTTCCTCTGCATTCCGTTTTTCTCATTTGCTGGACTATCAGAACTAGATAAAATTGAAAAACTCATTGTCACAATTCATGGATCAAACGTGACCTTTATCCGTAATGGTCAATCGTACAACTCTACCGAAGCTGCCAGGCACTTACGCGACAAACTAGATCAAGCGGCGAACTCATGGTTTGCGCCAAAGAAATCGGATTGGACAGCCGTGATGTTCATCGAAAAAATCGCATCTAAGTCATCCCTCTCGGGAAAAGATTATTTGATTCAATTGCCTGATGGGACAATGCTGAAATCAAGAGATTGGCTTTTTGATAAATTGAAAATTATAGAACAACTCCCAAACTAACGTCCTGGGAAAATTTGCATTCGAGCTAATTCCTAATAGAATGGGTGTATGATTAAAACACTACGCTTACTTACGTTTGTAGCTTTGGTAACTTTTGGATTCAAATCACTAGCTGCGATCAGCCCGCTGTCACTAAATCTCGTTCCGCCTCTTCAGTTTCCACCAGACGATTTCTCGGTCACTGGAGCTCGCGTCAGTATTCTGTGGGGTCAACACCGTGATATGTATGGCGTAGACTTAGGCGTTATAGGTAATATCACCGACCAAACATTCACGGGTATCGGTGTTTCTGGGCTTTTCAACTACACAAAAGGTGAAACAAAGGCACTCGGTTTACAATTTGCGGGTTTAACTAATATCAACACCGGTAAAACAGGAATTTATGGTTTGCAAGCGGCGTTGGGTTTGAATTTGAATGCGGGCGAAAGTCGCCTCGTCGGCGTCGGCCTTGCCGTAGCTAACCTCACACCGTTTACTGACGTTTATGGACTACAAGTTGGAATTTACAATAAAGCACGTGAAGTTTATGGATTGCAAATTGGCTTAGTGAATTCAGCAACCAACTTGCACGGAGTACAAATTGGTTTACTCAATTTCAACGACAAAGGTTTATTCGCCGTTGCCCCTTTCTTAAACGTTGGGTTCTAGAACTTACTCGCATTCTATTGCTGGCGTTTGATGTGCAATAGAAATCCAAATGACATTAAAAGATTTAACAAATGAAGACCTACATTCGAAAACTAAATCCGTAGCGGATCACGAGCGCCTTACTACAATCCAAATACTGTGGCATTTGCGTGAAAACGAACGACGCATGCTCTATGCGCAAATGGGATATCGTGATTTAAAAGAATACTGCATCAAAGAATTAAAATATTCGGAAAGCAGCGCGTGGAGGCGCATCTGTGCGATGCGAGTATTGCAGGAGCTACCGGAAGTTGCCGAGAAAATTAGGAAAGGGGATCTAAACCTGACTCAAATGTCATTGGTTAGATCCCACTTCAGAGAAGCTAAATCTAGCAAAGAAGAAAAACAAGATCTTCTATCCTCACTCGAGAATCAAACGACTCAAATGACCCAAAGGATTCTTGCCGAACTCAAACCTGAAATTTCTAAACCCGTGGAAATAGAAAAACCCATAAAAGGAAATAAAACCGAACTTACTTTGGTTTTAGAAGAATCCTTAATTTCTGATCTCGAAGAAATTCAATTACTCTTGGGCAAAAAAATGTCTAAACTTGAATTGATTAAATTCATGACGGAACAAACATTGACTAAGCTTAAGAATGACTGCCGAACGCAAAACGATCGCCCCTCAAAAACACAATCAGAACGCAAAGCGCAACCAACGTGGCGGCGACCGGCGTCAAAAGCAGACCAGCACATTGTCGCTTCCGCAAAGAAAAAAACTACCCGTCATATTCCAAAACGTGTTTCCGATGAAGTTAGAAAACGAGACAAGAACCGATGCCAATATTCCGATCCCATTACCGGCCGACAATGCGAAGCCATACACAACCTGCAAATAGAACATCGTTTGCCATTTGCAAAGGGCGGCCCTAGTAACGAAGCTAAAAACTTAGAGCTACTCTGCCCGACGCATAACAGGCTTCGGGCCGTCCAACATTTTGGCGAACGCAAAATGCAGACCTATCTGCGTTCTTTGCGAGAGTGACAGGAATTCTGTCACCGCATAAAGCGATTTTTTATAGCATCTATCTACTGACGATTGGATATCAATATATTACGCAATCGACGTAGTATCGTTTCACGCCACTAACGACCTCAGTAACCAATCCATGAATATCTGTCTCGAATCCAGGTAAGCGTTCGTTCATATCACGTGCAAATTTTAAATAATCTACAATCGTTTTGTTAAATCGCTCACCAGGAACTAATAAGGGAATCCCCGGAGGATACGGAGTCAACAGAACCGCAGTGACCTTGCCATCCAGATTATCAATCTCTACGCGTTCGATCTCCCCGTGGGCCATCTTCGCAAATGCATCCGAGGGTTTCATCGCTGGTTTCATTTCTGAAATGTACATTTCAGTTGTCATACGTGCGATGTTACCCGCCTTGTACGTTCCGTGAATTTGCTTGCACAAATCACGAAGGCCCATACGCTCATAGCGTGGATTCTGCGAAACGAATTTAGGCAAGATTTTCCACATCGGTTGATTGCGATCGTAGTCATCTTTGAATTGTTGAAGTCCTGCGAGTAGCGTATTCCATCTGCCTTTAGTAATGCCAATAGTGAACATCACGAAGAAAGAATACAATCCGCACTTCTCTACAATAACCCCGTGCTCGGCCAAATACTTTGTGACTATCGCCGCCGGAATTCCCGTTTCATCAAATTCTCCGTTCAGGCCTAACCCCGGAGTGATAATCGTGGCTTTCAAAGGATCTAGCATATTGAATCCATCACTTAGATTATTAAATCCATGCCAGTCGTCTTTAGGTTTAAGCACCCAATGTTCGCGTGAACCAATACCTTCATCGACAATGTCATCGGGGCCCCAAACTTTGAACCACCAGTCACTACCCCACTCACTGTCGACTTTAGACATCGCTCGGCGGAAATCCATTGATTCGCTGATACTCTCCTCAACAAGAGCCTCGCCACCGGGACCTTCCATCATGGCAGCAGCAACGTCACACGAAGCGATGATCGCGTACTGGGGACTCGTTGATGTGTGCATTAAGAAGGCTTCGTTGAATATACTCTCATTCAGTTTTTTATTCTCAGATTCCGCCACCAAGATTTGCGACGCTTGGCTTAAGCCCGCCAGCATCTTGTGCGTAGATTGCGTCGCAAAGATCAAAGAGTCTTTTGTTCGCGGACGATCTTT
>NCGL01000011.1 GCA_002256935.1 Bdellovibrio sp. 28-41-41
AGCCGAAGTCTAAGCTTAAACACCTACGCCAACTCATCGCCGAAATATCCCCCGAAGGCGATTTTTAAAGTCAATAGACCTACTCAACGATTACAGTACGGCGACTTTGGCAAAAACCCTCAAAATGTCCGGCCTGGCGGACAAGCGTGGGAAAACTAGAGTTTAATTTTGAATCGATAAGATGAGGTTGTGGTCAAAAATATTGAAGGAACTTAACGATAAAACGTAACTACGTTTTAAAAGAACAAGATTGCCTTTAGTTAAGCTCAAGTTGAAAAATGCTATCTTTAGACAGGAGTTTACAATCTAGCCGCTGACAGGCATCCTGAATCCATGGCTCATCATAATGGCCAGTTACTAGGACAAAGTTTTTAGAAAGTGATGGATGCCTAGCTAAAAAATCAAGACCCGTCATTTTCCCCTCGCCCAAATCAAAATCAACCAGGTAAAGACGAGAATTTGCTAGATCAATATATTTCTCCATCGATTCACATGATCGAAAGGACTCTATTTCCGGAGATTTACTAAGTCCCCTAAACTTTACTTCCCAGGCATCTATCATCGTCTGCTGATCATCACATAATGTAATCAATTGGTACTTTCCTAGGGAAATTCTATCGATATGCCAAGAAGGGGTTTTTGCCCTCGGTAGAATGAATGATAGCGAAGTGCCTTTGCCATAGTCAGATGTTATTTCGATATTTCCTAAATTGGATTCAACAAGCTTCTTAGCGTAAAATAGTCCAAGGCCGGAGCCGTCGATTTTTCCGTGCGTGAAGTGCTTATCAAAAACCTTTGTGAGATGTTCTTTTTCGATTCCATGACCAGTGTCTTTAACTTCAATTGAAAATGATTCCTCATCATATGACAAAGTGATATTGATTTCGCCGCCAATTTTGATTGCCTGAAGAGAGTTATCAATAATATTTGATAACATTGGCAGAAAATGGGCGGTAGAAATAAATGTGTAAATGCCATAGCTGGATTCGGAATTTAAAATGGTTAAATCAATTTCAACATTTTTTGAAATAAGTTTCTTTTCTGCTACGATTGCCTTAAGCATCTGAGCTACATCAAAGATAGCTTTGGTGTTTTGTTTACTAGCATCAGAATTAATCGATGTGTTGTCGGGATTTCTTGGCTTTAGCTCTTCAATAATTTCCTCAAGCCTTTTAATGACCCCAATGCCTTGATCAAATATCATTTCTGGGGAAAACATTTTCTCAATAAATATGGCTCTAAGACTTGCTAGTGGCGATCTAATATTGTGCCTAACTTTTTTTGCTATTTCTTCGGTAAGTTCAGCATTTTTAACTCGAACTTCTTTTTCAAATTCGATCTCGACCTTCTTCTTTGCTTGATGAAACACTAGCGCCAGCATCATAGCTGAAAATAGCCAGATAAGAACAGCATACGGTACGAGTTCAAATCGTGAATAGGTGTAGGTTGCCTTTGCTGCAAGGCTTTTTGACTCGGTATCTAGGAATATGGGGATAGTTACAGATGAATAAAGGATCTGGCTCATAAGATCTTGCGAGCTAGTTCTTCTGTCAAAAACAGGGGGCAACGTGATGATATGTTCATCATTCGGTGACATGAGCGAGACATGCCTAAATGCAGAAAATTGGACCCCGTTTAAATATTCAACAACTCCGCGCATTTCTTTAGTCGAAATCCCTTTTCTGACAAAACTTGACGCTTGAATCGCCAGTTCATCTTTAATAGAGCGGTTCCAAACAACAGATAGCGCAACCGCCGCTAAAAGTAAAATTAACGAGGTTAAAACAAACCTAAATGTCGTTTTTTTAATTTCTTGCTCTAAGCGATTAATCATTTTTTCACCCCACAAACTCTGTGTCAGGAGCTGGGTTACTGTTTTGATCAAGGCAGCGAACAAATTTTAGCGGACATTCTTTTAAACTAGGAGATGAGTAATTGAGCTTTGAAAAATTCAATGTATTTACGTCTAATTTCAGATCTAGGCTCATATCATGCTTGAGACTTAGATTCTCAATAAGACCTTTACAGTAATTTGGATCAAATAATAGCCCTTTTGAGTCTTCAGAAGTAGGATTGTTGATTTCTTTAAGCCGTTCAAATGAAGTAGGTAAGATTGAATCAACTTTAAGTGCCGAGATATTTCGTAAGCATTCAATTTTTGATTTTTTTTGTGCAATGTGAATATCTCTAGCAACGGCAGCGCCCATAATACCGCCAATATTTACGCCGCTATCTAGCCCGTGAGCAAGAGTAAATATCCCGACAAAACCAAAAGGTGCGATCATTTCAAATTGCAAAAGTGTAAAAGCTATTTTGCCGTAGTCTTTGGTGTCGACACAAAGTTCTTCAGATGAAATGAGCTTCATTCCATTTTTTTGACTAAAGTGTGACCAAATCGATACGCGCTCAATATACTCAAGTAACGCGTTTTCTTTGGCTAGATCAAAACTCAAATGTCCAGCCACTCCTGTTGAGCTGATTTTGTTTTCATCGCACACATAACGCTCGATAGATTCACACACACCTTTAACAAGTGCCAGATTTGAATCTAAATCGGCCCCGCGACCAATGTAGGTTTTTGAACCGATCTCAACTTTTACATCTAGATCATAGTGACTCTGAAAGTATTCGTGAATCCAATCAAGCTGAGTCACTTGAAGATTGAGAATCTCGGCACTATCTAATATCCAGCGATTTAATCCTTCGTAATTAGCCATAATGGATTATTTGCTAGGATTTTAGAGAGTTGGATTTTCCAGCCTTTTTTTACTAAAGCTGTGTAGGGACCGGAAAACAATGGGACAAAAAGCGCATCCTTTAGCGCGGATTCATGTATTTGTTGAAGGAGTTTTAGCCTGTCGTCTTTGTTTTGTTTTGACATATAGTTTGCAAGCCAAGCCTGTCGCTCTTTTTCAGTAAGTCCAAAAATACCGGCAGTTAATGAATAAGAAATTAAAGATATGTCTTCGTTAAACCCAGTGTCAGGACCACCAATATAAGCATGAGGCATTTCCGTGATGCTTGAAAATTTTTGAAAAGCCGGAGGCAAAGTATTTTCTTTAACCAACGCACTCGGCAGCACTCTGGAAATACGCTCCTGGTATACTGATGCCTCTCCAACTCGGACGATAGTTATCGATAACGGGATGTCACGAATACCTGAATCTAAAGGAGTTCTTTGCTCAAATGCATTTGCAATTGAGCTGTCAATAGCGCCATCACCGTGAGATGGAAAAAACTGATTCGTAACTTCATAACCGGGAAGACCTAAAAAATGAGAATTGACGGATTCTTTAATTTTTTTGCCAATTAAAATTCGTTGCTCGACTGAAAGCTCTTTTAATCCGCGCTCGGTAAAAAATAATGCAAAGGTCCTAATATTTGCGGTTGAATGCATTTCTGAGCTTTTTAAACTTTGGCTTAGTTCATAAACCTCTTCCGGCCTAGCTGAATCTATAGTGGTTATTAAGTCGATGTTTCCATCTTTGAAAAGCTGTATTGAGCCGGATTTATTTTTTGGATCAACCGGCACAAGGTCAACTTTTTGAGCGATTTTATTAGAGTAATGATAATGATTGGGATTTGCAGACAACTCTATTCGCCCACTTTCACTATCTTGACTAACATAGTAGGGACCTGACGTATTTCTATAGTCAATAATATCAAGTGACTTTGGATCTACAGAGGATTTTGGGATAATAGCAAAATCAATTCCTGATAACATGGGAAGAATGAAAGCCGATTTACCAGCAATTTTTAAAACTAGCTCATTTCCTTTATAGCTAATTCCCGGACAAGCATCTTCAATAGATTTTACTTCATAAGCTCCACATACCAAATCTTTTAAATTGCCATGCGTATTTTGCGTTCGAACAAGAAGTCTTTTAAGTGAAAAGGCGGCATCTTCTGCGGTGATTGCTTTTCCATCTACGGTTTTAACACCATCACGTATAAAGAAGTGAAGCTCGTCATTTCTCCATTCCCACTTGTCGGCTAGTCCACTCCTAATTGTTGCATCTTCAGGAGAAAGCTCAACCAAGGGGCTGTATATGTTTTCTAGAAAAATATACTCAGGCCCCAAGTGAATTCGCGTTGGCTCATAGGAGCGAGACGGAGTGCTATTAGGAAATGCAACTCTTAAAGTGTTTGACATGTTAGATCCCTTTTTAAAAAATACTTCCACAAAGTATAAACTTGCAGCTAATAGAACAAGAACAAAAATAACATGGTGGTTTTTCATTTTATTTTTACTTCGGTTTAAAGCAAATCGAACTGGGCGATGCGCTAAGAGTCTGAACTCGTCCGGTAAGTCTAAGTTCTTCTAGTATTGAAAGTCTTCCTATCAAAACATTGTTTTCATACGGATTTAATAGTCCGGAGTTTAACAGTAAATTGATCGCCTGCTTAACTTGAAACTCTGCCAGCTTTGGATCTTGCAGTTTAGTATCTTCAGCAAAAACAGGGATAACCATAAATAGTACCACAATTATTGCTAGTGATTTTGTATTCCTCATACTTCTTCCTCCCACAGTTTATTTATCTGAACGCCAAGACCTTTAAGCTTGTCGTGCAGGGTTGATTTTGCAATTCCAATAAGTTTTGGTCATAGATCCAGACATTACAACGATCTTCTCTAAGACCTCACGTTCTCGATGAAAAGTTTCTGTTTTATAATGACTCCACAATTCTAAAGCGTCGTCATAAGATTCAATACTGGACTCGTTCTTTTTTGTTAGAAACGTTTTATCGATATGGTTAACATCTAGTTTTTCATCTGAGTATCGAGCAAGCATTCTTGTAACTGCATTTTCTAACTGCCGCACGTTACCCGGCCAAGAATACTTCAGCAACGTCGATATCGCATTTTGAGTTATCTCTCTTGTTTCTCCAGTTTTATTTTTCCACTCATTTAAAAAATGGAGAATAAGTGGTTCGATATCATTCGTTCTCTTTCTCAGCGGCGCAAGCTCAATAGGAAGAACATTTAATCTGTAATAGAGATCTTCTCTAAAAGTACCTCTTTTGACCGCTTTTTCTAAATCGACGTTAGTTGCGGCAATAACTCTGACATTTGTTTTTACGGATATACTTGATCCTACTGGTGTGATTTCTTTTTCTTGAAGCACCCGTAGAAACTTAACTTGAACACTAAGAGGCAAATCTCCAATTTCATCTAAAAAGATGGTGCCACCTTCGGCTTCTTTAAAAAATCCTTTTTTTGCGCCAATGGCCCCAGTAAAAGCGCCTTTAACATGACCGAAAAGCTCACTTTCAATAATACCAATACTAATCGCGGTGCAATTTACCGAGATAAATGGGCCTCTAGAGAACTTTGATTTTTCATGAATCGCCTTGGCTATTTTTTCTTTGCCGGTACCGTTTTCGCCGATTATTAAAACTATTTCTGGACGCCTGGCATATCTATCGATTAGCTCACAAGCATTTTTAGTTTGCTCAGACACCCCAACCATATTGAATGTTGCGATATATTTTTCAACATCAGAAGCAACCTTAGGAGTGCTTACTATATGAGAAATGTTTTTTTGATCAAACCGCTTGCAGTAGCTTTCAACAATACTAACAAGCCGAATATGGCTTACAAGCCTTGGCAATACTAAAAATGATCCGGCTTTGTGGCACTTATCGGCAGTGTCGTCTGAATCATCGCCGGTGATATTTATAACCTGAAGTCCTGGATCAATTTCATGAAACATTTTTGTAGCCTGATCACCGTTAACTTCAGGCATATGAAAATCAACAATGGCCAGTGCATAGCGACCGATATTCTTTTTTATCAGTGAGAAGGCAAACTTTGCACTAGCAGCCTGATGAACAAGAAGTCCTTTTGATTCCAAGATCGATTTAAGCAGACTTAAATTTTCTGGTTTATCATCCACTATTAGAATTGTGTGACTCATTCTTTATCCCCCCGGACGTTAACGATCCGAAAATCGTCTGACAAATTCAGAGAGCAATGCTTATGCCGACTAGTTTTCGTAAACCACATGTCATAAAATCAATAGCTTAGATCTTGATGTGGGTTTTCTGTTACAATTTTCGTTCGGCACAGCGAACGGGTAAAAAATTCAATTGACGGTTTTGCTATATGAATTAAATATTTAGCTCGCAAAAAAAAGAAAAACACTACCGTCCGGATTACCGGACATGAATCCAGCATGGATTGGAAAAAAGTGGTTAAGCCACTGAAATCAAAATCTTTATTGGAAAATGATGAGCGTTCGGATTTTCGGACGGCTTTCTATTTTTGAAATAAGTTCCCTAATTGGATCAAATAAAGACGAATTCAACTAGCTCCACGCAACTTCCGAAAGAAGTTTAACTTTTTTCTTACGACTTTTCACAATGTACTGTTTTATTGCTTTCCACTTCAGACCACCTTCTGGACACTAAGAAGCCTTAACGAATTAGCAATTACCAAAAGTGACGCTCCCGAATCAGCCGCCACGGCAAGCCAAAGATTGGATAGGCCAAATATCCCTAGAACTATAAAAACGGCTTTAATCGCCAAAGCGAAACCAATATTGAACCGAATAATCCCGAGGGTCTTTCTCCCGTGATTGATCGCCCCGGCGAGTTGTCCAATATCGTCAGTCATTAAAGCAATGTCAGCCGTTTCTATGGCTGCATCTGTACCAGCGGCACCCATGGCTATTCCCACTGATGCCTGAGCTAACGCAGGGGCATCGTTAATTCCATCACCTACCATGCCCACGTATTTATGTTTTTGCGAAAGTGCCTGTATTTGAATAACCTTATTTTCAGGAAGAAGATCCCCTTGCGCTTTGTCTATTCCGACCAACTTTGCTATGGCGTCGACTGTTCTCTGATTATCTCCACTAAGTATAACGACTTCTTTAATTCCAGCTAAGTGTAGATTTTTAATCGCTTGTTGCATACCCTCGCGCGGTTTATCGGCTAGCCCAAAGATTCCCAAAATTTCTCCCGATTTATTTTCTTTAGGTTTCTTTCCAACGATCATAACTGACTGCGCTTGCTCTTCAAGTTTTTGAAGGTAGCCTTCTACTTCGGGGCCACAGACACCAAGTTCATGCGTAAGTTTATGGTTTCCCGCAAAATACTCATCCGAACCGATATCTGCCTGCACGCCTTTTCCAGGAATAACTTGGTAATTCAGTACTTCCGACTGGTCGACTTGTTTTTTTTCGCAAAATTCAACAACCGCTTTTGCTAAGGGGTGTGTCGATGGATTTTCTAATGCGAGTGCTATTTTAAAAAATTCATTTTCCTCTGCGTTTTTCCAAACCTTTGCTGAAACTACTTGCGGTTTGCCTTCTGTAATAGTTCCGGTCTTATCAACGGCAATTGCCCTTAACTTGCCCAGAGCTTCAAGGTAAACGCCACCCTTTACAAGTACACCACTCTTAGCTAATGCCGTAAGTGCTGAAACTACAGAGACTGGTGTCGCGATCACAAGTGCGCAAGGGCAAGCAATAACTAAAAACACAAGCGACCTGTAAAACCACAAATCCCAACTTTGAGAAAATAGTAACGGCGGAATCAAACAAACTAATATCGCTACCAAAGTAACGACGGGAGTGTAAATGCGCGCAAACTTATCAACAAATAGCTGGGCCGGAGCTTTCTTACTTTGCGCCTCTTCAATTAGCTTAATCACATTAGCAATTTTAGTATCTTTGTAGGTATGAGTTACTTTTACATTTAAATTACTACTTTCATTGATAGTTCCAGCAAGCACCGTGCTGCCTACGTCTTTAGAAACTGGTTGAGACTCCCCAGTCAAAGGAGCTTGATTCACATACGAAGTCCCAAGAATGATCGTACCATCCAGAGGGACCCTATCCCCTGCACGAATTAAAATTTCTTGCCCGATTAAGATTTCTTCGATCGGAACCGAAACAAAGCTTTTATCTTTAATCAGGTTAGCAACCTGCGGTACTATGGAAAGCACTTCTCGAATAGCTTTCCGGGCACGGGCAACACTAAAGGCTTCAAGCATTTCAGCTAGAGAAAAAAGGAAAACGACCGCCGCCCCTTCGGAATACTCCTTTATGATAAAAGCACCTACCGCGGCTAGGACCATGAGGACATTCATATCCAAAGTAAATTTCTTAACAGCTCGAATGGCTTTGGGAAAGATCAACGAGCCACCCGACAGAGTGGCCCCCAAATAAATTAGAAACAAAATATTGTCTGAAATTTTATACAAATACTGAAAAACCAAACCCACCGCGACTAAAAGGCCAGAAACCCCAACCAAAGTAACTCGAGTTTTATTTTCCACCACAAACGACAAATTCGAAGTTTTTTCCCGAACTTTGACCCCGGCTTTGTTAATCAGACCGACTAGTTCCTCATTTTTTAAAGACGGGTCATGGTCTACAGTTACTTGAGACGTCATTAAGTTCGCCACCACCTTCGCTACCTTTGGATGGTTGAGCGAAGATTGGATCGCAGCGATCTCGTCAGCGCAATCCATACCGGAAACTAAAAAAACAGAAGTAACGGTCCCTTCAATATGATTAAGAACTTTCTCTTCTACTTGAGTCGAATTTTTATCGTCGTGCTTATCGTGTTCTGTGTGATTTTCCATATTCCCTTCTAACTTTTACTTAATTTGCTTCTCAACGATGTAGCCCTCTTCAAGAACAGCATCATTCATCGCCTTAACTTTAATAAAATGCGGTTTGCTGTTTTCGGTAACTTCCGCAAACCCTTTTGATACTTTGTCACAGGAAGTTTGCTCTGTTGGAAACTTACCTCCGGTTTTTTTTGTTACACATACGGTTTTAAAAAGTGACAGTTGCTCACCTTGCTTTACTTCTGACGAGTTCATACATACATGAGCTTCGGTGGGTGTATCCAACGCGACAACAGATCCTCGAGCATGTTCATGCATCGGAAGATTTGTGCAACCACTTATTCCCAAGACTATTAGCGATAAAATACTGATTATTTTTTTCATACGTTATCCTACTCTGTCTTTTCATCAGCAGAATGTTCGTGTTCTTCATGCTTTTTTTCATCACACTTGCAATTCTTCTCTGACTTTTTACATTTTTTGCATTTGTGCTCTTTGTGTTGATGCGTTTTGTCTTTTTCTTCTTTGTGGTTTTTGCTTTCTTCAGCGAGCGATGCGCCAGATATTGCAAATATCATTGCCGCAGTTAAAAATGCACGTCTCATTTTAATTCTCCTTATGACGGAAGCTCCGTCTCGTTGTTTATTTCGACGAGAAAGTCTCGCCAGTTGTTACGATTCAATTCAATATCTAATAGGGGACGTTTTTCCATCGCCCCCGCTTCTTTTTAGTTTTCTTCTCTTTCCTACCTGCCATTTGGCTTCTCTTTAACTTCCGGCCTCCCAAGACAAAAAGACCGAGAGTCAGAAGAGCTGGAGCACCGAGTAGGATTCTCCAATCGTCCTCATACTTCTCAATTTTTGGTCGCTCAACGGGGGCACCAATTCTAGCGCCCTCTATTGAACTCGCTGAAGTAGAAAATCCAAAAATCATAACTAGAACAATAAAAATTTGCCTAACGTCCCTGCCGGTATTTAGCAGAGGCGTCTGACTAAAAGTATTAGTGCGCAACTCGACCCTTCATTCTCGATTCAAATCGAGAAAATAAAATCGGAAGTACGATCAAAGTTAATAGCGTCGAAGATATGATTCCGCCAATAACGACTGATGCCAGCGGTTTTTGCACCTCAGCCCCAATTCCGGTAGAGATCATCATGGGGATAAAACCAAAGACCGCCACCAACGCCGTCATTAGGACCGGACGAAGTCGCACTAAAGTTCCTGACAGTACGAGATCCTTTCCAGTTTTACCTTCAGCTTTTAGTTGATTAAAAAAGTTCACTAGAACTACACCGTTTAAAACGGCGATTCCCGACAATGCGATAAATCCGATCCCGGCAGAAATACTAAATGGAAGATCATTCAGGATTAATCCTATGACTCCGCCAACAAGTGCCATGGGGATGCATGCAAAAATAAGGAACGTTTGCGCTATACTACCAAATGCGGCGTAAATCATCATCAGTACTAATGCTAAAGCGACGGGAGCCAATATCATTAGTCTTGACCTTGCTTGTTCAAGATTTTTGAAATTTCCACCCCATTCTAAATAATAGCCATCTGGAAGTTTCAGCTCCGTCTCAACTGCCTTCTGCGCCTCTTTAACAAACGATTCCGTATCACGGCCTCGTAAATTAATTAAAACTGCGGTTCGGCGATTTGAATTTTCTCGATTAACAGATCCATAAGTTTCTTTAAACGAAACATTTGCTAGTTTTCCAAGCGGCACGAGCACATTCGGTCCTACACCAACTGGTAGTCCCTTAATTGAATTAAGGTCAGATCGCAGCTCATTCTCAAGTCTCACTACAATTGGAAACTTTCGTTCACCTTCATACAAAAAACCTGCTTCTTGACCACCAAGAGCGATAGAAACTGTATCTAGCACATCTCTTATAGATCCATTGTATGCAGCGAGGCTGGCTTCTATGGGCTCAATTCTTAAAACGGGAGACGTTCCAGCCAAATCGACTTCGACGTCACCAGCGCCCTTAACCTTAGAAACTATTTCCTGCGTTTTTTTTGCAAACTCGACAAGCTTATCAAGGTCAGGTCCGAAAACTTTCACGGCCACATCGGCCCGGGTTCCTTCTAAAAGTTCATTGAAACGCATTTGAATTGGCTGAGACGCGAGATACGTTTGCCCTGGGATCTCTTTTTCAAGCTTTTCTACCATTAAGGTGGTCAGTTCCTGAAATGTTCTCTTTTTTCCATCGACAAGTGGCCAGACATCTCTAGATTTTAGCATTATATACGTATCAGAGACATTCACTCCCATTGGATCAGTTGCCACCTCACTTGTTCCAATTCTCGAAAACACATGGTCGACTTCAGGAAAAGTCTCAACTACTTTATCGGCCTTTCTTTGAAACTCCACAGACTGACTTAAACTTGCGTTCACAGGACGTATCATATGAAATGCAAACGAACCTTCACTCAATTGAGGCAAGAACTCAGCACCTCTGGTCATAAATAGTCCAACGCCCAAAAATACAGAGGCAAGGCCCAAACCCATAGTGAGATTTTTGCGTTTATATGCAAATTCAAAAAATGGAACATAGGCTCTGCGAATCCATTCCATTAGTTTTGGTTCTTTATCTTCGGACTTCCCTGACAAAAATATACTCGCTAGGGCTGGAGCTGTTGTGAACGAAAGCACAAACGCCAGGAGGACGGCTATGGCAAATGTTGAGGCCATCGGAATGAACATCTTTCCTTCAACACCAGTTAGAGCAAACACAGGAAGAAAGACCATGACAATAATAAACTGCCCAAAGCCAGCCGCTTGTCTAATCTCAACTGTTGATTCGTAAACGGCTTGTTTAACTTCGTCTCGCGATAAATCTCGTCCCAGCTTTTTTGCTCTATCGTGAAGAAATCTTACACAATTATCTAAAACGATAACCGTGCCATCGACGATAATACCAAAATCCAATGCGCCCAAGCTCATCAAGTTTCCAGAAATACCAAGAGGCTTCATAACTAAAAATGTGGCTAATAAGGAAAGTGGAATTGTTAATGCTGTAATAAGTGCCGCCCGAATATTTCCTAGTAAAATAAGTAAAATAATCGTTACTAGAAATGCGCCCATCATAAGATTGTGCTCAACTGTTCCCAGTGTTGCATTCACAAGGTCAGATCGGTTATATACCGTAGTAATTTCGACATCTTTAGGAAGAGTTTTCCTAATATCTTCAATTTTTTCATGAACACGGGTAGAAACCGTTCTACTGTTTTCACCTAAAAGCATCATTACAGTACCGAGAACGACTTCATACCCGTCAAAGGTGGCCGATCCTGTTCTCAGCTCTTTACCCAACGTAACACGAGCGATATCACCAATGGTGACAACTCGAAAGGACTCGAGGCTTTTTACAGGTACTCGCTCTATAGCCTTAGAATCTTTAATCAGGCCTACACCTTGAATAAGAAATTGCTCAGCCGTTTGTTCTACATAACCGCCGCCAACATTTTTATTTACTTTCTCAAGGGCGGAACGAATATCATCAAAATGAATACCGTAGGATGCCATTTTCTTTGGGTCAGGCTGCACGTGATACTGTTTTTCAAAACCACCGGATGTATTGATTTCGGCAACACCTTCGACAGTCAGCAATCTTGGTTTTACAAACCAATCTTGAAGTGCTTTAAGTTCCATTAGTTGCTTAACTCGGGCGTCACCACTATGCTTTTCTTTATAGTCTAAAACGAATTGGTAGATTTCGCCTAATCCCGTCGATATCGGTCCAAGCTCTGGCTTTGCCGAATTCGGAAGCTCACCCGAAACGCCGCCTAATCTTTCCGTTACAAGTTGCCTAGCTCGAAAAATGTCGACGGAGTCTTTAAAAATCACCGTGACTTGAGAAAGTCCGAAACGTGTGATGGATCGAACTTCTTCAACACCAGCCACTCCTCGCATAGAGGATTCGACTGGGTAGGTAACCGTTCTTTCGATCTCCTCTGGTGCCAGTCCTTCAATAACCGTATTGATTTGAACCTGATTGTTTGTAATGTCAGGAACGGCATCAATCGGTAGGTGTTGAAAACTATACACTCCGGCTATAGCCATTAAGATCGTTAAAAATAAAACGACGCCTCGATTAAAAATAGAAAAATGAATTATTTTATTTAACATATATTTGTTCCCATTAGTGAGAGTGGCCTTCAGGAGCGCCACCAAATGCGGCAATCTCTGCAATTCTTAAAAACCCGAGACCCGTGATAGCGATTTCATCGCCAGATTTTAAATCTTTTGAGCGGATCGTAATTTTGCCTCCAGATTTTCCAACCTGGTCAAAATCAATGCGTTTATAAAACCCTTCACGATAGCGGTATAAATTAACTTCAATACCGGCAGTAACAACGGCTTCTTTGGGAACGTCATAGGTATTTGCGCCCGATATTTTTATCTTTTTAATTTCAAAATTCTTTTCAGCATCAGGACCAAGCTTAATTCCCTCGGCTTCACTGGCTGCTAAAATTCCTTTATTGGGACCGACCTGAGTATTTTCTTCTTCGCCATGCTCATGTTCGTTTCCATGACCGTGCCCTTCCGACTCTCCTTCGGTGTGTTTATGTTCAGCTTCATGGGCTTCTTCTTTTTCATCTTCATGAGTACCGTGCTCTTTATGCGCCGTAGACTCAGCTTTGGGCTTTTTTTCCGACGAATGATCATGACCATGCTCGTCTTCAGCCAAAGCATAACCTCGCACTAGATACGCAATTATTAAGCAAGCTCCAAATATATATTTTTTCACAGGACTACCTCGTTAAATTTATTATCAATAATAAGGACTCTTCCATAGGCATCGAGTGCTTCAAGTTCTGAAGCATTTCTTCGCTCTTCTAGGTCAAATAGTTGTCGATGGGCTTCAATTACAAGTGAGCTAGGCACGACTCCCTTAAAGAATTGGCGTTCAAGCTGCTCGTGCTTTTCATTAACGATACTTAAACTCAAAGAGCTTTTTAAACTTTGAATTGTTTGATTATACCGGCTAACAAGTTCAGACCGAGTCGAAGTGGCCTTACGTTTTGTTTGCTCTGCTATCATTTCAGCTTCAATCAAACGTTGGGCACTGTATGTACGACTCGGACCATTTTGGCTGAAAACAGGTAGAGGCATTGATAATGCTAAGCCAACGAATGTAGTGGATTCTCCATTCTCTTTTACGGCCTTCATAGAAGGGCCGATTTTTAAATCGGGCCAAGATTCCGATTCAGTTTTTTGGCGCTGACTTTTTGCGAGTTTCAAATCCGCTAATGCGGCTCTCACTTGTGGAGACTCATCAGTTGTTGAACTTCCATCCAGTGGAGTCCATGCCTTTTTTGGCAGAGGAAGATTTTTTGAAATCAGACTCTTCGGAAGGCCTGTTACCGCCATAATCTCCTGATATAACTTTTCTTCATCCGATTTTAGTTTTGTAAGTCGCAGTTGATGATCGGCCAGGGCCATCTTAAATACTGAAAGTGAAACATCTTGTTCTGGTGATAAAGCTGGCCGCTTCTGATACTGTTGGGAAATCTTAGAAAAAGTTTCTACTGATTCTTCTTCAATATGAATTTCACTTTTTATATGTGCTAAGCGATACAACCCCAGCATCAATTCAAGTCGCGATCTATGCACCCCTAGGTCCCTATTGGCTCTGGCGCGCTCGATTTCACTTTGCGCTTCGCTAATCAAAGCATCTTTTTTCCCACCGAGTCTGAGATTAAACAGAAGTGTAATATTGGTCTCTGAACGATCAGACCCTTTGGCAACCGTGTCTGCATCAAGGTCCGGATTAATCCATTGATTCGCGACATCCGCTAACTTTTCGGCAGATTTTAATTGCTGCTCAGAAATTTGAATGTCGGAAGAGCGTTTTTCAGCACAACGGACAAGATCGACATAACTACTAACTTTGCAATCAGCAACGGTCTCATCCGCATAGATTAATAGCGGTAACAAAAGTGAAAGCAAACCCACGAAGAAAGACATTTTACTCATTACAGAGATCTCCTTAAAATCGTCTTCAGCAAATTGAAGCGAGCCACAGCAAACATGCTATGAATAAATCAAAGCAAATTTATTGCGAAAATTAATATGAAAATTTAAGAACGGTGATGAAGCCTAATTAGGCGATCGGAGGGCGAAACGGACTAGTTTGAAAGTCATAAATTATGACTGAAACTCTAATAAAATATAAAATCTGGTTTGTATCAAAAACTGATACTTGAATCGATGGAGTTAAAGTAAATGGACAATGCCCGAGATGGCAATTACGACAGCCACTACTATTATGATTACAACCTGCATCTTGCTGATGGTTATGGTTCAAATCATCTTGCTGTGAATTGGTTTTAATTTGGGAAGTCTGATTTTCAACAGACGTGATAGAGGAGGCACCTTTTTCATGGCAAATCGAATTCGCCTGGGAAACGACCCCAACGAAAGTAATAATAGAAAAAATCCAAGCCATAACAAGTTTCAAACAGAACCTCTGTAAAACAAGATAGATGAATCTATGAATAAGTCAATCAGGGGATTTGATTACTGCATCAGAGCATACTTCCAGTGAAGATAACCACCTTCAAGCCAAAAGGATTTTCGCCCATTTGCATTTAAGAAAATTGACGCTTTTTCCGAACGCCCACCACCTTTTCCGCAGTAGGTGACAATTACTTTATCTGGGGGAAGATTTTCGTAATTCTGAGAAAGCTCATCTAACGGAATATTTATAGATAGTTCTATGTAGCCGCTATCAAATTCTTCCTTACTGCGAACATCAACAACTATGACATCGTTCTTTATAAACAAGCTTAAAAGTCCACGACCCGAAATTGAAGCAGTCATAGTTTAACTTTTCCTTGAAAGGTTTCCTTCATGCGGGTCAACACAAGCATTCCAGAAAAAAATGTGATAGCCGCCACCAATCCGATCGAAGCCGGGATGCCAAAAAGATCTGCTACTATGCCCGAAATAATTGCTCCAAATGCATAGCCAGAATCACGCCAAAATCTATAAACGCCGACGGAAGAAGCTCGCCAACTAGGATGAGCGACATCTCCAATAGCTGCGAGTAAAGTTGGATACACCATGGCCGTCCCGATTCCTAATAAAACTCCTCCCAATGCAAACCCGACAAATTCAATTGAGACCATCGTAATAGTTATACCGATCGATTGTACCCACATTCCCCAAACAATTAAACTTTTGCGTCCTATCGAATCTGACAAATACCCTGTCCCTAACTGACACAGTCCCCATGTCGCCGGGTAAATGGCAGCCAGCCAGCCGATCTTTTCTAAACTCAATCCGTAACTAGAAAAAAGAATTGGGAAAAGTCCCCACGCCATTCCATCATTTAGATTATTAACGAATCCTGCTTGCGTTATGGAAGAGAGATTTTTATCTTTCAAGGTAGTTCTATAAAAAATCTCTTTTTTTGTTAAAATTCTATCGACGTTATTTGTAGGTGAGGACGCAACGACTATTTCATAATCTACATGGCCTTTGGTTTCTTTTATCATCAATAGACTTAGAGAAAGACCAAAAACAACGTATACTACGCCCAAATAAAACGGTTCAGGTCTAAGTCCATAGTGACTAGCAACGTAGCCAGTCACTAGTGCTGACAACGCTACAGCCAAATATCCTGCAAACTCATTAAGCCCCATTGCTAATCCGCGATGCTTAACACCAACTAGATCTACTTTCATTATCACGGTCGTGGACCAAGTCAGCCCCTGACTAATTCCGAGAAATAAATTGGCTACTAAAATCCATGTCCAATTAGGAGCCCACATTAGTAAGAAAGGTACAGGAATAGCAGATAGCCATCCAACAACTAGTACCTTTTTTCTACCTAAGTGATCTGACCACACTCCGGCAAAATAATTCGTAACCGCTTTCGTAAAACCAAATACAACAATGAAAGACAAAATGGCTGTTTTAACGGCGAGTCCAAATTCTTTTTCGGCAATCGGCGGAAGGATCGATCGCTCAAGCCCAATCATAGCGCCAACGAAAGCGTTGACGATAACAAGCAATGTGAACTGATGCCAGTTTTCTTTAAGACCTAATTTAGGGAGAGCTGAAGTTGCTGCCGCAAGAGCCATGTTAAGCCTTCTGTTGAGATTCCACGGGAAGACCATGGGAAGCCCACTCATGAACGCTGTCTCTAAGGCGTGAGGCCCTGAAACCCTTTTTCTTTAGCATTTCCACTGCCTCTTTAGCGAAAAAGCAATAGGGTCCTCGGCAATAGGCGACTATCTCTTTGTCTTTAGGTAGATTGCGAAGTTCCTTTTGCAATTCTGAGATGGGAACCGAGATTGCGAATGGTAAATGTGAGTGTTGAAATTCTTCGGAAGGCCTGACGTCCAGAAGGATGATCTCGCCTTTTTTGGCTTGGCCTAAAAGTTGTTTTCGATTGATAGGCTCCAAAGAGTCTGAATCTTCAAAAGCTTCTGAGGCGATTTTTTGGATTTCAGCAAAGTTCTTTTCGCCGAAGGTTCGAAGACCCAAAAGAAGGTCAGCTACATAACTGCTGGCAACGCGATAATATACGTATTTTCCATCTCGTCTGGAATCGACCATTAGAGCGGATTTCAGTTCTTTAACCTGAGCGCTGGCATTTTTTATCCCAAGATTTGCCTGCTCTGCAATAGTTTCGACGGTTTTTTCGCCCTGACTAAGAAGCTCAAGGATCTCGATCCTCTTTGGGCTCGATAGGGCTTTAGTTGTCCTCGCAAATTGCTCATATAGGGCATCTTTTATTTGTCTTTTCACTTCTAACATTCTAACGAATATTAGAATGATATGCAAGAGATTGTTTCATTGCGAGATTTCGATTGAAACAAGTTGTGTCAAAGAGCGATTATATTTCAATCAAATGACAAGTATTAGTTCTATGTTAGGAAAATCATTTACTATTGGCAACCTTTCGCTCTTCAGATATCGTCAGCTTACGATAAAGCAAGGGATTCATGAATATAATATTGTTGGCACTCTTTGGCGCCGTAGGTGTCATTAGTCGTTATGGATTAGACAATTTAGTTATGAGGTGGTCAGCAACAGAGCTGCCTTTATCAACGTTTGTAATTAACTGCATAGGTTCAATTGGGATCGGAGCAATGTACGTTGCCAGTAATGAATTAAATTTAGTACCGACCAACATTGCAGTTCTTTTAACAGTTGGACTTCTTGGCGGGTTTACGACTTTCTCTGCATATTCTATTCAGACATTTCAGCTTTTTGAACAAGGTAAGTTTGTGGTAGGTGCTGCCTACTTTATCGGAAGTCCCATTGCGGGGCTCCTCTGCGCTTTTGTTGGAGTAGTGTTAGCAAGAATGGCGCTGGGTGCTCAATGAATATTCTTTTTATGTGCGTAGCAAATTCTGCTCGCAGCCAATTAGCCGAGGGTTTAGCCCGAAAAGCCTTTCCCAATGCGAAAATTGAAAGTGCTGGTTCAAATCCTGGAACACTCAACCCTTTTGCCGTTCACGCGATGCGAGAGATAGGAATTGATATTTCTAAACACGTCTCGAAATCCTATGACGATCTTCCTAAGAATTTCATTGCGAATCTAGACTATGTCATCACTCTCTGCGATGAAGAAGTCTGCCCGGTGATAATATCTAAAGCGAAGAAACTTCATTGGCCGCTTCCAGATCCGGCGTCAAAAGAGCCAATGCCAGATGAAGCGCTCCTTCAACGATTTCGTATTGCTCGCGATTCAATCGAGAAAAAGCTAACAGAATTCAAGGATCAACTATGAATATTAGTGGCGTAGGTATTCACGAATATATAGGAGTCCTAAACCCATGAACCGAAAGCTCCTTGCTGAATTTCTGGGAACCTCAGGACTTCTTATCGTCGTTGTCGGCTCTGGAATCATGGGTGAAACTCTGGCGCAAGGAAATGTGGCTATTGCGTTAGTTGCAAATTCTCTGGCTACTGGTGCAGGACTCTATGCACTTATTCAAACTTTCGGATCTATCTCGGGCGCTCATTTTAATCCGACAGTCAGTTTTACCGAGATGCTGTGGAAACGTATTACGATCAGAGAGTTCATTGGCTATTCTGTCGTGCAAATTCTGGGCGGCCTAGCCGGAGTGCTCATTACCCACTATATATTTGGCCAACAGATTTTTCAGCTCTCAACACATGATCGCGGTGAATTCAGATTCTTTGTCTCTGAGGTTATTGCTACCTTCGGTCTTTTGATGGTCATTGCCTTGTCAGGAAAACGTAATGTTGAAGCAACACCGACTGCAGTCTCACTCTTTGTCACTTCGGCTTACTGGTGCACATCGTCAACGTCGTTTGCAAATCCAGCAGTAACAATCGCAAGAAGTTTAACCGATACCTTCTCGGGAATTCTATGGACTGGTGTAGCACCGTTTATCGCGGCCCAGTTTGTTGGTGCTGCATTCGCCTGTTGGATTTCGAATGTACTGACGAGGTAGCAAAGTACTCCGACACGAAAGTCTTGCGAAACGCACGCTCTCCTATTTGTTATCGAACAAAAACTTCTCCCATTTTCAAGAACACCAACATTAATATTAATTGTATTTTTGAATGGGAGGTTTTTTAATTTTTTTCGAAAGATCCTGGATGCTTGCTAGGTAAGTGACTCAGTTCTTCGAATAACTTTTAAAATGAATGGTTCCCCCAAGTTTTACATCTCCGCGTTGGCCGTTCTTCGATCAGAAACCAATAAGAAAGCGAATAATGCAATTATCAGCAACTGCGCGAATGCCGTTTGATAACTCGGATACAATCCGACTAAATCTATTCTGATGGGAATTGGAAGGGTATTGACTCCTATGAAGCCCGCTTCTTGTAATGAATGGACTCCTTTGCCCGCGAGAATCACTGCAAGAACCATCATTGTCCAAGAGCAAGCTTGGAATAATTTCGTCAAAGGAAGTTTCTTACTTTCTTTGACTGCGAAATAGGAAAGTCCTAGGAGTAATGCAAACGATGCCAAAACACCAGAGGCCGCATAGGTCTGGCCTGATGGTTCGAGATCAATCCAGATGGCTCGTAAGAAAAGGACAACTTCAAAAGCTTCACGAAACACAGCTAAGAATGCAACAATCGCTAGCCCTAAAAAACTTCCTTGAGTTAATCCATGTCGTAACTTTTCCTCTAAGAATGTACGCCATTTCTTCATTTCAGTGTAGCGATGTAACCAGAAACCAACATAGATCAGTACTCCGACCGCGAGCAGAGAAATACCACCTTCAAGAAGTTCACGACTTAGGCCGCTCATCGAAAGCAACGCACCTGATGCAAACCACGCAATGATACCCACTGCAATTGCCGAAACCCAACCAGCATGCACCCATTTGATAGCTTGTGGCTGATTCATGGCGCGAAGAATACTGAGTAAGACAATAATAATTAAAACAGCTTCAAATCCTTCGCGAAGAAAAATCGAAAAGGCCGCACCAAATGCAACTCCAGGAGACATCTTGCTTTGTAAAAACTGTGCTCTTGCTTCTTTAAGCTTCCCGACGATTTCAAATTTTTTAGCTTCAAGGACTTTCACTTGATCTCTATTCGAAATCGAAGATCTGAATGCACTCATAAGACCTTCAATCTGTTCGACAAAACCTGGCAGATTAGCGCGCATTTTCGGCTCAATAGGTTCGATCCCCTGAAGATAAGCGTTGAGTGCGTGCGATTGAGCAAGAGAATAATCATTATTTTTTGCAGCTTCAATACTTTGAGCCAAAAGGGACTCAGCTAAATTCAGCGGATCACTTGAGGCAGCAGAATCTCCATAAACACGAAGCGATCCGATAACAGCAATTGTCGAGTCAGTTTTTCCACCAAGACGGTCCGCAATTTCAGCGTCGGTCATCGTTGCCAAATCTTTAGCAGAAACCAATTCTGTAAATCTAGCAGGTCCTGCATTTTCATAAGGTAGCGACTTCAGGTAGTATGCCAGACTCCAAACTTCATGGTCTGAAAGGCTCGAAAAAGCAACCATTCCTGTTCCAGGAACACCTAAGCGAATTGTATTATAAAATTTGTAAGGAGCACTATTCCAAACCAAATCGGGATCGTGAAAATTCGCAGGCTTCGGATCTAATCCTACGCCAGCTGGTCCGTCTCCACGCCCCGTACTTCCGTGGCAAGTGAAGCAATTTGTCTGATAAAGTTTTGCACCCGCAGCCAAATCAGGAAGCGTCGTTGGCGCTACATCAATACCGGCAAGCCTGATAGCATCCTGTTGAAGTGCACGCGCAAGCTTAGCCACGTCGTCAGCAGATCCTTTATTTTGAATAAGGGAATTTAGCTCCTCTATACCCTTTAAAAAATCAGCGTCTTTAAGACGATCTACGCCATTTGCATTTTTAGAAACGATTTCAGCAAATTCAATTTGCTCATCGTATTCTGATTTACTAATAACTTTTCCGTTTTGAACGGCGCCGCCGTAATCTTTCGCCAGATAATCAAGAAGATGGACAACAATTTCGGGAGTCGCTTTAACGTCCTCGGATTGTGCGAACTGCGACAAGGTTAAAAAGCTGAAAATGACGACTAGAGTAGCTAAATTTCTCATAACACTTGGTATCTGAAAGAACCTGAAAATGAAAACAAAAATCATTTCCAGCAACGCAAATGAAAACGAGATGACATACACTTTACATTTTTCTAAAATATTAAATGCTGTAAAGTAAATCCTAGTACGATAGCGTTCGTCGAAAGCGATAGCTTCCCTCAATCGAAAGATATCCTCCGATCAAAGCTCCGATAATCCAAAGAATTGTAAAGGTTCCCACAAGCTCCGCACCAAAAAAATAAAAGGCGGCTAAAGACACAAGGCCCATGATGCCCGATTGCAGCCACTCATGGCGCCTGATCGCTTCTAGCTCTTCTAAATTTAAAAATAAATTCGCCAGCAAATAAGTCGTCGCCATAAAAAAAACACCGCATAAAAGCATACAAAGATTGTGACCAGCTACTTTCATAAACCAGCTCGTTAGTGACTGCGAAGTCTCGAATGGATTGAGGCCAAATTGATTGCAAATGGCTAATGAGAAAAATCCGACCACGGCGTGAAGGCCAGTGACCTTGCCAAAAACAATCCAAGGATTTGGAAAAAGACGTCTCTTTAGATTTACAAAAGCAGATGAAGGCACCTGAACATCTTCAGCGTTAATATTAGAAAATTCCGTAAACTCTTTTAGCCATTCTTCTTTATTCGTGAAAGTCATACTTTAGTTCTCCTTTCTTCCCAGTAAGTCCCGAAGTTTTTTAAGACCCCGGCTAACAAGCTGACGAGCATTGTCGGGCGATGTCGAAAGCCGTGACGCAATTTCTTCAAAAGTTTCTTCATCATACACCCTAAGACTCACAGCTTGTTGTTGAAGTTTGGGTAAAGAGCCTAACGCCGTCGAAAGGTCTCTTTCATCTTTAGACTGTGAAATTTCATCAGAAGACATTCGATCCAAATCGGCTACATCCACTGGGTCTTCAAGATTTCGTTTTTTAGCATGGTCTAACAAGACTGAACGTGTGATCGAAAACAGCCAAGGTGAAAACGGGAGCATCTTGTTATACTGATGCTTTGATCGGTGAAGCTTAAAGAAAACGTCTTGAAGTAGATCGTCGGCCACTTTCATTTTTCCGATTCGTTTGGCAAGAAAGCCGAGAACTCGTCCCGAGTGTCGTTGAAATAAAATATCAAAAGCATCAGTACTTCCCAATTGATAACTCTCCATAAGTTCTTCGTCCGATTTGATTTTCAATTCTTTTGTCATCCATTCTTCCTAACTGAATACGAGCGTGATGCCCCAATTGTGACATGGCTTTATAAAAAAGGTCAAAAACCAAGTAATTTCAATGTATTGCGTTTTCATGTCACAAATCGTAGGCTGGTCTCGTATATATGTGTATGAACCTAAAAACTTTCGGATTGATCTCATTTTTATACGTTCTTACCCCAGCTGACGTATTTGCCCAAAGTTCAGCTCTCACCCTTGAATCGTTCTTGGAATCGGTTAAAAAAGAAAGCCCTGATTTGACCGTTGAAAATGCTAGTATTGACGCAGCAGAAGCCCGTTCGAATGGAATTCGTATAAGTCCCCCTATGGTTGGGATCATGCAGATGAAGGAGAACGGAAATAACCAAAATGGTTATGAGATCTCTCAGGAAATTCCGTTTCCAACCAAAATCGTGCAGGATAAAAGAGTCCGAGATCTTGAATTTGAAACGCAAAAAGAAATGAGCCAATACCAAAAAACACTCATCCTAAACGAAGCTCGAAATGCTTATTTAAGTTTTTGGAGCACGTATGAAAAGCTGAAAATTCAAAAAGAAAAACACCACTGGCTAAAACACCATGTGTCTTTGACCAGATCGGCGACACGTTCTGACAGTTTAGCGCAGATTCACTTGCTTGAGGTTGAGTCGAATACTGACCTTATTGAAAATGAAATCCTCGCTGTCGAGGCTGAATTGTTCGAGAAAAGAAATGCACTTAGAATTTATGCTCCGTCTTTAAATATTGAAACAGCCATTCCAAAAGAGCCGGCTCTGCCACTGGTTGATATTCAAAAATCTACAGGCTCACTGATTGCCATCAAGGAAAAACAATTAACGTCGCTTGAGGCTCAAGTTAGTTTAAAAAAACAAGGCTATGCTCCCGACTTTTTTCTAAGGCTTAGAAATTACAATGGAACTGAAACAGCTCCGCAGAATCAAGAGATTATGGTCGGAGTCAGTTTGCCATTCCTTTTTTTCTGGCAGCCCAAGGCTGAAGTGGCGGAAGCTTCGGCGCTAAAAACAAAGGCTGAGGCCGAACTGAAAAAGGCTAAAATTGAATTTGAGTCCAGAGTCTTGACTTTAACTAAAAAAATGGAATCTCTAAAAACCCAACTTGCAAATCTAAAAGAAAAACTCATTCCACGCGCAGAGAAACGACGAAAATTAGTGACGACTCTGTCGACGCGAACCATGGAAGGATTAGACGAGCATAAATCTGTCGTCATCGGTGCTCTGGATCTTCGCATCAAAGCGATCGATCTTAGATTGGACTATGAAAATACGTTTAAAGAAATTCTAAAGATCACTGGGTCCAACGAAAAAGTAGGTTCACGATGAAAAACCAAATTTTGTTCGGAGTAGTTTTTACTTTTACTCTTTTGAGCACTTCAATCATATACTCGGCAGCAAATGCCGAGACTGGAAAGTCCGCCACTTCGGGGGGTGCTCATGAAGATCCGGATGGGTACTACACCTGCCCAATGCATCCTCAAGTGCATGAACATAAGGCCGGGAAATGCCCAATTTGCGGAATGCCATTAGTCAAAAAAGCGGGAAAGAAGCAAGAAGCCACAAAACCGTCAACCAGCTCCGGAGTTGAAATCGACGTCAGTGAATCACAACTCAATTTAGCAGGAATTGGCAGATACACAGTCGAAAGAAAGGACTTAGTCCTTTCGGTCCCAGTGTCCGGGCGAATGTTATCAACAAAAGAAATTGCTTTTCAAGTTTTTGAATCCGATCTTTCAACTATTAAAAGCGGCCTTGAGTTTTCAGGGTCAGCATCGTCGTCGCCTGACGAAATCTTAAGTGGTCAGATCCGATCTATTGATAATCTAATAGATCCTTCCAGTAGAACAATTCGCGTGACCGGAACCTTGAAGCAATCCCTAAAACGATTTATTTTAGACGGCAGCTTTCATGGTGAAATCAAAGCGATTGAAAAGAAACAAATAGTGGTCCCTGAATCCGCAGTACTTCACACCGGAATAGCTAGTCTCGTCTATGTGTTCACCTCAGAGAAAAAACTAAAGCCTGTCGCTGTGACTTTAGGGAAAAAGACGTCCTCCGAATATCAGATTCTTTCTGGGTTGAATGAGGGAGACGTAATTTCGTCAGGCCCCAATTTCTTAATAGATTCCGAAGCTAAGATTCGAGGCAGTGGTGATTAAACGAATCATTGAGTTTTCGGCAACAAACAGAGTCTTAGTCTTAGTGATCACTGCCGTGTTCATCGCGTTTGGAATATATTCTGTCAAAAAAATACCTCTCGATGCCATTCCTGATCTTTCTGATACTCAAGTTATTATTTATTCTAAGTGGGATCGGTCCCCTGAAATTCTTGAAAAACAGGTCACCTATCCCATCGTGGCCGCCCTTCTTGGCGCACCTAAAATCAAATCTGTTCGCGGCTTTTCTGATTATGGCTACTCTTATGTTTATGTAATATTTGAGGACGGCACTGATCTTTATTGGGCTCGTAGCCGCGTTGTTGAATATTTGAGTCGAATTTCGGCAAGCCTTCCCCAAGGTGTGCGAACAGAATTAGGACCTGATGCCACAAGTGTTGGCTGGGTTTATCAATATGCAATCGTGGACGATTCGGGAAAATTGAACTCTGGTGATTTACGATCCCTACAAGATTGGAACATTCGTTATCAGCTTCAAAGTGTGCCGGGAGTCTCAGAGGTAGCAAGCGTTGGCGGGTTCGTTAAGCAGTTTCAAGTTAAAGTTGACCCCAGAAAGCTTGAACTTTTCCAAGTGAGTCTGTCACAAGTTCTCGAGGCAGTTCGAAATACAAATCAAGAATCTGGAGGACGAGTTATCGAGTTCTCAGGAACTGAGGCCATGGTGCGCTCACAAGGCCTTATCTCTTCGTCCGAGGAAATTGAAAATGCGGTGATCACTTATCCACTCAAAGGACGCTCTCCAATATTAGTAAAGCAAGTCGCTACAGTTTCGATCGGTCCTGAAATGCGCAGAGGTGTTACGGATTTCAACGGTCAGGGTGACACCGTTGGCGGAATTATCGTCATGAGACAGGGTGAAGATGCACCTTCCGTCATTGATCGAGTCAAAAGCCGAATTGCCGAGATTCAAAAGTCACTACCTGATGGGGTTAAAATCAAAACAGTCTACGATCGTTCTGATTTGATTCATCGTGCGATTGAAACTCTCAAAGGAACTTTGATAGAAGAACTTATCATTGTAAGCCTCGTGATTCTGATTTTCCTCTGGCATGTGCCTTCGGCACTTGTTCCAATCGTTACGATTCCTATCGCCGTACTACTTTCATTTATTCCGCTGTGGCTCATGGGTCAGAGTGCCAATATCATGTTGCTTGCTGGAATCGCAATTTCAATTGGAGTGCTTGTTGATGGCGCCATCGTTGAAGTTGAAAACGCCTATCGTAAAATTCAACTCTGGGATGAAGGCGGCAGAAAAGAAAGCTTCTTCAAAGTTCGTCTTGAAGCCCTCACCGAAGTTGGCCCTTCGGTCTTTTTTTCGCTTTTAGTAATTGCTGTCGCGTTCTTGCCGATTTTTACCTTGATTGATCAAGAGGGACGACTTTTTAGGCCACTGGCTCTTTCTAAAAATCTAGCGATGGCGATTGCGGCGATCCTTGCCATCACTTTTGATCCCGCTATGCGAATGCTATTTGCAAGACCAGATCACTTTAAAGGTCCCTACCCTTGGCTTAATTCAATTGGAAATACTCTTTTAGTCGGTAAGTATTATTCTGAGTACAAACATCCGATAAGCCGACGACTATTTGCTATCTATGAGCCGGTGTTACATTGGGTTCTTGAAAGAAAAAAGTTTGTCCTCTCTCTTGCTTTTGTTGCTGTACTTTCAATTTTTCCGGGATTTGCGATGCTTGGCTCTGAGTTCATGCCAACACTTCATGAAGGAAGTCTGCTCTACATGCCAACGGCATTGCCTGGACTTTCAGTTTCTGAAGCTCAGAGAATTTTGACCATTCAGGACAAACTATTAAAATCTTTTCCTGAAGTTGACACCGTTTTTGGCAAGGCAGGTCGTGCGGAAACTTCAACCGATACGGCGCCAGTCTCGATGATTGAAACTACAATTGTTCTAAAACCACACTCAGAATGGCGAAAAGAAAAACGCTGGTATTCGTTTTTGCCAGAGATTCTGAAATTACCCTTTACCCGCATTTGGCCAGAGACTATTTCTGAAGAAGCTCTAGTGAGTGAGATGAATGAAAAACTGAACTTTCTTGGAATGCCAAATATCTGGACTATGCCGATCAAAAATCGCATCGACATGCTCTCAACTGGTATCCGCAGTCCGATTGGCATTAAAGTTTTTGGTGCTGACTTAAAAACAATAGAAAGAATTGGCCGTGAGCTAGAGGGCGTTCTGCAAAAACTTGAAGGCACAAGAACGGTTATTGCTGAACGAATCGCGAGCGGTTATTTTTTAGATGTCGATTTTAATCGGAATAAGCTGAAGTCTTATGGCCTTTCTTTAAAAGAGGCTCAGGATCAAGCCATGGTGGCTATTGGCGGCGAAAATGTCTCAACGGCATTAGTAGGCCGCGAGCGCTATCCTATTCAAGTACGAATGGCTCCTGATTTTCGACAAGACATCGAAAGAATCAAGCGCGTGTTGATTTCAGCTCCTACTGGCGCTCAGATTCCTTTGAGCGAAATTGCACAGGTCAAAATTAACGAAGGCGCTTCGATGATTCGGGACGAAAATGCGTCTCTCGTGGGATACGTTTACGTCGATATTGATCCCGCGAAAACCGATATTGGAAGCTTTGTTGAAAAAGCGAAAAAAGTAGTCAGCGAAAGAGTTACATTGCCCGCGGGCTACACTTTGGCTTGGAGTGGACAGTTCGAAAATATGGAGCGTGTGAAAGAACGCCTAAAAATTGTTATTCCGCTCACATTGTTTCTAATTATTCTGCTGCTGCACTTTAATACGAAGTCTTGGATCAAAACAGGGATCGTACTTTTGGCCGTTCCGTTTTCACTGATAGGAGCGGTGTGGATTCTAGTTGGTCTAGACTATAATCTCTCGATCGCAGCTTGGGTTGGGATGATTGCGTTACTGGGTCTTGATGCAGAAACCGGTGTCTTTATGTTGATGTATTTGGATCTTTCCTATCACGATCGTGAAAAACGTGGACTGATGAAAACAAAAAAAGATCTTCACGACGCAGTTATGGAGGGGGCCGTTCACAGGGTTCGACCAAAGCTGATGACTGTTTTGGCTCTTTTTATGGGATTGATTCCCATCATGTGGTCTGTCGGAGCAGGAGCCGATGTAATGAAGCGAATTGCAGCTCCCATGATCGGGGGACTCTTCTCGTCATTCCTATTAGAGCTTCTAATTTACCCAGTCATATTTTATATTTGGAAAGAAAAAGAAATTTTAAATCAAACAAAGGAGATTTCATGAAACAGTTTTTACTAGCTACTTTCCTAACTTTCGGACTTCAGTTTGCTGGCGCCAAGGAGGATCTGCAAAACATTTCGCTAAAAGTAACTGACAAAGGCTTTGAGCCTAGCGAAATAAAAGTTAAACCCGGAACTCATGTTGTTCTAAAAGTAACGCGAATAACAGATGACACGTGTGCAACACAAATCCAAATCAAAGAAAAGAAAATCAAGATGAAGCTCGATAAAGATATAGAAGCAACCGTGGACCTAGGCATAATCAAAAAAGGAGATATTAGATTTGCCTGTGGGATGGATATGATTTCTGGACATATCGTCGCAGAATAGAAAAATCTATTATCAAAGCCTGTCATTTTTAATGAATAAGTACGCGCCTGATAAATACTCAACCAAAGTTATTGGATTGCGTTCAGACGTACTTCTACTTTTTCTTCTTTTTTTTCACTGGCTTTCTACGAAACAAAACTACCATCGTTAGCATAGAGATCCCAATTACAACGATGGCAAAAATCCAGGGTGAGGGATCAGGCGGAACTTTGTAGGTGACCTTGTGTGTATGGACTTCACCCAAGGGGATCAACTCCGGTACTGCAAAAAACGTTGACATAAATTTTACCTTCAACTTTCTGTTATAGTTTATCCGGACGTGGTTTTATTTGTTCTTTTTCGAAAGAAACCAAAATCCTGCTATAGCGACTAATACAATTACAAGCGTGCCAATAACTTGCATACTTCCAGAACCATCGCTTGGTCCATGAGAATGCCCTGTGCCTTCGCCTGCCAATACGTTCAAGCTGTAGAATAGCCCAATCAATTTAATCATGATTATTTACCACTAAAATTTGAACCATTTAGATAGCCTTTTACAGTAACGAATACATAAAGAATTTTCGCTTTAGATTTTTTTTCATCGGAATAAGAAAGTTTCCAGTCCTTTACATTTTTTGGATCTCCTTCTTCAACCTTAACTAGTTTGGCTTTTTCCCAGCCAGCACGTCGTTCATCCGCTTTAATCACAGCATCAATAATGCTTTGTGCGGACTCTGTTAACTCTAACTCTTTGCAAAATTCTTCTTTGCACGAAGCGACCAACGTCATTTTTTTTTGATGCTCATGATCGGCATGCCCGAACGCAAGTCCCGCTACTAATAATGTTCCAACTAAAAATAATGATTTCATACTTACTCCTTTGTTTGTTTTGTTTGTTTAAATTAGTCTTCGTGTTTTTGAATTTCGTTAGCTTTCATGTCTGCGTGAACATGCGAGTGGTCATCTTGATTTAACGGAAAAGCATCCGGATCTGATGTATGCCAATAGCCATGAAATTGCATAAAGAATAAAAATATTCCTCCTGCTATTAAACCGACATTGGCCGCATACGCAAATTTTGCGTAGGACTTTGCTTTTCTCCACCCGGCAAGAACGATGAGCATAGCCGTCAATGCCGTAATTTGACCAACTTCTACGCCAACGTTGAAAGAAAGAATTCTAAATAGCATCGACATCTGATCGTCACCTAGCGGCAGTTGTTGCAATCGAGTAGATAAACCAAATCCATGTATCAACCCGAAAGCAAATACCATTGTCAGCAGGCTTGGAGGCTGCCAGTCAAAATATTTTTTGAATCCATCTATGTTTTCAAATCCCTTGTACATCACGCTGACAGCAATCACGGCATCAACTAAATAGTAGTTCGCACTGATTTTGAAAAATGTGGCAAACACTAAAGTTATGCAATGGCCAAACGTGAATACGCTTATGAATTTTACGATGTCTTTAAACGAGGCTAAAAAAAAGATGACCCCAAAAATAAATAGCAGGTGATCATACCCTGATAGCATGTGAGTAGCACCCAGCCAAATATACCGCAGATAACCGCCATCTAACATCGCTTGTTTATCCGCTGCCGAAATTCCATGAGCCCACAATTGCGGACTCGCTACCAAAGGGAATAGAAAAAATAATAGTTTCACTTTACGTCTCCTTTAAATCAAGTGAGCTTAGCTCATGAGTTTTCATGTATTTTTCAAAGGTCAAATAAAGAGCGGGAAGAACCAATAGCGTAAGTAATGTCGACGATACAATTCCACCGATCACCACAGAAGCTAAAGGCTTTTGAACTTCGGCTCCGATGCTTGTTGAAAGCATCATGGGCAAAAATCCAAAAATATCCACCAGCGCCGTCATCATCACTGGGCGCAATCTTAGCAACGCTCCCCGAGTAACGATCGTCCGGGAATCCAATCGCTCTTTTCTGAGGTCATTGAAGTAGTTCATTAAAACCACACCATTTAAGACGGCAATCCCCGATAGAGCGATAAAACCGACGCCCGCAGTGATACTGAAAGGCAAACCATTTAACATCAGGCCGAGCACGCCGCCCACCAATGCCATTGGTACACACGCGAAGATAAGCAGTGTTTCACCGACGCTTTTGAAAGCCGCGTAGATCATCAGTAAAACAAGCAACAATGCCAGCGGCGCCAGAACCAATAATCTGGACTTAGCCTCTTGCAAATTTCTAAACGTTCCCGTCCATTCGATGTAGTAGCCTTCGGGTAGCTTTATTTGGGCTTCAACGGCTTTACGAGCATCATTCACGAAACTTTCTGTATCCCTTCCATGAGGATTAATCATAACGGCCGCTCTTCGTTTGCCATCTTCACGAACTATAGTGCCATACGCTTCCTCGAATTTGATATCAGCTACCTCGTGAAGAGGAACGGTCGCATTGCTGCCGATTCCCACCGGCAAAGACCTAATTCCATCTAAATCGGAACGTTGCTTCTCGCTCAAACGTACAAAAATTGGAAATCGCTTTTCCCCTTCATACAGCATTCCAGCTTCCGAGCCGCCCAAAGCTACTCCCACAGCTTGCAGGACCTGCTGAGTGGAAATGCCCATTTTTCTAAGAACATCTTTCTTAGGGGTTACTCTTAGCAATGGTGAAGTACCTCGTAACTCTGTCTCAACTTCGCCTGAGCCGTCGATTTTTGTAACAATCGCTGCAATTTGCTTGGTAATACTCGAAAGTTTTTCCATATCGTCACCATACAGTTTTACGGCGACATCGGATTTTGAGCCTTCCAATAAATCGTTGAAACGCATTTGAATCGGTTGACTTCGTAAAACAGATTGTCCTGGTAGCTCGGCATCAAGCCTTTCAATAATGGCATTTGCTACTTCGCTGCGATTGCGTTTTTTTCCATTAATTACAGGCCAATCTTTTTCAGACTTGTACATAATATACGTATCAGCCTGATTGACACCCATTGGATCATTGGCGATTTCTGACGTTCCAATTTTTGAAAACGTATACGCCACTTCTGGAAATTGAGATGCGATCTCTTCCGTTTTAGCTTGAAGTACGACCGATTGATCAATGCTCACATTTACGGGCCTCGTAGTTTGAACCAAAAGTGTTCCTTCATCTAACTGGGGTAAAAATTCGCCGCCGAGTCGAGTGAATAACACAGCACCTATAATAGTAGAAACTACACCGATCAGAACTGTAGTCATTTTAAAGCGAAGGACGAAATTTAAAATCGGCGCGTAAAAACGCTCTAGTTGTCGCATCAACCAAGGCTCTTTATCCGCCACTTTTCCTGTCATCAGCAAGCTCGCTAATGCGGGAGCTGCCGTGAACGATAGTACCAGTGCTGCTAAAATGGCGATAATAAACGTTGCGGCCATTGGGCGGAACATTTTTCCTTCTACGCCAACCAGTGAAAATATCGGAAGAAACACGACCACAATAATCAGCTGACCGAAACCCGCCGCCGTTCGAATATGCACGGTAGCATCGTAGACTGCTTTTTTTAATTCTTCCTGAGTTAGGTTTCTTTTTAGTGCATTAGAGCGCTCTTGAATCACGCGTACACAATGATCCATTAAGATCACCGTACCATCGACGATAATACCAAAATCTAAAGCGCCCAAACTCATTAAGTTTCCTGAAATTTTAAAATATTTCATGGCAATAAAAGAAATCAAAAGTGACAGAGGGATTGTCACGGCCGTTATAAGGGCCGCTCGCAAGTTACCCATCAGCAGCGCAAGAATGACGATGACCAGAAAAGCGCCTGTCATTAAGTTATGTTCAACTGTGCCAATAGTAGAACTCACTAAATCAGACCGAATATAAAGTGTTTCAACTTTATAGCCTTGCGGAAGATTTTTTTGGATTTCCTTCAGTCGCTCGGCTACGCGAATAGCAACAGTTCGACTGTTCTCACCCATCAGCATCATCACTGTGCCGATTACGGCTTCGCGTGAGCGAACAAGTCCAGCACCAGATCTAAGCTCCGTCGCTAACTCAACTTCGGCCACGTCACCAATTGTAATGGTTTGAAATGTTTCTAAGGATTTGAGCGGAACGGCTCGAATGTCTTCAATGTCTTTTAAAAGACCAACCGCTTGAACCAGAAATTGCTCCCCAGTTTGCTGAACATAACCACCACCGACGTTACGATTTGTTCTTTGGATGGCCTCAATAAGTTCAGAAAATTGCACGCCATAGCGGGCCATTTTCTGAGCATTCGGCTGAATATGAAACTGCTTTTCAAATCCGCCAATTGTATTAACTTCTGCGACACCCTTTACCGTTAACAATCGTGGTTTAATGAACCATTCCTGAATAGTTCTCATCTCCATTAATTGTTCTAGGCGTTTTTGGCCCGATTCTATTTTTTCCGCTTCTATAGAATAATGAACGATTTCCCCTAAACCAGAACTCACCGGTCCGGGTTGAGGTAAAATACCAGCTGGCAAAGATCCCGAAACTGCTTGCAAGCGTTCGGACACTAACTGTCTGGCACGGTAAATATCAATCTCGTCCTCGAAAATCACCGTTACCTGAGACAAATTGAATCGAGTCAATGATCTCACTTCGTTGACACCGGCAAGCCCGCGCATCGCTGTTTCAATGGGGAAGGTAACATTTCTTTCCGTTTCCTCGGGAGACAAACCATCAACGGCCGTGTTAATTTGCACCTGATTGTTAGTTACATCGGGAACGGCATCGATAGGTAAATTTTCAAATGTAATCCACCCTGCTATCGCAATACCCAGAGTAACTACCAGAACAGCGATCCGATTATAAATTGAAAATGCAATAATTTTGCTGATCATTCTTCACCTCCGAATGCATCCATTTCACTGACACGAAGTAATGCGACACCTTCAACGGCTACGTCATCACTCTCTTTAAGATCGCTACTTGATATCAGCACACTGCCGTTATCTTGATTTGTTTTTTTAACTTCAATTAGCTTGAACCAACCTTGACGTAGTCGATAGACTCCGACTTTATCGCTGTAGTGAACTAAAGAATTTGCGGAAAGCTTAAACGGTTTAGGGCCCAGAGCTTTAGTTTTTACACCGATAGCCTCTTTGGCTTTGTCCGTAAGTCTAAATCCGTCTTTTAGATTAGCTTCTTGAACAGCTAATGTAGCACCGGCGCGAAAGCCGTTGCCTTCTTCTTGGGCAAAGACATTCGCTGTTACTATGGAAACAATCGAAATTCCAATTAAAATATTATTTTTCATAAACCCTCCGACAGTAGTCGTCCTTCGATAGAATAAATATTAGCCAGGGCTTCGATAGTTGCATTTTCCTGCTCGCTAAGACTTTTTGTATAATCTGCCATTTGACGATGAATTTCTATAACCAGGGAACTCGGAATAATTCCTGTGCTAAAAGAATCCTCGACTTCCCGATGCTTCTTCTCTAATTCAGAAAAGGACAGAGCTGATTCTAAAGATTTCACTGCATCTTGATACTTTTCACGTTGCAAATTCCATTGCTGATTTTCTATTTCTTTAGTCGCTGCCAGCGACATCTTAGCACGGGATACCCCGGCTTCTGCGTAGGACTTTCCCGCACCGTTCGTATGGAAAACAGGAAGAGCAAAAGATAAATTTAATCCAAACGAGTTAATTTTCTGGCTACCTTGTGATTGTGTTTCGAATGTGGGACCTAACTTTAAATCCGACCAAGCTTGGCTATTAGCTTCTGAAACTTCGGCTTGAGCTAATTCTAAATCACTCAAAGACTTTTTAAAACTCAGGCTAGCCTCGGTAACTTCGGAACTGGCTGGCGACAAGATCGGCCATTTTTTTCTAAGCGGAGGGTATAATTCTTTTCGAATACTGAATTTACGTCCAATCGCTATCTCGATAAATCGTTCATTTTCTCTGATTTCACTCAGTAGCGGTTGTCGCTTAAGGCGATAATCGCTAGCCGCAATGTCCATAATGGCGTAAATGGCTTTTTGTTCGGGTGTCATGCGGGGGCGTGATCGATATTGCTTTTGAATTCGCTCAAATGTGTTGAGAGCATCATCATAAATTACCATTTCAGACTGAATTTGGCGTAATCGCGCTAGAGCCAGATAAGTCTTTAAGTAAACTTGCTCTTGAACCAACTTTAGATCCAATTCGGAATTGCTCATTTGCAATTGAGATCTACGAATTCGCGCATCCCTCTTACCACCTAACTCAAAAGTGTGAGCCAAATTAATCTGCGTGTATTGGTAGGAATCGTCTCCCGCCTTACCACTTAATACCTGGGAGTTGATTTCAGGATTGGGTCTTTGTTCGGCCATGCCGATCAAGTTTTGATTTTGTTGCCAGAGTAGTTTTGCTTTCAGAGCATCGGGATGTTTGTCGACAGCGCATAAAAGCAACCCTTTATAGGATGTCAGATTTTCGCACGAGCGATCACTCGATTGAGCTAATCCTATAACACCCCAGCCGACCAAATAACAGAATAGGAATGATTTAAAGTACATAGAACACCTTTCATTTTCGAAATGGAATAAATATTAGTTATTAAAATGAACTGAAAGCCAAAAAAAGAGCACTAAGCCGATAAAAGATCGGTGTATTTAATTAGCTAGTTCGACAAAGACGTTTTTAAGAAATTGGAGGGCGGAAAACAGAATCTAAAAAAGGGCCGCGAAGCTGCAAACCCTCTTGCGTTGAAAAAATAAGTTTTTCGTGATGGAAAGAAACAAAATGAAATTCCGATCCAAAGAAAATTTGACTCCCAAATGCATGAGTATGGGAATGTTGGTGCGTATGAGAATGCTCTGGCTCATCCGGTGAATGCCTATGATGATGTACATGATCAGCCTCATCGTCATGATGATCCTCTTCTTCATTCTCATAGTGGGAAACGGTTTCATTTGCTAATTCAACATGACAGTGACCGTCCACAGCGCACGCATCCAGGTGCGTGATCATCATTCCGATGGCCTTACCATTAAAAGATAGCTGGAAAGTTAAAAAAGCAACTAGTGTTAAAAATCTCACAGGCCCCAATCTTAACCAATAGACCTTTTATATGCAAGCCCATTTATTAGGCACTTTGCTTATCGACAAAATATAATATAGGGGAGTATACTATACTTCATAACAATGTAATCTTAAACTTGGGACACTTATCTAAGGAGATCACAATGAGTCACACAATTCGAGACAAAGCTAAACTCATATCAAGAATCAATCGAATTAAAGGGCAACTGGATGCTGTTTCTGAAATTCTCAATGCAGAAGAAGATGCTTATAAACTTCTTCAACTATTAAGCTCTAGTCGAGGTGCTTTGACAGGTCTCATGGGAGAAATCGTGGAAGGACATATTCTAGAACATATTGTTGAAGCTCCTACAAAAAAAGAGGCAGCGCAGGCAGGTAAAGAAGTGACAGAAATTTTAAGAAGCTTTTGGAAGTAGAATTTGAAAAAATACGGCTAATCGGCCCGAAAGGATTTTTATGGAAACATTTAACAACGAAGTAAAGCACGAACATCACCGCACGCAAGAAGTACTTACGCACTTGAGAGTCGCGATTCAAAATTTGAAAGATGTCGAAGACATGATAAAAAATCAAAAACCTTGTAACGATGTCATAAGTATTCTATCAGGTGTACTTGTTACTTTAGTTGAATGTCGAGCGACCGTAGCGCAAGATCATATTTCTTCTTGCATTCAGTCATCACTCAAACCAGGGCAAGAAAAAGTTTTGAATGAAGTTTCGCTCCTTTTTCAACAACTTCTTAAGGGTCCAATTCAAGGTAGTCACCACTAACAAGAAATGAAACTATCTTTTTCTACCCGTATATTAATCGGACGCCTGCTGACACGATCGGGAGATCAGGCCTGGGATTTTGCCGTTCCTCTTGTTTTAATTAAAATCTTGCCTGGTGAGTTTCGTATCGCTGCTCTTTATTATTTTCTTGTTCGTCTGGCGACGGTTGTTTTTTTACCCCGTCTGACATCGTTGATAGATACCGTTAATCGTTTCAAAGCGGCCAAACTTGGTATACTACTTCAGCTTGTGGGGGTTATTCTAGGGCTACTTTCTCTTTATCTATTCGTATTCTTTAATTCGGTAGAGCCAATGTGGGGCCCTACTCCTATATATCTCGCCTTTGCTTTTCTAATCTTCGGAGGCATTTTAAGCAATCTTGGTTCTAGCTTTATGGATATCTCGATAGCTAACGACCTCGTGCCATCAAGTTTTACTGAAGACGAATTGGCTAGGTTTAATAGTCGCTTAAGGCAGGTCGATCTTTTTACCGAAGTTACAGCACCCGTTATTGCTGGGTTGCTCTTAGTTTTGGAATGGAACAATATATCTTTATTTGGATTTTTATTGATTGGCATATGGAATATTTTATCCTTTTTGCCTGAATATGGAATTTTGCGATCTATTTTTCATGATCGTCCTGAATTGATGAACAAACCGATTCAATCCAGTGAAGCTTCAAAAACATCGTTCATCAAAAAAATAACAAAGGGTTGGCGCTCCTTTTTCAAAGAGCCGGTTGCACTTGCTGTTCTAGCCTACGCCGTTTTGTGGCTGTCGGCCCTGAGTCCCCATGGCGTTCTACTAACAGCATTTTTAATAGATGGCTGGAAACTTCCGGAATGGGAGATCGGAATATTTCGTGGTCTGGGCGCCTTCTTCGGCCTCGGCGCAACTGTTCTATTTCCTAAAATCATAGAACGCTGGGGACTGCTGCGAGGAACTCAAGGTTTTGTTGTTTTTCAGTTTGTCATGGTCTTATTGGCTTTGATTTGCTTTTTATCAGGAGACCGTTTGGGACAGATTGGGTTTCTTGCTTTCGTCCTTTTTTCCAGAATAGGTGTTTACGGTTTTGGCCTTGGTGAAATACAAATCAGACAAATTGGAATTCGACCCGAAGTCAGAGGTCAAGTTAATGGTTTTGCTAGTGCTTTAACTGGTATAGCCACCCTTGGATTATATGCTGCTGGTGCGCTTTTGCCATCGACTCAAGACTTTAATATGTTGATAATTGGTTCGGTTCTTTGCGTATTGCTGTCGGCTATAATCTATTCCGTTTGGGCGCAAAAGCATTCTGAATTTAAAGACGAGTTCCCCAGACCCGAGTCCAACATATGAACTTGGGCTAGCAAAATTCCGATACCACTGGTAATCTGATAGTAAGGAAGGATATTTATGAAAAAGCGATCTACTTTCGCCCTATTGTTAATAACTATTTCCTTATTTATTTCTAGCTTGCATCTGAATCTTGAAGAAACTGAAAATACATTTAGCTCTTTTGAATCTAAGACATCAACTACAGGCATGTTTTCTTTAGTTTCTATTTTTAACTCACACGCTCACCATTCCGATAGTAGTCAAACCGAAACAAGCGGTGGACACCATTCTCACCATCAAAACGGTTGTCATTTTTTTATTTTGACTCAATTAATTTCGATTGGCGATCTACTTATTAAAAATTCACTTGTGAATAATAACGATCATTTTCACGAAATTCCATTTTTAGAAGTTCCTACGAAACCGCCTATCGCTATTTCATAGATCTAATTCCAATAGAACTATCCTAACTCAAACTTTTTAGTACTGATTTTTCGATTTGACCGAGGTGTATGTTTATTACCCTTGAATGGGTTAAATCAAAAAATAATTTAAGGGGATTTATGAAAAAATATCTAATTTATTTGTTTTTATTTTTATCATCTTGCACGACCACTGAAATCTACGTCAAAAACTCTATCGATGGAGGTCAAGCCATCGTTGCTTTGGGAGAAACGGGGTTATTAGAGCCTGGTGATAAAGTAGGTTTCTACACGCAAACTTGTCGCGAACGAAAAGGCCGATTTTCTGATATTTCTGGGTCCTCAACTACTCAATGTCAGAAACGCAGAATCGGTTTAGGTGAAGTTTTGCGTATTGTATCTGAAAACGAAGCTCTCATTGAAGTCAAAAACGGAGTCGCTTTGCGAGAAGGAATGCTTGTCGAAAAAGAGTAGGTCACTATAGTAATGTTAAAATTCATAATTGTGGATCTTAACATTTCGGATTGCTCATAGTGTTTTGAATCCCAGTTATAGACAGGCGACGACTCCATAGAGCTGATCATCTTTATATTAGTTATCGAAACCCCAATTTACTTTCATTTATCTCGCTACAATCTGAAATAGTCAGACGCGACTGATATTCCAGGCAGATCAATTCTCACTCAGCGCAAAATGGAAATGATAAGTGGATGTGCCCAGCATGAAGACTGTTTCCACCGAGAGCTGACTTTGGGTGACCGATGGAACCATTAAATTCTTTTTGGCCGGGTCGGCAAGATGAAAGCAGTGAATCCTTCCAGCATTTTCGAAACGTATCATAGAATGTAGCGGTAGCGCCGCTATAGTTTTTCATTTCATTACTAATTCGCGTTACATTGCCGGAGTCATCGTACAAATTAAATTGAGCGATATCTAGCGCGCGAGCATACGCGTGCATGCTCAGCGAACTTGTTTGACGCCCATTTCTATTATTATAAGTTCCAAGATGGCGGATAAAAATCCGAGTTGGATTCGGAAGGTTGGCCTCCAATGAAGCTCGCTCTACACATGTGAATAAATGCTTATTTAAGTGCGCTGCAAATATCGGATGAAAGTAACCTTTTCCGCATTTCGAGTCGCTGTTATATCCACCCATGACCGTTGCATTAGAATCGCACCCGTTCCATATTTGAGCCGGCCCATGGGCAAGTTTGTAAGACTGTTCACTCAGCGAAAAATCAGCCGAATTTACTGTTGCTATTGTATCTAATATTTCAAGAGTTTCAGGAATATCATTCGGCATACCCGCAGGCTCTTCGCCAATATGATCTGGATCTGATGACGACATATTAACTACTTCAAACTCTGACTGTGAACAACCTACCGCAAAATATAAAATAAATAATAAAAAGAACTTTCTCATGTCCCATTTTATCGGCATTCAATTGATTTTGTAGAAACTGCGCTAAGAAACTAGTCGGAAGTAAGCTATTTCTAGTTAATGGTCTTGTTCAGCGGAACCCTATCCTAATGCCACTTTGATGGAAAACACTAATATAGATTTTCAATCTGGACTTTCAATATTTCAAGATCCACCAAAATTTCATATTTTTTCTTTTTTGAAGAAAACAATCTCTCGGTCGCGCTAACTAAATCAGGTGAATTCTTTATACCTCTTCGATATTCGGATAATGTCAGATCGAAATATTTTTGCGAACTTATCTGCTTCTTTTCGTTGATTTGATAGAGCGCATTCATCTGGGCTATTTTAGTCCTTAAAATATTAAACTCTGTTCCTATATCAATTCGTTTCTGTGTCTTAAGTTTCTCTATGGACTGCGATACAAGATTCACTGATTTTGACCTATAATAGGTGTCAAATCCTGAAAAAATTGGAATCGTTATTTGAATTGCATACCTTGACTCATTAAATTTAAGATTACTTTCCTCCGAGGGCGTCAGGCGTCCAAAACCATAAGTAAAATCAAGAGACGGCAGAAAGTCTGCTTTAATTTCTTTCTTTTCAAACTCTGATCTATTCTGAGCCAGTTCTATTTTTCTATACTCAAGAGCATTTTCCACTTTAAAGTGACCTGCTGCTTTTGCTAACGTCTCTACACTGCTAAATTCAAGATTTTCTAGCTGTGCATCTGAAACATCTTCCCCAAACATTTTAAAAAACCTTTGATGAGCTTCGTCATGCTGCTGATCGATTTGTCTTTGTGCGATTTGAAGTTCATTTTCCCTGAGTTCAAATTCTAGGTTATCGACCGTTCCAGTTAGTCCCGCACCCACTTTTTTGGCGGCCATCTGCTTTTGTGACTGTGTAACTTTGAATTCTTCATCTAATATATTTCGTATTTTATGATGTAAAATCATCCGGCTTGAGATTTCAGTGAGCTGCAGCCGAAGCTCACGTTTCTTTGACTCAAGGTCAAGTTTTGACAGCAGGAAATCTATATCTTTTTGCCCACGAATAGAGTGATCTTTAAAACCTCGAAAAAGATTTAATCTGCCTTCAATATATCCAAGATATCCCTTTTGAACCGAAGGCAGGTCATCTGTCTTATTCTGTCCCCAGCCTGCTACAGCATTCAATGTTGGATAGTATCCTGATACAGAAGAGTTACTTAGAGCTTCTTTAGATTCAACATACTTTTCCAAAGACATGATTTCCTGATTCTTCTGATAAAGATTTTTAGAAAGTCCATCGATTCCTTCAAGTGAATAGGCACTCAAAGCCGAAAACATAACTATGAAAATAAAAAAGCTCGAGCTCATAACTGGTTCTCCTAAAGACTACTTTTCAACTTGAAACTTAAATGAACTTTTTTTACCTTTAACTTCAGTATCTACAGTCATTTCGATTCGATAAGCATTTTTGAAATCAACTTTCGCAATAAACGCGCCTTCTTTTGACTCCAGTTTAATTAGCTTTGGCTTTCCATTCGGCAGTTTAGATTTTACATTTAATTTAACTTCTGACGCACTTAAATCGCTTCCTTCGTGACTCGCCGGAAAAAGCATCACGTCTGCACCAGAAACCACGTATTCCAAGTTTATTTCTTTTCCTGGCATAACCGTGCCTCCGTGATTAGCTTTAATTGCTCCGGGCACCTTATCGTGACCTTCATGCGCAAAGGTCGCTATTGAACCAAGTATTGCGATTGATAAAATTATTTTTTTTAACATAGTGTCTCCTTTTTAATTAATGTGAATGCTTTTCAATAAAATCACCTTCTTGAAAGGCAACGCCCGAATCAAACTTTATAGATGAATAGTTATCGTTCAAGATTTGTGTTACCACGCCATGACCTTTAGATACTTTTGTGCAGGTTTGGTCGGTGACACGACTCATTTTTTTACATTGATTACCATATAGCTCGACGTGATCTCCTATGGAAACTTCATCGCTATTTAGCCCAACATGAGCATTACTATCATCAATTTTCATTGCCACGACGCCGCGGTGTAACTGACTTGCGCAGGAAGACAGGATAATGGATCCGGCAATCAATGCTATTAACTTCTTAGACACGCTTTTCTCCTTCGAAAATATTTTTTTGTTCCATACGTTGAACACTTTTCTCCGCTGACTTTTTACCGAAATGATAAAAAACCGCAGGGGTTACAAACATATCTAAAAGAGTCGAGCTAATAAGTCCACCGACTATAACGACCGCGACTGGATGAAGGATTTCTTTTCCGGGACTACCACCCGCTAGCGCTAACGGAATTAGACCTAAAATTGCGGTTAATGCCGTCATAAGCACAGGCACTAATCTCTCGAGTGATCCACGAATGACCATATTTTCGGTAAACTCTTCGCCCTCGTGTTTCATTAAATGCAAGTAATGTGATATCATCATGATTCCATTTCTTGAGGCAATACCGCACAGGGTAACAAATGCCACTAGACTTGCGACTGATATAGTTTTGTCTGTTAAGTAGATACCAATAATCCCGCCAATAAAAGCCATTGGAATATTGAGCATCACTTGAATGGAAATAAATGTCGATTTGAAATGCATATATAGAACTAGAAAAATTCCCAAAATCGCAAGTATCGCCAAAAATGTCATAAGTTTTGCAGCCTGCTGCTGACTTTCAAACTGCCCGCCATAGCTAACAAAATATCCTTCGGGAATCTTAACTTTTTCCTTTATTTTTGATTGGATCTCTTTGACCAAACCATCAAGATCTCGACCCGATGAGTTCGCAAGAACCACTATTCGGCGTTGTGCATTTTCTCGATTAACAATGTTTGGTCCTGTCGATTCAAAAACATCGGCCACTTTTTCAACCGTGATTTTTGACCCATCCGGCAATGTCTTAATAGGTGTATTTTTAATCAATTCTAAATCGGATCTGGATTTTTCATCAAATCTCATAAGTACGTCAATATTCTTTTGTCCTTCTAAAATTTGTCCAACGACTTCGCCTTGCAAAGCTTTTTCCATCAACTGGGCTAAATCACCGACTACGATCCCGTATTTGGCGGCCTCTTCGCGCATGAGTTGAATTTTTACTTGTGGAATTAAAACCTGTTGTTCTGTTTGCAAATCTACCAGGCCATCCGTTCCTTGAATAGATTTCTCTATTTCGGCAGCTTTTGCTCGAAGGATGGATAGATCTGGTCCGAAAACCTTAATGGCAATTTGCGCCCTGACGCCAGACAAAAGATGATCCAGACGGTGTGAAATTGGCTGCCCCACATTAATAAAAACCCCTTCAACGGTCGCAAGGTTAGTTCTGATTTCGGCCAAAACAGTATCGCGCGCTCGCCCGTCTTGTTTAAAATCCACATCAATTTCTGATGAATGTACGCCTTCAGCGTGCTCATCTTGTTCGGCGCGACCGGTACGCCTTGAAACTGATTTTACTTCTGGTGATTTTAGAATTAAAGTTTCGGCCTGTTTTCCAAGCTTGTTTGATTCCACTAATGATATCCCCGGCTGTGCCATCATAGAAATCGTAGCGGTTCCTTCGTTAAATTTTGGCAAAAAGTCTCGTCCCATTTTAAATGACAGTGAGACAGCACCAAGAAAAAGTGCTAACGTAAACGCGATAATAATTTTAGGATGCTTCAAAGAATTATGTAGAATCTGGGTGTCTACTTTTTTAAGAAATCGGACCAGCGCACCGTCCTTGTGCTCAAGAAGCTTTCCTGAGGTTAAAAGGTACGAACAAAGCACCGGAGTTACAGTTAATGAGACGACCATTGAGGCCAACAGGGATACGATGTATGAAATTCCAAGCGGGATAAAAAGTTTACCTTCAATTCCACCCATACTAAAAAGAGGTAAAAATACTAAACAAACAATAATGGTAGCAATTACGATAGAGTTTCTAACCTCGCTTGAAGCTTCATAGACTACCAAAATTGTGTTTTTGGGGTTACTACTTTGTCTGTTTTCACGTAGACGCCTAAAAACATTTTCGACGTCGACAATAGCATCATCGACTAGCTCACCTATCGCTATAGCTAGCCCCCCCAGGGTCATGGTATTAACTGAAAGCCCAAACATTTTAAAAACTATAGCGGACAAAACGAAAGATAACGGAATCGCAGTGATTGTTATCATCGTAGTTCTAAAATTAAGTAGAAACAAAAATAGTACAATAACAACTAGAATTACACCGTCCCTAAGTGCTTCTTTAACATTTTCAATTGAAGTTTCAATGAAGTTAGCTTGTTTAAATAAATCCGGATTAAGTTCGACATAAGCAGGGAGAGTTTTTTCAAGCTCCTTAAGCGCCTTTTCAATTTCGCGTGAGAGCTCAATTGTGCTGGCTCCAGGCTGCTTTTGGATGCTCATAATGACGCCTGCTTTTGCGTTCACACTCGCATCACCACGCATGGTCTGCGGCGCTTGTACAACTTCGGCGACATCTTTAACTAAAACGGGTTTTCCTAAATGCATGCCCACGACAGAATTTAGAATCTCGTCCTTATCCCGAATCGCTCCTAGCACTCTAATGAGGGATTCATTTTTTTCAATATTTATAAATCCACCAGTTGAATTTAAACTAATCTCCGACAAGTTGTGCTCAATATCCTCAATAGAAATTTGCAATTTTTGAATCTTGTCGGCAGAGAGTAAAATCTGATACTGCCTAACGCCGCCACCGATAGAAGTTACCTGCGCAATGCCCGGTATGCTTAACAATCTTGGCCGAATCGTCCAATCAGCGATGGTTCTTAAGTCCATTGGGTTAACGTCAGGATCTTTTGTCGTTAATCCTACGAGTTGAATTTCGCCCATGATAGACGCTATGGGCCCCATCACGGGAGTAATATTTTTAGGAAGCTTTTCTTTAGCTAAAGTTAATTTTTCCTGAACGAGCTGGCGATTCCTAAAAATATCTGTTCCCCATTCAAATTCAACATAAACAATACTTAAACCAACGCCAGAACTAGATCGCACGCGCTCTACACCGGGCAGGCCATTTAATGAGGTCTCAAGCGGAAAAGTGACTAGGATTTCAACTTCCTCGGGCGCCAACCCCGCAGCTTCAGTCATAATCGTAACCGTAGGACGGTTTAAGTCAGGAAATACATCCACAGGCAAATGAGCCGCAATCCAGCCTCCATATGCTAAAATAAATGCTGCGGTTGCAATGACTAATAATCTATGTGAAAGCGAAAATTTAATAATTCGATCAAGCATGTTTTTCTCTCTTTAGTGACGTCCGCCATGACCATCATCAACAACTTCTAGCTTTAAAGGAAGAGGATAGGAAACCTCATTTCCGGTTTGGCCTTCTCTAGTTGAGTTGACTTTAAGACTTCCTTTCTTTTTCAGATTTACACTCTTTGGAAAAACACAGATGTAAAAATTTTCTTTAATTTTACATTTCGCCTTTGTCTTACTATTGTTATGTGTGATTTGCACATCAGATTTATTTACTGATGGATTCTTCCATTCCAAATCTAAAAGAAAAACTTTCACCGAGTTAGCACTTTCAGCAACGAGCTCTGTATGGAATGCACCAGGCATACGAATAAATCCACCATTGGGACCAGGCTTATCCTCCCCATGTGCTATAGCAAGGCTTGAACTTAAAATTACTAAACTCATAATATTGGTGATTAATTTTTTTCTCATATCTAAACGCATTCCTTATTTCTGTTATAAATTATTTTCACGAGCTTCTATCATTTAATACGACCGCTTCAGAGTATTTGTGACAACTCAATTTACTTTTACGGCCAATGGTATCGTTTTGAGATTACCGTCATCAATGAATTGAATCCAAAGTCTATATAATCCGGCCTTGGGAAATGTAGCATGAAGCATTGCCGAGCTAGAGCCAGCCTGCTGTGGGTGAACATGAATCAAAGAGTCACCATCTTCCGGGACTGCTATCACATGCGCAAACGCGCCAAGGTAGGGCTCGAGTTGAGGAATAGTTCCATCGGTGTGAGATATTTTCAGGTCAACCATGGCCATTTTGCCAGCGACTAATTTATTTTTGCCAAGGTTAATCGATGAAACGCCCGAAGCACCTGCTCGCTCATCCACTAACGTCGGGGGCAACGGCCATGCACTTACTCCGCCTAAAATATCAAGCTTAGTAAAGGACGAAAACTCCTCTCCATCTGAGGCCAATTCTCCCTGCACCCAAACCCAGTAGTTTCCGTTGACCCTGACTTCAATATCAACGGACCACGCAATTCCATCAAATGCGGGATGAGCATGCTGAAACTCGCGAAGAGAAGAATCGTATATAATAAAGTGTAATTTTTTTTCATGCGCAACAACCAGATCTTGATCACCAACTAACACTTTAGAAGTAGTATCGATCAATTGAAATTTATACTGAATATGGCCGGCATTTGTAGAAACAATTTCCGGCTCAAGTGCGATTCTAGTCTCTTGGCCACCGTGCGCTAGTGTTTTTTGGCCCCAAAAAATAAAAGCACCCATAGCCAATATCGTTTTTACACTCTTCATATCTCCTCCGTGAAAATATATTTGACTTGATGGTATACCCCCCGTAGCGTATATGTCAACTTGGCTTAAAAAGCTAAGAAGGGATGACTAGCTATGTTGGACAGAGAAAAAATTCCTGTAAGAAATAAGAAGTCGGCAGTGAAAAATGAAACTGGATCATCTGAACACCCAGATCATTCCGTCCATATCAAACGACTTAACAGGGTAATAGGTCAAGTTGAGGGCATTGAACGCATGATTCTAGATCGTCGATACTGTACCGACATTATTGCACAGTTAAAAGCAGCGGCCGCCGCACTTAAAGCTGTTGAGTCGGAAGTATTTAAGTCGCATTTACGTGGCTGCGTAAAGTCGGCGTTCAAGGGTAACGATGCCTTTAAAGCCGAAGAAAAAATTCAAGAAATTATAAAATTAATTTATTAACAACCATAATAGGGGGATTAAATGAAAACCACACTTTTATTAACAGTAGCACTTTTATCGGCGCAATTTGCAGGCGCCCACAATGACCCAACAATTTCGAAAGCGAAAATTGCAGAACTATCAGCTCATCGTGCCGATAGACTTGTTGCTCTTGGCAAAATCGATGCAGCATTTGTTAAAAATATCGAAAAAATTGAAGTTGTTGATGTTTTAAACGCCGCTCCTGTCGCATATAAAACTTTAGTCTCCCAGGCGCAGCCTCAGTCTGGCGCTCCCCTTCAGTTGGAACTTCAATTTGATCATGATGGCAAACCTCTCTCTTTTAAAGTTTTACCCGGCGGAACGGCCGGCACCAACACACAATGGCCTTCGAAAGTAGCTGGCGAACTCATTGAAAATGGTATGCACTATGTTCTTGAAAATAGTGCAAACGCAATGGTCGCTCCTTATTTCAAAGACTTATCTGGGCTTTTAATTGTAAAAGGATCGCTGGCTGGAAAAGATGTTGCTCTTCTTCAGGTTACTTCGTCATCACAACCGAAAAAATTAAATATTTATGTTAATCTAGATGGCACGATGAACTCGGTCTCCCAAGAGCCATAAGTTTTAAAGGTTTGGAAAACTGAATTGCAATTATCAAATCTTTGAGATTTATTATGAAGACATTAGTTCGTTTTACTAGTTTGATTTTGATGGCAGGGGTTCTAAGCTCCTGCTACTACACGCGTTTGAAAACGCCCGCAACTGTTGTGGATGATCAAAAATTTGGTTATTTAAAACCGGCAGAGAAAATGAGTATGATGAACTATGATTTCATCGGCTCGCGGATTCTTAAGCCCCGCTGTATTGCGTGCCATGATTCTTCAAAAAATGTGAATCTAGAAACCTATGACTTAGTTAAATCGAATCTTTTGAAAATTAAAAATGCGGTATTTATTGAAGAATCCATGCCTAAGCGTGGAAGCCTAACAGATGAGGAAAAACGCCTTCTATGGAATTGGATTCTACTAGATGCTCCGTTTCAAAGCGAGCAAACGCCTCCCCAAGAAGAGCCTATGGTTGCAACGTACGACTCAATTCGAATGCATATCTTTGAACCTATTTGCTCGACTTGTCATAATCCAGATGGCACTGGAAAACGTGTTTTATTAGATAGACAGTCCTTGTTGGATTCTCCGCTAGTACTTATAGATTTGGAGAATAATGATGAATCAGGGCTTTTAGTTGCACTAGAAAGAAAAGACGACAAACGAATGCCACCCGCTAAAGAGGGGTATTCTGCACTTAAACCTGAACAAATTGAAATTATTCGTGAATGGATTAAAAACGGTGCGAACTAGATATAGTTGGTAGGAGAAATAATGAAAGCAGTAACCAGAAAATTTTCAACACTGTTGGCCGCAACCCTAGTATTGAGCTTAAGTGCAAACGCCGAGATCGTTTCTTGCCGCGGTTACACCGACTCGGATCACAAGACTGAAGTTCTTTTGACAATTAACCCGAAAAAGCAAAATAGCGTGATAAAAGGAGAGATTAAATTTATCTCTTCTAGTGGTTCAGTTACGCAGGGATTAAATCTAACAGACGTTTATTATCCAGCCCCGAATACATTGCGGTATGCGGATGCCAGCGGAAATTCATATCTTGATTTTTTGATCAAAGACGGTACTATTCGACAAAACTCGTTTAATCATGGACTCTATTTTAAGGATGCTGAGCTTGACTGCAAGATTACTGGCCAAATACCAGAAGCGCCTTCTTGTGGAAAGAATCCTAGTGAAACGTTGGTTGAAGTTTTAAGGCAAGGCCGATTCTATCAAACACTCCGAGCGGTAAATTATCAGATTGCTTGCGGTGCCGAGGTCAATTTTACAGATAAATACGGCTGCACACCGCTTCTCTATGCGGTGGACCAATACTGCGGTGGAAATGAAAATCCAGCTTCCCATTCCATTACGGCCCTACCGCAGATTGTAGATCGGTTGATATCAGAGGGAGCTTTTGTTGACATAGTGGATCCCGTGAAAAATGAAACAGCGCTGTTAAAAGCCGCAAGAATTGGTATTCGTAATGTTTACGATTCTTTTGCTGCTGCTGAAGCAAATTTTGATTTCCAAGATAGTGCTGGGATGACGCCACTCATGTGGGCCGCTTATCAGGGAGATGACTGGAACGTTAAAGATATATTGCTAGCGCGTCCCGATAGACGGATTAAAAATAAAAAAAATCAAACGGCCTTTGATATTGCCCAACATTGGCAAAAACAAAGTGTTCTCAATCTAGTTCGTATTCCTGACGTAACAATGGAAGTCACTGGGCAGCCCGATGGCACCTGCGTGCCTTTAAAAATTGAATTTCAAGAAGGTCAGACAATCGAAATTCTGGTTAAGGCCACCGATAAGATGTTTAAATTCGATTCTGCTGAACTAGGATTAGATATGATGGCTGATCGCAATTCGAAAACATCTCAAGTGGTTCAACTTGAATCCCCTGGAGTTTATAGTTTCAACTGCGGCTTTCATGGCGCAAACCAACATTCAACTGGTCAGATAATCGTTAAATAAGGAGTTCCGAAATGGTTAAAGTTATTCTTTTATTTATTTCAATGTCTTGGATGTCTTGGGCTACCATTCAAGTTGATTTGGCCCAACAAAAATCTGAAGTTGAGTTCTTTGCCGTAGGAAAACCTAGTCTAATAAAAATAAACGGAACCGGCGGTAAACTAACCGGCAGCCTGGAACTAGATAAAAATCAAATTAAAGGTCGTATCAAAGTAAAACTTGATGAACTCACGACTGGAATCGATCGTCGTGACCAGCACATGAAAGAAAAATATCTTGAGACTACAAAGTTTTCTGAAGCGTGGATCGAAATCGAAAAGATTGAATTGCCAGAAGATTTTTTAAAGGTAAAGAAAGTTTATTCTGCCGTTCCATTTCAGGGAAAACTAAGTCTGCACGGAGAGGAAAAGCCAGTTAAAGGAACGGCCGATGTCGATACGACTAAAGCTTCTCCAAGCGTTTCAACTGAGTTTAAAGTTCTTGTTTCAGATTTTAAAATAGATATTCCTACATACTTAGGAATCAAAGTCGCCGACGAAGTGACAATCAAAACCCGAATGGACTTGAATCTTACAAAACAATGATTAGGTATTTGATCCTTTTTTTTCTTTTTACAGCTACTCATGTCGCTCTCTCATTTCCTGAGAATGTTCGTCATGGTTATTTTTCGTGCACAGCTTGTCACGTCTCTCCCTCGGGGGGCGGTGTTCTGACTCCCTATGGGCGCTCACTTTCTGCTGAACTTATGAGTACCTGGGGCACTACAAAGACATCTGGATTTATGTTTTCCGATCAAGAAGATGAAACCCGGCTTCAGTGGCTCCGAAGTCAAATACTTTTAAGAGGTGTTCAGACTCGTAGAGACACGCCTTTGGTAGAAAAAGCACAATTCATCCCTATGCAGGCTGACTTAGAAATTGGCGCCGACACAGAAAAGTTTGCAATTATTTCGACATTTGGATTTCGCGCAAAAGATGCGTCGAAAGATTTAAAAGAATTTTTTTCAAGACGGCATTACGTTTTATATAGATTCTCAGAACAAATCGTAGGCCGAGTGGGAAAGTTTATGCACTCATTTGGCCTCAATGGCCCGGATCATATTACCGCCACTCGAAGGGGCCTAGGCTGGGATCAAGGGTCAGAAGCCTATAACCTGGAAGTAAATTATATTGGAGAATCATTTAATCATACACTGACTTTGATTTCAAATTCTCCAGAGATTGGAACAACTAGACGAGATCAAGGTATTTCTGTTAACTCGAGTTATTTGTGGCTCAATAAATCAAGGCTTGGCGTGAGTCTCTATCAAGGACGGCAAAGTGATTTTGACCGCACTGTTTTTGGCCCCTATGCCACAATAAGTCTTACCGAAAAACTATATTTGAGCACAGAGATTTTTTTACAAGACAAAACCGTTAAATCTGATTCCCAGCGCCAGCAAGGCTATGCCACGTTTTCAAGACTGGGATACGAAGCCTATAAGGGCGTGAGCCCATTTGTGCAATTTGATCGATCTTTCCTGGATGAGTCAGATCAAAGTTCAAAATCAGATTCCTATGGGATGGGAATTCAGTGGTTACCCTACTCACACTTTGATTTTATGTTGTTGGCAGCGAAAGAAAAATCTTACGGTCAAGACGGCAGTGATTTTGCTTGGCTTATGTTTAACATCTACCTCTGAGGTTTATTATGACAACTCCATCGGCCGACTCCTCTACGCACAATCACGACAACCATCAACACGATAGAAATTCTGGCCATGCTGTTGAAGAGATTGATCCAGTTTGTGGAATGAAGGTCGACCCCGCAACCGCAAAAGGGGGATCATCATCATTCAATGGAAAGAGTTACTACTTTTGTAGCACCAAATGCAAAACTAAGTTCGATGCGAAGCCAGACTCCTTTTTGACTTCCATTAAAAACGAACACAAACCCAAAATTCAAAATATAGAGTATACCTGCCCCATGCATCCTCAGATCAGGCAAATGGGTCCAGGGAGCTGTCCGATTTGCGGGATGGCGTTAGAGCCTGTTACAATCTCGCTGGATCACGTAGACGACCAAAGCGAATACCTGGATATGAAAAAGCGATTCTGGGTTTCTTTTGTTTTGAGTGTTCCACTTTTGTTTATAACGATGGGTGGTCGGAATCTTCTTCAGTCAATGGGAATTCATTCATCACTCAGTTCATTAGAACTAGTTCTGTCGACCCCAGTCGTTCTTTGGGGAGGATGGCCATTTTTCGTAAGATTCTGGCAATCACTAGTAAACAAGAGTCTGAATATGTTTACTCTTATCGGTCTTGGTGTTGGAGTTGCCTATGGGTTTAGTCTTTTTGCCATTTTATTTCCGCAATTTTTTCCCGAGTCATTTAAAGATTCTATGACGGGCGAAGCAGCCCTTTATTTTGAGGCCGCAGCGGTCATCGTTACCCTTGTTTTATTAGGACAGGTACTAGAGCTACAAGCTCGCGGGCAGACTGGGGCTGCGATTAAAGCCCTTCTTGGTTTGTCACCGAAAACAGCTTGGCGAATAAAGTCCGATGGGTCAGAAGAAGAAATCCAAATTGAAGCCATTTCGATTGGGGACACGCTTCGTGTTCGTCCCGGAGAAAAAATTCCCGTTGACGGTATTGTGATTTCTGGAAATAGCTCCGTGGACGAGTCTATGGTTACTGGTGAATCTATGCCGTCTGAAAAAAAACCTGAATCTAAAGTGGTTGCCGCGACTATCAACGGTACAGGCGCACTAGTCATTCAAACTCAAAAAATTGGAAAAGATACTTTACTGGCACAAATTATTCAGATGGTTGCAGACGCGCAACGATCGCGCGCACCAATTCAAAAATTAGCAGATACAGTTTCTGGTTATTTTGTTCCCGCTGTTGTTTTTATTGCGGTGCTAACAGCAATTATTTGGGGAGTATGGGGTCCTGAGCCCAGGCTCGCCTACGCTATGGTTAATGCCGTTGCGGTTTTGATTATCGCCTGCCCGTGTGCTCTAGGACTGGCTACTCCGATGTCGATCATGGTGTCTACTGGTAGAGCCGCAAAGATGGGGGTTCTTTTTAAAGATGCCGAAGCTATTGAACTACTTAGAAAAGTTGATGTACTCATTGTTGATAAAACAGGAACACTGACGGAGGGTAAGCCAAAGCTTGTCACTGTAAAAACTCTGAGTGATATCGATGAAGGCACCCTACTTCAATTAACTGCTAGTCTTGAGCGTGAGAGTGAGCATCCGCTGGCGGCAGCAATTGTTAAAGGTGCTGAAGCCAGAAATACCGCCCTTCAAAAAACGGATGGTTTTCAATCCGTAACTGGAAAAGGGGCAACGGCGAATGTGTCCGGAAGAAAAGTGGCTGTAGGTAATCGTGCATTGATGGAGAGTTTAGGTATAGATATAAAAGAGATCGAAAACTCTGCAGATAGGCTTCGCGATGACGGTCAAACCGTCATGTTCGTGGCAGTTGATGAAAAACTGGCGGGCTTCATTGGTGTTGCCGATCCAGTAAAAGAGACGACTCCTGAAGCAATTCAGGTGCTACAAAAATTAGGTTTAAAAGTTGTCATGGTTACGGGCGATAATAAACGAACCGCCGACGCCGTAGCTAAAAAAGTTCAGGTAGATGAAGTCTTCGCAGATGTTTTGCCTCATCAGAAAGTCGAAATCGTCAAAAATTTTCAAGCATTAGGAAAAATCGTTGCGATGGCTGGAGATGGGATTAACGATGCTCCCGCATTGGCTCAAGCTCAGGTGGGAATTGCAATGGGAACGGGAACGGACGTGGCTATGAAAAGCGCAGGTGTGACTCTAGTAAAAGGCGACTTGAAGGGAATTGTTCGAGCCCGTGAGTTAAGCGAAGCCACCATTTCTAACATCAAACAAAATTTATTCTTTGCATTTATTTACAATGCGTTCGGAGTACCTGTCGCAGCTGGAGTTCTTTATCCAGTTTTTGGCTGGCTACTAAGCCCGATGATTGCGGCCCTTGCCATGAGTCTAAGTTCAGTGTCTGTTATTGCGAATGCTTTACGATTGAAAAATTTTAAATGATTTATCGACTGTATTCAAACCTCTTACACGATTTATTCAACAATCGACTTAAAAGATTTAATTTTTTATTTTAAATTAGAAGTTTAGATACGGCTTCAATTGCTTTCAACCCTTGCCCGAAGCGTCCCATCGCTTCTTTGTGCTTCAATAACTCATTGTATGGCAAATAGCGGGCCTGAAGCTCACGAATTGATTTAAATGCGGGCCTATTAATCTGTGCCCGTATTTCCTCCTCACGTTTATCCGGAGCTACTAGATAAATTCCTTTTAATGTCGAGCCTGATGGCCCCATAGCAAGATCGAGCATTCTTAGAATACCTGAATAGATCGATGTTGAGTGCTCAACTTCAAAAGCAGCCACAATTTTTTTATTGGCAGAGTCTATCCAGAGTATATCAATCAGTTTAATCGCATCAGTATTTATGTCTTCAGAAGTTTCAATAACGATATCTTCCAGACAGCCATCAGATAGTTTTCCACCTTGATAAGCTCGCCCTTTATCATTTGAAGCAATCCAAATCTGAAAACCCAATTGCATTCCTAAATCACGAATTATACCTTGAATCTCAGTGTGCGTAGTATCATCTAGACTGGCTTCTTTGGATTTCTCGATATTTTGCTTGGACTGCTCACGAATTTCATTTAAATCTTTTTCCCAACACTGCGAATTTGTGTTTAATTGAGGTAACTTAATTTTTTTTCCACCAATGTCAAAAAGAAATGCGGCTATGGCACCTAGATCATTCGAAAGTAACTCTCTATAGTTATGATTTAATCTCAAAATCCCCTCTCTCATAGCTAAATACTCTTCCCAACGACCTAACTTTACTTTAGCGCCAGTAAGATTATTAAAACCAGTTACAATAGCGGTATTGAAAGGTGTAATCAGAGTCGGATGCATAAAATAAAGTAGATTAGCAGAGGCAGGTCCTAGGCCTTTTATCTTCAGTAAATTTAACTTATTAATCGCCACTACTAGCTCATCTGCCTGACAGCAATCTAAACAGGTGGCAAGAAACCTTGCAAAAGCCAGCTTGTTTGATTGATTTTCATATATATCAGGAATTCTCATTTTTGGTTTCCAAATAAAAGCATGATCTGCACCTTTGAAAATCTGCTTCTGCTCAGAAATAGAATGAACTACAGTTTCAAGTGATGATCCCTTAAAAGTATTTCCAAACTTTTCTTGTTCTATCTCTGAAATAACTTTTTTCACGCCAGCTCGTATTGAACGAAAATTTTTTAACCTCTCGTTCCAAAGAAACCAAGTTGAATATGTAGAATTGGGAATTTCTTTCCATAATTTTATAAGCTGCTCTGTCTTGTCATTTTGCATTAAAAATTCCCTTTAAAAATACTTGTTTAATATCGGCAATTATTTATCAAATTGTGCTGGTCATTGGCCTAATAAAATAGAAACCATTAGTCATAAATTAGCTGAATTAAGGAGCGAATATCTGCTTTACCTAGGCTCTATATTTACAGAATGATTTTAGAAAGCTCACCATCCAGTGCACATAGCGTTAGGACTTTTGGACACTAATTTGTAAGAACGCTTTTACTAGTAAACAACTAACAAAGGATCTCCGATGCAAAATCAAACCAATACGTCACTCTCAAAAACAAAAATCAGGCAAACTATCGCCGTCTATGGAAGCTTCAATAGTAGCCTGTACGGACTGTTATCAAAGTTGCGCTCAACTGATAACTTATTGCCTTCCGAAAGGTGGTAAGCACGCTGAACTTAAAGACATTCGACTGCTTTAAGATTGCGCACAAATTTGCCTGCTATCATCAGATTTTATGATTCGACAATCTGATTTCAAAAATGTGTCTTGCGATGCGTGCGCTAAAATCTGCAATGAATGCGCTGAAAGCTGTGAAGCATTTGACAATGTTACGCTAGAAACTTCCATCTTGCCGAAATGGAAAGGCCTGGTTTTACACAATTCTTATCCGGACTGATATTGCTTTATAGCGACTACCGGTTAATCGAATATGAGCCTTCAAGGTAAAACAATACTTATCGTTTCACCCGAAGACACGAGTGATTTTTGGAAAACCACCCCAATTTCGATATCGCAAGTGAAAATAAATTATCAGACTTAAAACTGCCGCGAAAAAGCACCAAATGGAAAACAAAGCTAACTTATCGATCACAAAGGAGGTAACGAAAGCTAAAAATGCCAGACCCCCGAACATTCTAAAAAAACCATGACTTGAAAAAAAACAACTGAAGCAGGTTGTGGCAACATACAACACCATCACCGGAATCGAGTAGAAATGCGGAGACACGTATACAATATGATGTTCAATAACCTCTGCCGCGACCGGAAAGACGACAATAAAATATAATAGGTAAAGTCCCACCGAAATCCCGATGACCCCAAAAGCCAGAATCATTTTCTTACGCCAATTAACTGCTTCTAAAATCCCAATCGCAAACGGGATGTATATCGGCCAAAGTACGTGAGAAAATACAGAATAAATATAGGTCATTACTTGCCTTAAAAAGGCTGCATCAGTATGAAAGGTCAACCAGATTACACCCTCAATGAGTTGCTGTACTCCAAACATTAGTGGAATTATTGCGATGGGGATTTCTGATTTGGTTCTAGCTTGATTAAGCGTCGCAACTCCGACAACAGAAAGTGAAATACCAGCAACGAAACTAGCGGTAGCTGAAAAACACACTTTATATTATTCCTTTTCGTAAGGTGACGTCAGCAGCAAATTCTTTCCAACGAAAGTAACTTTGAGCAAGGCTTAATTCTTGGTCGCACTCACGTAAATTTAAAATTTTAGACCTTAATGACAACATACTCTCCGACGGCTTAGGTAAAAAGACGAAGCATATTTCCTTCTTGGAAAACCTCGATCAAACCCCTTCTAACTGAGCCACTACAAAATGCAAAGTTGGCTTTATGAGACGCGTGGCTTGAACGTTCAGGGCATGCTGCTCATGTTTTATTTTTCGATTTTTACCGACATACATCTGCAGTGTCACCAGATCGTGCGCGTCACCTAAAACATCCTGTAAACTCTTGATCTTCGCAACTGACTTTCCTATCGCCTCTAAAGCATAACGCGTTCTTTTTAACACAATACGCAGCTTATGAGGTTTTATTTCGCCACGAGCACAAAGCTTTAGTTGCCGGTGGATTTTAACGATAAGTTTATCTCTCATTAGACTAAATGATGCAGGTCCGATATTTCCAATTGCATTTTCAGCATCAGCAAACTTTTTTGCTAAATCATTTCTTTTCTTTTCAGATACCAAATTTTGAATTTCTTTTTGAGCGTAGGTACGGCGAGTTTTTAAGTCAAACAATTCAAGGTCATAGTGATTCGCGTCTTGAATCGACACCTCCACCTCGCGAATCTGACCCAACGTCTTCCCGAGTTTACGAAGGTCATGACTCAATTCCTTAAAGCGAACCGCACTCGAACTATTTTCTAAAATCCACAGTGCAACCCGGGCTCGCCGAGTGGCAAGTCGAAGCTGATGTATCGACTTACCACTTGGTTTGCGTGATACCTTCGGTAAAATAAGCTCCACAATTCGGAATTGAGTTTTTAAATATTTGATCAAATTTTCGTGGTTTGTCATGCCAAGGCCGTTTTTGCGACTGGAGTTCCTGGTTTGGCGGACTGTTTTTCTGAAGGCTGTTTTCCATTCGTATTTTTGATTCCTCTAAGTTTAATGCGCTTGAGCATGAGAGCATTGATCGCTACCACAAGAGTACTACCCGACATGGACAATGCCGCAACCTCTGGACTTAAGACAAATGGATAGAAAACTCCGGCAGCGATCGGGAACGCAATGACGTTATAGCCAACAGCCCACCAAAGATTTTGATGCATTTTTCGCAGTGTAGCTCGCGACAACTCGATCACGCCTACAATATCATAGGGGTCACTTTTCATAAGTACTACGTCAGCACTTTCCATCGCGACATCCGTGCCAGCACCAATCGCAATTCCCACGTCAGCTTGAGTGAGTGCCGGGGCATCGTTGACTCCATCACCAACCATCCCAACTTTTTTGCCTCCAGCTTGAAGCTCTTTTATTTTTGCGGCTTTTTGTGCTGGTAAGACGTCGGCTAAAACAGTTTCAATGCCTAGATCTGCAGCAATGCGTTTTGCTGTGGCCGCGTTGTCGCCTGTCAACATAACCACTTCAATTTTGCGTTCGCGCAGTTTTGCTACAGCATCTTTAGACGTAGGCCTGATAGCATCGGCAATGGCAATGAGGCCAATCACGCGTGAAGATTGAGACACATGAACGACGGTGCGTCCGTCTCCCTGAAGCCTTGTGGCTTCAGCTTCGAGTTGTCCAAGCGCAAGTTTCTGTGTATCCATAAGCAAACGATTTCCAAGGAATACAGTTCCACCAGCCGTTTCAGCGCGCGCGCCCATACCGTCGAGACTTTCAAAGTCTGTTGGCGCTGTGATCGTTAAATCTTTTGCACGACGTACGATCGCTTGAGCTAATGGGTGTGCTGATCCTTGCTCGACAGCAGCGGCGGCAGCTAAAACCGTATCTTCTGTTATTCCATCAGCAGTTACTATTTCAACAACCTCGGGTTGGCCAACTGTGAGAGTGCCGGTTTTATCAAAAACGATAACGTTTAATTTCGTTGCATCTTCGAGTGCGGAAGCGTTCTTAAATAATATCCCATTTTTTGCACCTAAATCTGTACTGACCATAATAGCCATTGGCGTTGCCAGGCCAAGCGCATCAGGGCAAGCAATAACAAAAACAGTAATGGCCATGGTTACCGCGAACAACAAAGGTTGACCAATCCACCAGAACCAGACACCAAACGTCGCAAGACCTACAGCAATTGCAGCAATCACCAGCCACTGGGCGGCCCTGTCGGCTAAAAGCTGGGCCGGCGCTTTTGAATTCTGCGCCTCTTGCACTAATTTTACAATTTGCGCGAGTGCCGAGTCCGCACCAACTTTTGTTGCCTTATAGCGAAAGCTGCCACTTTTATTGATGGTTGCGCCAACGACATTTGATCCCGGCCCCTTCTTAACTGGCATAGACTCGCCCGTAAGCATAGATTCATCAACTAAAGATCCGCCGGACTCGATTGTGCCATCGACTGGGATTTTACCACCCGGACGAATGACAACAATCTCACCGGCTAAAACTTCTGCCGTTGGAACTTCTACTTCTGCACCATTTCTGATAACTGACGCCTTTGCGGGAGTCAGATTCATGAGAGCTTTGATTGCCGAGGACGCGCCTGCACGGGCTCGCATTTCTAACCAGTGACCGAGCAAAATAAAAACTAAAAGGACCGAGACAGCTTCAAAAAATTGCCCGCCACCTTTAAAGAAAAACGTAGCTCCGACACTAAAAAGGTATCCGGTGCCAACGCTCAATACAATCAGCGCAGCCATTCCCAAAACACCCTTCTTAACGGCTCGCCAAGCAGAAACAAAAAATGGCCAGCTTGGGTAAAGTATCGCTGCACTGGCTAGAAAAAAAAGCCAAAGATTGAGGTTTAATCCAAAAGGTGGTGACGGTGGTTTGAACATTTCTCCCATCGGAGCGTAAATAAATATTGGAATAGTAAAGACCAAACAGATCCAAAAACGATTGCGCATATCGCGAACCATAGAATCCATGTTTTGTCCCGCGCCGTGACCCATGTCGTGAGCCATCTCTGATTTATTAGACAACCCGCTTTCTTTCTTATGGCCTGCGTGTTCATCTGTCTTCGCGTCGTCGGCAGAAGATTTATTTCCTTCTTTTTTATTTTCTGTTGCTGGTTTCTCAGACGGTTTATTTGAATCAACTTTCGCTTTTGCCTCGGGTTCTGTCGATTTGTCAGCCGATGGGGCCTTAGACGGAGATCCTACTGGATTTTTTATCGCTGACTTAACCGGTAATGGGGCCGGTGCTGCTTTTGCTTGCGGCCTGGCTTCTATTGGGTGTTTATGTTCCGGCTCGCTCTTACTCTCAGGCTTTGTTCCAGTTTTATCTTCTGATTCAATCTCTGCGTGGCGCACAGCTGCTTTTATATCAGAAACTTCAAGTTGAGTTTCGTCATAGCGTACAGTTGCACTTCCTGCAGCAAAGTTAACTGTTACACTTTCGACCCCTGGTACTTTACCAATTCTTTTTTCTACACCACGTACACTTAGCACCGATAGCATATCGTGGACTTCAATAACGCTGGTTTTCACTGTCGCCGACCTTTCTAATGAGAATGTTCTTTTGAGTCTTCCGCAACCTTCGGAGTTTCTGTTTTTGCATTTTCGTCAGGTGGCTCATTCGCGGGCGTGGTTGTCCTAGCTTCGGGACTGTCTTCGACTTGGGCTTTGGCCTGAATTGGCTCGGGCGGCGGCGATGTGGCGACCTCTTTGGAAACTGAACCTGGTGCATCGTTTTTTTCTAGCTTGGGATCAGATTCTTCAGTTTCAGAGCCAAGCTGGTGAACAGCTGCTTTGATTTCTGAGGCTTTAAGGCTGGTTTCGTCGTAGCGTACAGTAGCACTTCCTGCAGCAAAGTTAACTGTGACACTTTCAACACCGGCGACTTTGCCAATTATTTTTTCTACTCCAATCACACTTAGCACCGATAGCATATCGCGGACTTCAATAACACTTGTTTTCATTTTCTGACCTTTCTGTTAGGGCGTTTCATTTTCCAAAAGTTCTTTAGCTTCAAGCAGGTGTTTCATGTGCTCATCACTCACGGTTGGATATTTCAAATTGAGGGATTTAAGTTTTTCGACAATCACGTCGGCGACAACTGTACGAGTGAACCACTTATTGTCTGCCGGAATGATGTACCAAGGAGCATGCTCGGTACTCGTGTGATTTAAAGTGTCTTCAAAGGCGTTCATGTAGTCGTCCCAATGTGCTCGCTCTTTCGCATCATTAATTGAAAATTTCCAATTTTTCTCTGGAGTGTTGATACGCGAAAGCAAGCGGCGCTTTTGTTCATCTTTGGAAAGATTGAGAAAGAATTTCAGAACGACGATTCCATTCCTCGAAAGATACTTTTCAAAATTGTTGATTTCTTCAAAACGATGCTTCCAAATATTTTTACCTTTGGTTTCCGGTGGCAACCTTTGCGAATCAAGAATCTCTGGGTGGACGCGCACAACTAGAACTTCTTCGTAGTAGGAACGGTTGAAAATGCCGATTCCTCCACGTTCAGGCAAAGCCTTCATATTCCGCCAGAGAAAGTCGTGACTGAGCTCTTCCGCCGATGGAGCTTTGAAGGAATGGACTTGTGTGCCCTGAGGGTTCACGCCAGACATCACATGTCTAATCACGCCATCTTTACCTGCAGTATCCATCGCCTGCAGCATGACAAGCACTGCATATGTATTCTGGGCATAGAGGATGTCCTGGTATTTTGCTAGTCGCTTAACGTCTTTCCGAAGTTTAACGGAAGCTTCATCCTTGTCTTTATAGTGGCTCGTAAATCCAGGGTCATAATCTTTTAAGCTAATTTTTTTTCCAGGCGGAACAATAAAGTGATCGTGATTGACGGTCTTGGATCCCTTCAAATGATGCTTATGATGCTTATGATCTTTATGATTTGTCGGATAACTTGTTTCGAGGGTGCTCACGTTTCTCCTTGAGTTGGGGTATTTTGACACGCCAAACGAGGAGTTTTACCTCTAAGTCAAACGGAGCCTACGTTCAGAGTCTTCAAAACGGACTGCATGGTGATTGATAGCACAGAGTGTGCCGACTCTTTTGGATCTGCTTTTGCAACCCTAAAGAAAGTAAGGAAACTAAATCTAAGATTAACAAGGAGCATTTATGAATTCGAAAAAAAACGAGACTAAGAGTAATAAGAACAATCTAGGGCAGTCACCAGTTAGCGATAAGCATTCGCCAGCTGAACATCAAAAGTTTCTTGCTGCTCAAAAGGCAAATACAAAAGTCGCCGCAGAAAAGTCTGACAAAAGGGACTCGGTTACAAAAAAATAAGCACTGCTTCGGAGTTTAGATAATGCCCTAGCTAGGCTCCTCCCGTTTCCCAATGTTGCTGTGGCTCCCACTATCATGCCTTCTTTACCAAGGAGGCATTTTACAATATTGCGGAAACGACTTAGGCCACCATTGATAAGTTCACATGAACAGGTTTCAGTTTCGCATGAAAAAATTGTTGGCATAGAGATCAACTAAACAAAAGGGGAATGTTCGTGAAACAACTCGCAATCATTCGCATATGAAAATTCACTCTAGCGGGAGGCGAGAATTTATCGGTGGTGCATGCAATTTATCGCTATTTATGGGCCTCGCTCATCTGCTTCCGAGCTACGCTTGGGGCGAAATCACCAAACACGCAAGAGCCCAAGAAGAAATCGGACCATTTGATCTGACCATTGGCAGAACGCCGTTTGATGTCAACGGGAGGACTGGATCCGCCGTGACTATAAATGGAACTGTTCCTGGGCCAATGTTGCGTTTTCGTGAAGGGCAAGAGGCAATCATTCGAGTCACCAACAAGCTTAGCGAAGCAACTTCTATTCACTGGCACGGTGTTTTGGTGCCGCCGCAAATGGATGGCGTACCAGGTGTCAGCTTTGCTGGCATCAAGCCTGGCGAGACATTCACCTATCGTTTTCCAGTTCATCAAAGTGGGACGTATTGGTATCACAGCCACTCCGGCGGCCAAGAACTCGAGGGCATGTATGGACCTCTTATTATTGATCCGGCAGTGCCAGATCCCTACAAGTATGACCGAGAGTATGTGATTGTTTTGTCCGATTGGAGTTTTATGGATCCGATAACTATGATTGGGAAACTCAAAAAACAAAGTTCTTATTTCAACTATCAAAAACGCACGATGGCAGATTTCATTCATGATGTAAGAAACGGTGGCCTTGTTGATACTTTTTCTGAGCGTAGTCAGTGGGCGAAAATGCGTATGGATCCCACCGATATATCGGATGTCACTGGAGCGACCTATAACTACCTAATAAACGGACTTTCACCTGAAGGAAATTGGACTGGATTATTTCGTAAAGGTGAGCGAATTCGTTTGCGTTTTATTGATGCTGGCGCAATGACAATCTTTGACGTTCGTATTCCCGGATTGAAAATGACTGTGGTTCAAGCAGATGGTCAAAATGTACAACCTGTTTTGGTTGAAGAGTTTCGAATTGCCCCTGGAGAAACCTACGACGTGATCATTGAGCCAAAGAATGATGAACCTTATTCGGTTTTCGCAGAGACAATTGATCGTAGCGGCTATGCCTTTGGCACATTGGCTTCAAAGGCAGGAATGAAAGCGTCCATTCCCGAGCGGAGACGACGTCCCATTAGATCGATGGGTGACATGGGTATGGGAATGGCGATGACCGACATGCCCGGAATGAAAATGGAAAAGCAGGCTGTGCCCAAGGATGATTCAATGCCTGGTATGGAAATGAGCCATAGCGCGCAAAGTTCGATCTCCAAATCCGAAATCCCTGGGGCCAAGCCCGTAAAACACGGTTCTGATACTCATGGACCCGGAAACTCAGCTGTTCCAATGGAAACAAAAAATCGCCTGCATGAGCCTGGAACAGGTATGGAAAATAACACGCGCCGAGTACTTGTTTATACAGACCTTAAAACCATAAAGCCTTTCGAAGATCAAAGAACTCCAGAGCGCGAAATTGAACTTCACCTAACTGGAAATATGGAACGCTATATGTGGTCCATCGATGGTAAGACGTATTCTGAAAGTAGTGATCCGATTCCGTTTAATTTTGGCGAACGCTTGCGCCTTACATTTGTCAACGATACGATGATGGAGCATCCAATGCATCTTCATGGGATGTGGATGTATCTCGAAAACGGCTCTGGCAGCTTTTTACCTCGAAAGCATACAATTATTGTGAAACCCGCCGAACGCCTGTCGGTCGTTGTCACTGCCGACGCTTTGGGGGATTGGGCATTTCACTGTCACATGCTGATTCATATGGAAATGGGAATGTTCAGAGTTGTTCGAGTAGCAAATCGAAAGCCTGAGGTGAAGTCATGATTCATTCACCTCGGATTTTATTTCTCCTAAAATTTATTTTTGCTCAATTTATTATAACTTCCACGATTTGCTATGCATCGGGGGACGATCGCAACGACAAACCCACTTTGCTTTCGACTTCAAATTCGAAGGCCAACTGGCCGAGTCCAGTTATGGATACTGAGCATTTTGGCCTTTTGCTTTTCGACTTGCTCGAATATAGCTCCGTAGGAAGCAAGGGATCGCTCGATTGGGACATCGTCGGTTGGCGCGGAAGTGATACCAATCGTCTCTGGGTAAAAAGCGAGGGTTCATTGGCACAGTCTCCTTCTCGCAGCAGCAGTAGTGCTGATCTTCAACTTCTCTACGGCAAACTTGTTACTGCTTTTTTTGATGCGCAAATCGGCGCAAGGCTTGAGCAAGCGTGGGGCAATAGACAAAATGCTTCTCGTGTGTCTGCGGTACTTGGGCTTGAGGGCCTTTCGCTTTATATGTTTGAGTTCGAAGCCGCCATTTTTGCCAGCGATGCGGGACAAATCGCCGCAAGAATTTCAGCCAGCGAAGATTTCCTACTCACTCAAAGAGCCATCATGCAACTTCGTTTAGAATCCAGTGGTACAGCTAAACGCTCAGACGAGTTTGAAACAGGCTCTGGCTTAAATGATTTCTCTTTGGGTCTTAGATTTAGATACGAATTTAAAAGAGAGGTCGCACCTTATATAGGCGTCAGCTGGAATAACTTTTACGGAGAAACTGCTGATTTTCGTAAACGTAGCGGGGGTGAGCTTTCAGAAGTGACGGCTGTAAGTGGTCTTCGGATTTGGTATTAAAATAGAAAAGGTCGACCAAAATATGAGAAGCTAGGATTTACTTGGTCGATGATGTATTTGCCCGACACAACGAGGAGATTTACCTCTATGTTAAACGAAGTTTCCATTCAGAGTCTCCATATACGCTACCACTTCATTGGCAACACAAAATATGCCGAAATAATTGGAGCTCCTTTTGCAATCTATACTAACATTTGAAGTTTACATATGGATTGGGAGGATGTTTTGTCTAAATCTAAAGTTAGTCAATTTTTGATGGTTGGATTTGCCTTATTTCAACTTACGAGTTGCGGTGTTCAGGAAATCCCGCAAAGAGAAAACGAGGTCGACGCCTCTTCTTCCGAAGTCACCAATCAATACAAGCGCCGAGCTGATTTAATTCCTAATTTGGTAAATACGGTCAAAGGTTACGCTTCACATGAAAAAGAAACCCTAGAAGGGGTAACCCAAGCGCGAGCGCGTGCAACGGCCATAACTATAGACCCTAGCAAGGCGACACCCGATCAAATTGCTTCCTACCAAAAAGCGCAGGGCCAACTATCCCAAGCTCTTGGACGTTTGATGGTGGTCACTGAAAAATATCCAGACTTAAAAGCCGACTCTAATTTTCGCGATCTACAATCACAAATCGAAGGAACTGAAAATCGCATCACGGTCGCGCGCAACCGTCTGATTGCCTCCATTCGCGATTTTAACAATTCTGTTACAGTTTTTCCTAGTAGCTTGACCAATCGAATTTTATTTCAAAAAACTAAGAAAACTCAATGGGATGTATCGGAACTTGAAAAACAAACGAACGAAAAACCACCAGCGGTCAAATTTTAGTGGTCTCTATTCTGTTCAACCTTTTTTTAGCGACCACATTTAACTCTGCGGCTATCGCATCTGGCTTTAATGTTCCCCCACTCACTGGTCCAGTAGTCGATCAAGCCGGTATTTTGACCGACTCTACAAAAAATGACCTTCAGCGATTTTTGCGCCAGCTAACTGAGCGCGGTGGCGCGCAAATTCAAATTGCTACGGTGAACAGCTTAAATGGTCTTTCCATTGAAGAAGCCTCTATCAAAATTACAGACCAATGGAAACTGGGAAAGAAGAAAGAGGATCGCGGTCTACTGCTCCTGGTGGCACCGAATGAGCGTAGAGTACGCATTGAGGTAGGCCAAGGACTCGAAGGTAGTATTACAGATCTTGTCGCGGGGAGAATCATTAGCGAAGTGATCACCCCCCGCCTAAAAGAGGGCTCAGCCGATCGGGCCGTCATTGATGGTGTCGCAGCTATTGTCCAGTACACCGATCCTAAAATTGCTAGCGAATTACAAATGCCCGCAGGAGCCGCATCGTTTTCTGCGCCATCGAGTTCGACCAATTGGCCAACTATTCTTTTTTGGTTGTTCATCATACTTTTGTTTATTCTACCGAGATTTATGGGCGACAAACATGGCAGTGGGGTCGGATTCATGGCTGGGCTTTTATTGGGCGGCCTAGGTGGCCACGGTCGAGGTGGTTCCGGCGGCGGCTGGTCCGGCGGCGGCGGTGGTTTTAGCGGCGGCGGCGCCTCGGGGAGATGGTAATGGTTTCTGGTTCAAGCATTCAAATACTTTCAGATGGTGAACTTAAACGGCTTGCTGAAGTCATCGGCGAAGTCGAAGAAAAAACCAGTGGTGATTTACGTTTGATGATAGTGAAACGCTCGGCGGTAACTGGACATGTGCATCTCTTGCTGTGGAGTCTAATGGTTGCTCTGACATTTTTGTATTTATGGCTCAATCGTCATAGTCTTATTTTTGGTGAGCGATGGTGGCTTTGGCCATCCATTATATTAAGTCAGTATATCATCGCCGCATTCTTGTCACACAGCCAGCTACTGCAACGAATTTTAACTTCGCATCGCGATTTGTATCATCAAGTTTGGGCCCGTGCCGAAGTGGAGTTTCATCGCCAAGGATTGAGCGACACAAGTTCGCAAACAGGAGTTTTACTTTTTGTCTCCTTAATGGAGCGTCAAGCCGTCGTGCTAGCCGACAAAGCCATTGTCAATAAACTACCGTCTAATATTTGGGACCAAACCGTAAAAATAATTATCCAAGGTGCACGTAAAGGGAAATGGGCCGAAAAACTCGAGCAGGCATTGCGCGAATGCGGTACTCACCTAACGACGCACTTCCCGTCCCAAACAGGAAAAAATCACGAACTTTCCAATGCCGTTATTCTTAAAGATTAGAGGTCTGCGACGGGCCGTCGAAATAAAAATAATCACAAGGAGATCTCAAGTGCCCATACAATCTAACAATATGAAACAAAAAATCAAAGTCGCAGTAAATGGATATGGAGTAATTGGTCGCAGGGTTGCTGATGCGATACTATTACAAGAGGATATGGAGCTCATCGGAGTTTCAGATGTATCTTTCGATTCTCGCATTCAAGTCGTTGCGAAGAACGGTGTTGATCTTTACGCGTCTACAAAAGATGCTTTAAAAACGGCGAGCGAATCAGGTCTTCATCTTAAGGGCGACATCGGTGATTTACTAAAAGCTGTGGATGTCGTTGTGGATTGTACGCCGAAGCGAATTGGGGCTGAAAACGTGGCCCGTTATCGTGACTCTCGCCTAAAATTTATTATGCAGGGTGGGGAAAAGCACGAAGTCACTGGCCACTCATTCGTTGCGGAATCAAACTATCAGGAAGCAATAGGGCGTGAATCAACAAGGGTTGTGTCTTGCAATACGACCTCTATTGTTCGCACTTTAACAGCCTTAAAAAAAACTAAGGCTTTAAAGTCCGCCAGAGGCGTGCTCTTGCGCAGGTCAACTGATCCTTGGAAGAGTCATCAAAAAGGAATTCAGAATACCCTGGTGCCGGAGGATAAAATTCCGAGTCATCAAGGGCCTGATGCTCAAACAGTTGATCCTGATCTTGATGTCATTACGATGGCAGTTATGGTTCCAGAAACTTTGGGGCATTTACATTACTGGACAGTTCAGATGTCGAGACCCGTTGATCGAGACGAATTGATCGAAGCCTACGGGAACTCTTCAAGAATCGCGTTGGTCAAAGCGTCGGATGGACTTGGCGCGATCAATACTATCAAAGAATTAATGTTAGATTTAGGCAGGCCCCACGGGAACATGTACGAAGTTGCGATTTGGGAAAATTTAATTGCAGCCAAAGGCAACGAAGTTTTCTACGCCTATATGGTCGATAATCAAGCCATCGTTATTCCTGAAACAATAGATGCGATCAGGGCGCTTGATGGAAAAATTAAAAATGCCCAAGAGTCCATTGAAATGACAAACCACACTTTGGGTATCAGGAAAAATTTTTTCCAACCGAATAATCATGGCCCGGCGGGAGATGCAAAGTATGGATGACGCTGAGATTGGCAAAGCCTTTGAGAAAGCTAAAGGTTTTCGGAATAATGCCTATTCCCCTTATTCCAATTTTTTGGTAGGTGCCGCCGTAAAGCTCGAAGGTCATACAGAAATATTTTTAGGTTGTAACATTGAGAATGCTACCTACGGGGCTAGCATATGTGCAGAACAAGTTGCTATTACTAAGGCTATCTCGCAGGTACCTGGTGGAAAACTAGAGTCCTTGGTTTTAGTCACGGATACAAACCCAGTCGCCGGACCCTGTGGAATTTGCCTTCAAATCATGAATGAGTTTTCATCCGATAATTTTATGGTTCATCTTGCAAATCTATCGGGCATTCAAAAATCTATAGCATTTAAGAATTTACTTCCATTAGGCTTTAATCGATCCAATATGTCCACAACACCCGAAAAGGAAATTTAATTATGGAAAAAATAAAATTAGAAGCAACAGACCCTGTTTGCGGAATGAAAGTAAATCAGGCAACTGCTCTTCATTCTGAACATAATGGTAAAATGTTTTACTTTTGTGGTGAACATTGTCTCCAAAAGTTTTTGGCCAATCCTGATGACTCCAAGCCGATGGAAAAGTCTGGCGGTTGTTGTGGCTGAAATTAGATGGTGTGATTAGTGAATGAAAAAAAGATCGCTTCTGATGCCGACCTAGAAAACATTCAGCGCGAATCATTCAACTATTTTTTGCATGAGGCAAATCCCGCTAACGGGTTAGTAATCGATAAGACAGAGCCGAACTGGCCAGCCAGTATCGCTGCGACGGGATTGGCCTTGGCGTCGTATCCAGTGGGAGTCAAGCGTGGCTTTATGTCACGGCTTGCAGCAGTGGAACGAACGCTAGCGACATTACGTTTTTTCTGGAATAGCCCGCAAGGCACAGAAGCAGACGCAACGGGGTACCAAGGATTTTATTATCACTTTCTTGACATGGAGACCGGGCGACGCGCATGGCGAAGCGAGTTGTCAACGGTGGACAGCGCCTTTTTAATCGCGGGTGCTCTGACTGCTGGACTTTTTTTTGATGAGGACTCCGCCGACGAACTCGAAATCCGTGACCTTGCGGACAAACTTTATCTCCGCGTAAATTGGCAGTGGGCCCAGAACGGAGAACCAACGTTGACCCATGGTTGGAGGCCCGAAAGTGGATTTCTCAAATATCGATGGGAGGGCTACGATGAAGCACTCCTTCTGTACATCCTTGCTTTAGGGTCTCCCACCTATCCGCTCTCTGAGAGCAGCTATTCTGCGTGGTGTTCAACTTATCGTTGGCTCAGTAGTTACGGATACGACTATATTTATTCTGGTTCACTTTTCACACATCAGCTCTCCCACGTTTGGATCGATTTTCGTGGCATCCAAGATGAATTCATGCGCGGTAAAGGCATTGACTACTTCGAGAACAGTCGACGAGCTACCTATGTCCAACAAAAGTATGCAATAGAAAATCCACTTGGGTTCAAAGGATACCGTGACTGTTGCTGGGGGCTCACTGCGAGTGATGGGCCCGGACCAGACACGATTAAAATCGACGGTATTGCGCGGGAGTTCTCTAATTACCTTGCGCGTGGTGTGCCTTTTGGACCCGATGACGGCACGATCGCGCCTTGGGCGATTGCAGCCTCATTGCCGTTTGCTCCCGAAATAGTTTTGCCGGCTCTCGAGTACTGTATACATCAGGCTAAGTTGACCGAATTAAATTCCTATGGATTTAAAGCTTCCTTCAATCCGACACATCCGGGAAAGGTTGGGAATCCATTTGGTTACTGGGTCTCTCCCTGGCATTACGGACTTAATCAAGGGCCAATTGTTTTAATGATTGAGAACTATCGGAGCGATTTGATTTGGCGACTTATACGTCGTTGCCCTCACATCATCAGGGGTCTGCAGCGCGCAGATTTTAAGGGCGGCTGGCTATAAAATGTTTGCGCAGAAATCACCTTGTCACTCTTTCTAGCTAAGACGGTGGATAAGCGCATAGAACGTTCTCGGCTGCGAGTTCAACCACGTGTTAGATCGGTGTCGACTAGCGTGTTGGTGATTTGGAAATCAGGTTGTGGCTATTTGTTGCTCTCGAAAAATTTTCACATAGGCTATGGCCAATGTCATTTCACGTCATAAACGACATTTTCAAAATAATGCCAAAGAGATTTAAGCATCCTTTTGTCACGTTCTCATTGAGCTAGATGCTTGGTTGATTTCAGGTTTCTTAATTAGGTCATTTGTCTCACTGGGATTCGCTATTTTATCACTCGCAATTTTTTGTGCCTCGCAGAGCAACATTTGAAGGTGTTCAGGACCCACAAAGCTTTCGGCGTATATTTTATATATATCTTCTGTACCAGAGGGACGCATTGCAACCCATCCATTTTTTGATTCAATCTGGATTCCTTCAATAGACTCACTATTTCCATCTGCAATTGTTCGAACACTTTCGATTTTGTCCCGTGCAATCTCCTTGAGGACCACATCTTTGTCCGTGAGATGATTTAATTTATCTCGCTGTTTTTTTGTTGCTGGCACTTCAATGCGGGAATAATAGGGTTTACCCAATGATTGAGTGAGCTCGTCATATATTTCAGAAGGGTCCTTCCCAAGTTTTGCGGTCATTTCAGCAGAAAGAAGAGCAGGAACGAAAGCATCTTTGTCCGTGGTCCAAACGGTGCCATCTTTTCGCAGAAAGGTTGCGCCCGCACTTTCTTCCCCTGCAAAACCAAGATTCTCCTTTAAAAGCTCCTGAACAAACCATTTAAAACCAACAGGCATTTCAAATATTTTCCTATCAAGGTGAGCCGCAACTCGCTCGATGATTTTGGTGCTGACAATGGTTTTTCCGATTTTGAGATCTTTTTTCCAAAGTGAACGGTGTTGAAAAAGGTAAAAGCACATTGTTGCAAGGTAATCATTTGCCGGCATCAGTCCTTTACCCTTGGTGACAATTCCATGCCGATCATGATCGGTATCACATGCGAAAGAAATATCAAAATTTTGACTTTTTTTAATTAGGGACTGCATGGCGAATTTTGACGATGGATCCATTCGAATCTGCCCGTCCCAGTCCCGGGTCATAAATGCAAATTGAGGGTCCACTTGAGTATTTAATACGCTTAAATTTATTTTGTAAATGTCAGCAATAGGTTCCCAGTAGTGAACACCCGCTCCACCTAAGGGGTCCACGGCGATTTTTATTTTTGAATCCCGAATGACGTCCATATCAATGATATTTTTAAGATCTTCGACATAGGACCTAAGAAAATTTTGATGAGTCGTTGTTTCTGCTATCAACGCAATTTCAAAGGGAACTTGTCGAACACTATTTAACTTGTCCTTTAGTATTCCATTGGCTTGAATTTGAATCCAATCAGTCACTTTTTTTTCAGCTGGGCCGCCGTGAATGGGATTATATTTAAAACCCCCTTCTCGCGGTGGGTTATGCGACGGAGTAATTATAATCCCGTCAGCGAATCCTTCCTTACGGTTTTTGTTATGACAAAGAATTGCATGTGAAATAGCCGGCGTTGGAGTAAACTCTTGATCTTGAGCAACTATGACTTGGACGTAATTTGCTGCAAGAACCTCTAGTGCCGACTGAAAGGCTGGTAGTGAAAGTGCATGCGTATCGAATCCAAGAAACAACGGCCCCTTGATATCATTTAGTTTCCGATAAAGACAAATAGCCTGAGTTATCGCTAAAATATGATTCTCATTAAATGAATTATTAAAGGAACAACCACGATGCCCTGAAGTTCCAAATGATACTTGCTGAGCTTCAATATAGGGATCAGGCTTATTTTTTTCATAAGCAAGTAGGAGGGCTTCAACATCAATTAGATCGGAACGGCCAGGGAGTTGACCAGCGAAAGGACTAATATTCATAATTCTTCACAGATGATATTTTTGTATCACTCCCATAATAAAGAAACACGGTGACCTGTCTATAGAGACGTTGAACAGTTAACATTGCAAAGTTCTAGCCTTATACCGGGGTACTTGGGCGATTTGAGAGACCATACAAAATAATTAGGTCCATTATTCTCTCTATAATGGGTTCTTTTACCCCGTAGTGATTCAAGGGTAGTCTATGAAATATTTTGAACAAGGGTTTGCCATGGGCATTTTATTGCAGGTTAAAACGTTTAGAACATGATTAAAGATAATATCCCGAGAGATCATATAACTATCGAAGATGGCCTGAAAATGGTCTTCGTCGCATTTCTGTGGGCACTTTGCTTTCCACTTATCAAACTCGGTCTTCAAAGCGGTACGCCGCCAATTCTCTTTGGAGCCCTACGTGCTTTGCTCGCTGCTTTAGGCCTTTCTATATTGGCTCGAGTTCGAAAAGAGTCTTTTTCCCACGTCAAAGAGCATTGGCTTTTACTTCTCGTGGTAGGGGTGACAACATTCTTTGGATTTGCAGGAATGTTTCTTGGAGGCTCCAGCATCAACCCTGGGCTTGCTACAGTCATAGGTAACAGTAATCCAATAATGGCATCAGCTCTAGCTGCGATATTTCTTTCGGAATCTCTTACACGATCTAAGATTAGTGGGCTCATCCTCGGATTTGCAGGAGTGATGCTTGTTTCTGTTCCGGCATTTTCTGGTGATACAAACTTAAGTATAGCGGGTATTGGTTTCGTATTGTTCGGTGCCCTAAGCTCTGGAGCTGGAAGTGTATTGCTTAAAAAAGTTTCAAATTCAAATTTTCCGACGCTTACGCTAGTCGCCCAATTTACATTCGCCACTATTTTACTTTTTGCTGTTTCTTTTGTGAAAGAAGGAGTGCCTGCAATCAAATTTAATTTCAGTTTTGCCGTATCGCTGGCAGTACTTGCTCTTGGTACAACCGCACTCGCCGACGTCCTTTGGATCGATTTACTTAAAAGAAATTCGCTGACTAAGCTGAGTGTCTATATGTTTCTTACGCCCGCATTTTCTATTCTGCTGGGAATTATATTTTTTCAGGAAAAATTTGGAATTTGGGAGTCGTTGGGCATTGCCTTTATATTGACAGGTGTCCTGCTTGGCTTTGTTCGAAAGTCTACTAGTACGACAGTTCGTTTAACAAGCGGAGTCGACCAATGAAATCGGATCACTACGTTTGGTTTATTTGGGCCTCTTCATTTTTGATACCATGGCTCATCTTATTCATGAGTCTTCCAAGTTTCCGATGGCAGATTTTGAAAGTAAGTTTGTTGACTGCTCCTTTTGGACTGACCGAACCGCTTTTTGTTCCGGCTTATTGGAATCCCCCAAGTTTATTCGATCTAGCACAAAAAACAGGTTTCGATATAGAAAGTATTATTCTTTCATTTGCACTCGGAGGTATAGGTGCAGCCCTTTACAACGCGGTCACTCGCCCTGGCTTTCATTCCATTTCAAAGAATGTGATCCGGCTTCCGGCACATAGACTTCATAGAACTGTGCTCTTCTTGCCATTTGTTGTTTTCATCGTAGCTCAATTTTTTCCCTGGAATCCCATCTATGCCGGGATTTTGGCGCTGTTTAGTGGCGCGTTAGGCACTATTATTTGCAGACCCGATCTCTTAAGAAAAACCATCCTGGGCAGCCTCATCTTTCTTACGCTCTATTGCATCTTTTTAATTGGCCTGGAAATCTTATCTCCCCGATACATAGAAAAATATTGGAATTGGAAAGCAATTTCAGGAATCAGAATTTCAAAATTTCCCATTGAAGAATTTCTCTTTGCGACCTCGTTTGGAATGTATTGGTCAAGTGTTTATGAGCATCTTGCTTGGATGGAACCAATCTTCATCAAAAAAAAACAGCAAGTAAGCCCCAGCGATTCCAATGAGTCACTTAAGTTCAAGCTTTGTGCAGATATGCCCCGCTTACCTTTCCATATCAACTCCAAATCAACCATAGACTCTGTCCACGGGGCTCCTTGATTGCAGCACTTGAAAAAGTTAACAATCTTTTTCAGGAGGAATTTATGGATATGTACGCACCGTTTTGGGGAATGCACATTTTTTGGTGGGCTTTTTGGATTTTTGCAATGGTTGGGGTGTTTGGTTACAACGTGCCTGAACGTGCACGAGTAAACAGTCTTGATCCTCATATTATATTAAGACGTCGACTTGCTAAGGGCGAAATTACTGAAGATCAATATAATAAAACAATCGCACAGTTCCGCAGTGACGATGACTTAGTTCGAAGAGATGAGACCTCTCAACGTGCCCACATCGCCGTGCCTGGCCATCCCGTTGTAGATGGATTGAGTTTCAGTGCGACATGGGCTGTGTTGTATTCAATTTGCGCGCTTCTATATGTAGTTGCGCCGGAGGCAATCTTGACTGCCACAAGTAAACTCTTTCACGGAATGAGTTTCACACAAATGGCCCAAACGGGCACGGGATTTAGCTTTGGAGACTTCTTAGCCGTTTTAACAATCGGAGCAGTTTATACTTTTGTGGCGGGGGTAAGTTGGTCATTTGTTCATTCTTTCTTCCTTCGTAGTGCTGGTGAAAAAAAGTTGGTTAATCTTGAAAAGCGAACGATTCAAAAATCTCAGCTGAAACCTCAAACTCAATCAAGATAGCAAAATAACAAAGGAAAACTACTATGACAACAAATATGGAACATCAAGGACATGAGCCTTCGGATGGCGACGTAAAAATCTGCGAGGAATGTATTGAAGTGATGAAAGCCTCTGCAGAAAAATGCAGATCTTTGATAGAACGGTCTAGCTCATCTATGTGTAAAGGCGGTCTCTCAACATCAGCTTATGTTTGTGAGGGAATTGTAAAAAGCATGGAGAAATGTATTGAGGCCATGACAAAAAATCAAGGCGATCAAGTCGCCTACAAAAAATCTTCCAAAGAAGAGTCCAAGTCGTTGATGTAATTTGAAGGAATTCATAATTGACCTAATGTCGAAAGACGTTAGGTCAATTTAAACCTGGGGTGTTTCTCCTCTTGCAAGAGGTTTGAAATTTTCCACGTCAACAGCAGCTATTTTGGAACGGTGGCTTCGTTACATTAGCAGAACAGTGCAAAGCAGCCAGCTAAATCCTGAAGCAAGATAGAAAATGAAAGGAATAAAGCCATGACGTTAAATAAAATACTAGTACATTCAATGACTTTTTTATTGTTGGTTTGTTCAACATCTATAGGGCATGAAAAGAAATGGCCTGAGCGCAGGTTAAGACAAGCCTGGCCTCAAGCTCAGAGCTTTACTTCTAAACAGGTGAGTTTGACGTCTTCACAAATATCGGAACTTAAATCTGAAGGGGTCCAAATTGACTCTAAAGATCGAAGTCCAATATTTTATTTCGCGCAATCTAAAGTCACCTCAGGAGGCAAGCCACAAACTCTGGGACTGATTCTTTTTATTGATTCTTATGGAGCTAATGGTCCAATGGAAATAACTGTAGGGTTAAGCTCCGATGGACTAGTTCAAAAAATTGATATCTGGGAACATACTGAAAACTCTTCTGTAACTAAAGAGGCCTATTTAAAGCAATTCATCGGTAAAAGCTCAAAAGACCCTATGTTAGTTAACAAGGACTATCAGCCAGTATCGGAGGCGCCAAAAGCTTCTGAATCCATCGCCCTGGCTGTCCAGAAGGCATTGAAAATTTCAAATGTAGCATTTAAAAAAAACTAGGATCCAACTATGTTGAACATAAAAGTAAATCTTAGATCGTTATTAATAATCGCTTTTTCTATTTTTACTTATTACTCTAGCTCATCGGCACTCCCTTCCTATAAACGACTCTGGGAAGTAAAGTATGGTTATACGACGTCCTGCACTTTATGCCACAGCAAAGGGGGTGGCTCTCAGGTCAACTCCTATGGTCAAGACTTTCAGAGATTCGGCATGACACCAAGTGCTTTTGTAAGCATCGAGAAGAGGGACTCAGACAAAGACTCATTTACAAATATCGAGGAAATACTTGCTAAGTCCAATCCTGGTGATTTTGCTTCTAATCCTCAAAAAACAACGGATTGGCTTAGTCGTATAGAAGAATCGATGTTGCCTCTCAATGAACTTAAAAAAATATTTCCAGATATTAATAAATTTTCAGCTCTTGAGGGAACTCTTTTTCCAGAACAAGGGAAAATAATAGAAAAAGACTTAAATAAAAAATTAACGGAAGTTGATTCCGTTCCGACTTTCTACTTTGCAATCAAAGATCAGAATGGAAAACCCCTCCGTACGGGAGTCGCCCTTTTTTCATCTCCAAATAAGAATCCCGAAAAATTAATTGTGGGAATCGGTGTCGATTTATCGGGAAAAATTAGAAATATAGTTTTGATCAAAAACAAGCTAAGCAAAACTCTGGCAGAACAAACATTTTTAAATCAATTTAAAGAAAAAACATACGAATCGGCACTACAGATTAATAAAGATATTCAGCCGGCGGCGGGAAATCTAATCGTAGAGTCCGATCAAGTCGTAGAGGCTGTTAAAAAATCGTTGTTAATCATACGTGCTGTTTTTAGCAAAGAAAAAAATTAAAAAATGGAGAAACTTTTTATGACTACGCCAATATTGAAGAAAGTTGCTTTGATGGTTCTTGCTTTGTTAGTATGCTCCGAAGCGCAAACCCATGAAACTAACTCTGAAGCCGATACCAAGCCCAACCATGCAGGGAATCCAGAAGCTAAGTCCGCTTCAAACGACCATCATGCATTTGTTCATCCTTTTGTTGCTCATATGGGAATGCCCGATGAGCCAGGCGAAGTAAGCCTACGGCTGATGTCAATACAGGAGCGCAATACAGGTGCGACCACTGGCGGTTATGGCTTTCATCTAGAAGCAGGAGTCATTGATAGTTTAGGGCTTCACCTTCGCAATGATAACGTGGCCACTCACAACCGGACAGAGATGATGCTGCAATATGCGGTTTTAAAATCGGAATCTGGGCAGAATGGTTTGTCTCTTATCGGCGAAGTAGAATTTCCCACAGGGGCTACAACCGACAATCAAAGTAAGGGGCTTTTTGGAGTTTCATTTGCCTACTCATTGTCTAGCGTACTCAATGTTGACTCTGTCGTACACTACAGCCCCGATGAAAAAATGGTAGAATGGGAGATTGGTTTTGTAAGCCGTTTAACAGAAAACATATTTCCGGTGGTGGAATTCAGAGGAGAATCATCCAAAGATATGTCCATAACTAACTCTCTTTTTGCTTGGAAGTTTAAATTACCAAATAACAATTCAATTGGCATTGGATACCAAATTCCAACAACTGCCAAGCGTGACTATGATAGCCAGCTGATACTACAAGCCGAGTTTAATTTCAACTGATGAGTATTGCTAACGGAGATTATAATGTCATTTGTAAACTATTTTATATCTATTCAAATTTTTTTCCTCGCCGCGATTACGAGGGCCCAAGGCTTAGATTTTGGTCAGCAGGATAGTGCAGATGTTGTTTCCCCAGAATCTCTGTTTCCCTTTGCAAATATGACGCTCATTATATTTTCAATCTATTTAGTATGTGGCATTACTTTATTGGCCTATTTTCTTTTAAAAAATCGACCCAAATGGGTGCCGCCGGTTATTCTTGAAAACTTCCCAACTAGCGCCAAGGTTGCTATTACACTGACCCTTATTGCCTATGGACTGGTTCATTTCTTTGCACTTTTAGAGGTATACCTGGTAACTAAAACCTCGTTCAAGTCCGCTTCAGAATACTTTTTTTATATGAAACTTCCAAAGCTAGCCGCGACTTCTCATGCTCATTTCTTTGGTCATGGAACTATGTATTTACTTACAAGTTTAATTTTTATTTTTTCGAAATTGAATGAATTCTGGAAAATCGCATTTATTTGCCTCGCATTGTCAGCAGGACTTTTAGATGTCCCCTCTTGGTGGGCCATAAAGTACGGCGGCGGAGGGTACGAGCTATTCTCTTCTTTTGCTGGTGCCATGTCCGTCTTGGGTTGGGGCTATATGGCTATTCGTATTCTTTACGAAATTTGGTGGAGCGAATTATTTAGGAGAAACGCATGAAAAGGCTTTATGTTTTAATAATAATTTTGTTTGGAACCTGTTTATCTAATTTCACCCTTGCTCAAGAGTTTGATTTTAGTAGCCCCAATCTGGACAAGCAGTCGGATAAAAAAAGCAAAGATGATATTCCTTTGGGTTCCTTTGGCGCGTTGAATTTGGGGATCTTGTTCGATGTGCGCTATATGACTGTTGGGACTAACGCTCCAGGCACTGTTGTTCATGTTAACGAATTAAATATCACAGGCAATATCGGAGATAATATTTCCATATTAGCCGAACAGCTACTTCCTACCTCAATTCTATCGGGAATTGAGGACCAAGTTGGCGATGATCACGGTTTTGTATATGCCATTTTTGCAAATATTCCTGCTTTACCCGCAGGTACCGCATTTAAAATAGGGCGCTTCCGTTTTAAATGGGGGATCGATGCTGTTCTGGATGCCCCAGCAAATCCTATCTATCCGCTAACTCGAAAAAATATTGGGTTCATTACCGATCGAGGTTTAGAGCTAGCTGGTTTTTTTGGGGATCTCGATTATACTTTGGGTATTGCAGATGGACCTCAATTCATCGAACAAGAAGTCATGGACGTATCAAATAGTCGGATTGGGGTAGTTAATAAAAGCGTGCAGAATAATTCAAATCCAGTTTTCCTAAGATTAAGTAGCAAGTTTTCTTCGTCCAAAATTGGCTTATCCTATTTTGATGGGCAAAGCTGGGCTTATGTAAATTTCCTCGATTACATGCCGAATACCTCTAAAAGATCACGTCATCCAGGAGGTATGGCAGATCGTCAAAAACTTCTATATCGGCAGCACGGCGCAATTGATTATTTAGTAAAATTGGGAAAGCTCGATCTTGCTCTTGAGTACTCACAAGGCGTAGACACGGATTCCAATAAGAAATATCAAACCAAAGGCTATTTTTCTAGAATTGATTACATGATTAAACCACAGAAGCTCAGCTTACAAATTCAGTATGATCAGTACAACGATGGTAGGCCGGACGTTAAAGATGAAAAGTCATTGTCTACTGGTCTTCAAATATTCATTCACGATCAGGCCTTTATTCGGGTTGGCTATATTTACAATCACTTAGGAATTTCTTCAGAAGATAGGATTGGCATGTTTGACGACGTTGGATTCGTACAATTTTATCTCCCTTTGTAGCAAACAATTCGTAAAGCGAGTCAGATCCCTCGCGCAACTTATCCATGGTATTTTTTTTGGCTCCATGTTTGCTTTGACATATGGGGATTATAAATAAACATCTTAATTGGGAAGATAATCCCGATAGTTGACAAAAAGGGGAGGAAATTATGGATAAACAAATGGATTTTGGATCCACAGGCAAAAGCTTCAATAATCTATTTAAACAGGTGTCCGATGAAATCCAGCAATACATAAAGAACTGCAAGGAAAGCTATAAACAAATCGTTATTAACCCTTAAATCAAAGGAAATTTTATGAACAAACTATTTTTCACGATCGTATTTACTTGTCTTAGCATTTTTTCGGTAAATTTCGTCACAATTCGAGCCGAGGCTAAACAAAAAATGTCTCCCTTTCCTTACGATGCTAAATTTCTCGATCAGTTCAGCGAGCATCATAGTGGCGCCATCGAGATGGGTGAACTAGCTTCTTTGAAAGCAGAAAATCCAGAAGTAAAGAAAATGGCCGCAAAAATGGTGAGTGATCAAAAAGGAGAAATAAAAAAAATGAAAGAATGGCGAGAAAAGATTTCTTCAGCGCCAGAGGTTGCTTCTTCAATGCAGAAAATCGATATGGGTGACCTAAGCCAGAAAAACGGCCGTGAGTTTGATTTCGCATTTTTAGATATGATGGCAAAGCACCATAAGCAAGGCGTTAACATGGCAAAAGAAGCATCTTTCAAATTATCAAATCCAGAAGTAAAGGCTTTCGCTAAAACGGCGGCGGTAAAACAGGAACAGGAGCGTCATCAACTACTCGAAATGAAAAAATCCGAAGCTTCTGAAAAAAGTACGAACAAATAATAATATTCATGGGGAAGACAATATAAGGTGCCTATGGAGGTTATCCATATTTTGGATGTGGAAGAAAACTATAACTCTGTCGGACCAACCAGAAAAAGACGTTACTTCCGCAGTTCAAAAGCTCGATCGATTGCCGAAAATGCAGTTCAAGCAAGTGATGGAAAACATCCCTGGATTAGATATGGAAGCCATCATGGCTGTCTTGAAAAAGGTATTTCTGAAATCTTGATGCATCGAAAAAAGAATCGGCTCATTGCCGATTCTTCACGAGCCATGTCGCGAGTTGAATTACTCCAACGACAATAGCAATTATCCAAGCACGCTTGAATCCCAGTACGAGTCTATAGTCTTTCATTTGAAACTTCAGATTCATTTCGAGAGTGATGTAGTTATTTTGATTTTGTTCCATAAACGATCTCCTTTTACCCACGCCGAAAGGCAGGAGAAGGAGGCGAATAGGGAATCAAATGGTATAAAGAAAAGCCACACCTAGATTACTTGGTCAACAGCGTTATTGGAATTCGCATTTCAAAGCATGTGAACTACTACAAACAAATCCTTGGAGCGGAATACACTCCAAAGACTAAGACCGCATAAGCGGTTTAAAATCACCTGGAGGTATTTGCCTCCAGGTTCTAATACTCAAAATCGACAACCTTGCTTCGCAATTTTGATTTCATGTCGAATCGCACTTTTCACGTCTTGCAAATTCGATTTCTCTTTTCACTGAGTCCCGCCAGCCTCTTCCAGAGTCTGTCATGCCTCATGATTGGCCCTCAAGGGCCTAAGCGAGAAATCGAGCAATCCGCGCCAACCACTCTTAATTTCCCCCCGCCAAGCAAGCTTGGGCGTACCTGGCGGGCGAAAAATGTTTTTTTATAAACCAATTGAAGGAGAAGAACTAATGGCTGCAACTAAAGATGAAATTTACAGTGAAGTCACAGAGCAAATTATTGCAGATCTTGAAAACGGTCATATTCCTTGGGAACGACCCTGGAATGGCGGTTTGATGTTTCCAAGAAATGCAGACACAAAGTTATTCTATAGTGGAATCAACATATTAATTTTGTGGATGAAACAAAAAAAAGCAGGCTTTAAGTCTTCGCAGTGGATCACGTTTAACCAAGCAAAAGAACTTGGCGGTTTCGTTAAGAAAGGAGAAAAAGCAACTCGCATCATTTACTATAAATCACTGGAAATCAAAGAAGCAAACTCTTCGGACGAAAAAGAGACAAAACTCATTCCTGTGTTGAAAACACATTCGGTATTTAATCTTTCACAAATTGAAGGCCTTGAAAGCATACTCGCAGACGAAACTCGCAAAGGCGAGTCAGTATCTGAAATTGAAATTTGCGAAAAAGCTGAACATATTTTCTCTTCAAGCGGGGCCAAACTTTCATTCGACGGAATCGGCGAGGCGTTCTACTCTGTCACTAATGACTCAATTCATATGCCAGCAAGAAGCTCTTTCAAAGATCACCTGGGATACTACGGAACTCTTATGCACGAGCTGACCCACTGGACAGGCGCCGAATCTCGATTAAATCGAAATTTGCAAATTCAAGGGCGCGTCCACTACGCAAAGGAAGAACTTGTCGCCGAATTGGGTTCGAGTTTTCTTTGCGCTCACGTTGGGCTTCAATACACCAGTCAACACGCGGCCTATATCGAATCATGGCTGAGCGTGCTTCGCGAAGACAAATCAGCTATTTTCAAAGCTGCGAGTCAAGCTAGAACTGCAACTGAGTTTCTATTTAATCTATAACTAAAAAAATAATTAGAAATGTTCTAGCACTCACTGCGCATCTACAGGTCTTGATACCTTCTACGAATAACATTCCGGTTAAAAAAATGCGACTACGCCCAAAGCTGCGCGCTACTCCGAGTGCAGGGTCTTTGCGTTTTTCGAAATCAAAGATTGTCATTTTCAAAAATCTTGAAAGTCACTTTAACACATATAAATACTGTCAGTTCTTATTCCACTACGGGTCCGATTTCGACCATATTTCTTTGCCACAAAAACTCATTTTTCATCTCCAACACAAGTCATTTCCCATTGCGCCATCGGAGACTATCTTGGCTCAATAAATTGAGATCTAGATTCAATCCTTACAGACTTCACCCTGCGCTTTTCTTAACTGCAGCCTGAAACAAAGCGAATTCTTTCAAACCTACTTTCTGTTTCTGAGTTGATGTAAATTTTTTTTGTTTTTTGCGATTTTTCTGATTTATTTTTTGTAATTTTTAATTCTGATTTGACAAAATTGCTTAAGAAACTTTTGACGACTTTCAATCTTTAGCCATCCAGTATCAAGGAACTCATTCACCACTTCGTACTGCGACTTTTGTAAAATCTATACCGCAACCGTGCTGATCTACTTTTTTTTTGAATCATTTTGTTGGCGGAGAAGCTCCGACTTCTCCGCCTTTTTCTGCTCATCCTATTTTATTTATTTGAAAATTTAACAAACCCTCACATCCAATGTTTCACTTCCATTTGTTACACTTAGAAAATCGGAAAAGCCCTTAGTGAGCATGATTCCAGTAAACTCATCTTTTGTTATTGGCCCATACATTTCGGTCCACTTTTGACGTAAGAGTTCTTTTCGATCTTCATTAGTTAATGATTGTGTTTGCAGCATATTAATATGACCTTCTGTGATAAGACCAAGCGCAAAATTGAACAAATGACTGGCTCGAACTTTTCGACCAACCGTTTTATTATTGATCAACTTCAGCAATGCCTCTGTTCTCTTTTTTACTTCTGAATCGATACGTTGGCTTGACATTTTTGCTGCACTTTTGATTTTAGATTTTGCTTTTTCAGTTCTCATTATTTACTCCTTTTAAATTTAATGGTTATAGATCCTCGTAATTCACTTAAATAGCTCTCGCGTACAAAATCGACTATCTGTAGAAATTCATTCGCACCTTTAGTGTGAATGAGCCAAGATGTTCAATTGACCACAAAAACACTCAAAATAAAATTTACGGACAAAATCAATGGAATCCGCTCAGAGTAAGGCTCACATCGATCAAAAAGCCTGAGCAAATAAAAGAGTCTTTGCCCACTCCTTGCCCAGTGATTGCCCATAAATATGGTTATTTCAGGTTATTTATTGTTATGTTTAAAAAGGAGGACTCGGCTAAGTCATTGAATCCATTTGTTTTTATTTTTCGGTACTTAGGTGAGAAAAGGGCTATTCAATCAAAGAAATTTGGAGGTGGTGCCGAGCCCTAAGTAAAATCAACTACTTAACTCTCGAGTGTCACCACACTGTCACCTAGATCTAAAAGTCTCTAAATCTTCTTTGTTTTGACCGCAGCCTCGGGCAATAACTTAAGTCCGTTAGTTGCACCTTTTACTTCAATCCCTGCCAAACGAATATACCTTTGCATTGTCTTTAGATCTTTCCAACCGGCTATTTTCATAACCACCGCAGGCGCCACTCCATCTTTTATTAACTGAGTAGCAAAACATGCTCGCAGAGTATGAAACTTCACGGAAGTGATTCCAGAGCCAACGCAAAATTCTCGTAAAATTTGTGCCTGCTGCCCTTTTGACCACAAATTGAAACGGTGTAGAACTGACTTTTCAGAACCCTGAGCCAATTTCTGCTCTTTCATAAAATTAGCCAATTCATCGCTCATGGGAACCGCTCGCCAGTATCGCCCTTTGGTAGAGCCAAACCCCGTTCGGTTTGTCCAATTTCGATGAACATAAATAACGCGATTTTCGAAATCGACACTATCCCATTCAAGCGCATAAAGTTCGCCGCTCCTCATGCCCGTCATTAAAGCCAACGCCCAAATTGGATACCAGGGATGATTTACTGTTTTCGCATAACTAAGCAGAGTTCTAATCTCGGTCAAAGTTAGGATCTCGGGAATCTTTTCGTCATCTTTCCGATGGCTTTTATATCCTTCGGTTGGAATATTATGACTTCCCTTAATTCGTCCCGACAGATATCCCCATGAAAAAATAGCGTCGATAGCAGTCCGTACCCGTTTGCGTCTAGAGACAGAAACATCTTGCTCAACCTTTTCTAGAACTAACCAAGCTTTTGATTTATCAATTTCGTCTACCCTAAGTTTTAACCACTCAGATGTATAATTGCGTACTACAAAAGCATAGTCGTGAATAGTTTGCTGATTTAGTTGCCTCGAAAAAATATCACCTTTAGAGGCAGATTGCTCCCATTCATATAAAAGATTCTCCCAAAGACAACTTTTGTTTTCATTCTCAACTAACTCTCGCTCCGCTAACAAATTTAGCTTTTTTTCAACTTTTATTGCCTCAGCTTTCGTTTCAATTCCAAAAGCTCGTTTTGTAATAACAACGTTTGGGTCAATAGAGCTTTTTCTAACTACCCTAACCTTAAAAAATTGCTTATTCTGTTTTTTTTCGAAATACAGATTTATCGCCATTTGAAACCTCCATTTCTGGAGGCCTCAATCAAACTTTTTAACTCAGTTTTTTTAAACAACAATCGTCCAAATGGTTTATAAAAAGGAATTTTTCTTTTGCAGACTAAATTTCGCAACCTCTCTACACAAGGGCCACCACTTTTTCTAAATATCCTTAGATAAATAGCGGCCTCTTCTGCGCTTAACCAGTCGCTTGAATTAAAATCCTGCGAAAAAACTCTTTCATTTTCCGCGTGATTCAAGTAATCACATCCATTTGAACTTTAGAGACTATTCGATTTTCAAAGATCAGTTTTATTAATTTCAATAACTCTTTCATAACTACATTCCTCATTTTTCTATTGAAAATCAAGTCGATTTGATCAACGACGATTTTGAAATTGATGAGGATTTAGAACCTAAATGGTCAATTGAATTATTACTTAAAAATACCTGTTCAACAGCCTTAGCCTGGCTGTCCGGCGCTGCAGAAATTCCAATCTCGGAGGGAGGTGCTTTGTCTTTCTTTTTTCGTCCTCGGGTGCTTGGGGTCTTCGATTTAGCATTAACACTTGGTGTCTGAATTAATTTCACCAACTCATTTAAATCAACTTCAGTTCCAACTTGCTTGGCCTTAATTGCCTCTTCTGTAGCTCGTCTTAAAGCCCTAACCAAATCGAAGTTTTCATTTTTCAAATCTTCAAGCTCCTGAGCCGAAAGCAAACCGCCTCTCTTATTGAGAAGAAAGTTAACGATCAGTTTTTGGTTAGCTCGGACTGAGTATCCTAGCTCCGAGTTAACTTGAGTTAGAATCTTACTAATTTTTTCAGATGAATTTGCATTCAAAACAACGGCGTCCGCGTTCTTGGATTTCTGAACCTTTTTTTCTGTTACTGTTGCATCCATACTGGCTGCTCCTCTATTTCATAAACCCAATGTCCCTTGATAAATTTTCGACCTTCGATTTTATCTTGTTGCCAATACTTGCGTATTTTAGGGGATTTCAAAAAAGGCGATTCAACGTCATCAAGTTCTAATTTGTCAGGGGATAACGTTTTAGGGCTAGATTTTTTATCGTTATTTTTCATAATCAAATAACTTAATCCAGCTCCCAGCAGTGCGCCAATTGCGGCGCCGGGGCCTGAGTTTCCATTTTGAGATCCAATGGCTCCGCCGGCTGTTCCACCAATAGCTGAACCAAGTAAAATAGTCTTGGGTGCCGATGAGCATCCTAATTGTAAAAGTATAATAATTAGTATCGTAAATGATATATAGATGTTTTTAATGTATTTGGTATTCATTAAATGTGACTCCTATGTTTTGTATGTAAGGACTGGCGAAATTTTAAGAATGTAGAAAATGGGGTTGATTTGAAGTAGGTAGCTAAATCAGGCGGCGCGGCCTCGGATAAAAATTTGGAAGTAACTGATTTATGGGGCGAAAGTGAAATATCCAAATGGGACAACCTCCGTCCCGGGATGGAAGCCGTATCGAGCGGTGAATTTAGAATTTTGGTGAGTTTGTTGCCATTGTCACCTCCAACTATAACATTTGATTCCCATCCGCGTGATATCAAATCCGATAACAAAATGAAATCATGCTTAAAGTTATTAGATCCCACTCGTTTTATAAAAGACGATAATATAGTTTCCGCAAAATTTAACGTGGGTACAAACCAAACGACTCTATCAATCGATTCGGAATCCTGATACTGTCTTGCGATGGTCTCGTATTTTAAAGCGGACTTTAAGGTCGTTTCAATTTCGATGGCGACTAAATAATATTTAGACTGGGATTGAATTCGCCAAATACCGTCGGGGCGTCTGATTAAATCCATTGGATACCAGTTCGGAAGATATTCCAATGGAAATCGTTTAATTTCTTCTTCAGTCAAAAAAGAGATTCCTGCTGGTAAATTTGGCCAATGCTGCGAATAGGCGGCTAATGGAATAAAAAGGTCATGTAGCGGCGACTCGGACCCGTAGCCAGGAACTTTCAACTCTGGAAGCTGATCTTTTAAAATCTGGAATCCATTTATAGAAAGTGACCATGCATAGCCACTATCACTTATTGGGATTCGCCGGATATAGCTCGATTTTTTTAATTTTAATAATCGCTCGTAGCAAGTCTTCAGGGACGTTTGTTGAAAGGCACCTAGCCAGATTGCTCTTGTCGTTAAAATTTTATGCTTCCACAATAACATAAATAAATCAGCGTCTCTTGGAAATACGATTTTCATTATTTTCCTTTCGAGTGACTTGCGTCTTAATACGATCTGACTCTAAAAGCCTATCTGCCTCTTCAATACTCAAATAAGGTGTTTGAACTTCTGTCATCAGCGGACCTTCTTTCCAAATGGCTCGACCAGGAATTAGAGGTAAGTCAGTGGCCCGTCCATTTCCAAGAACTGTGATACTGGAGCTATCATTTTGCATAGGGAAGCATAGAACCCCCGAAAGATTTGCTTTAACCTGGGGATCAAGCGATCTTGAATCCGGGCGTTGAGTTGCAATAATTAAATTTATCCCTGCCGCCCGTCCCTGCCTTGCAATCAAACTCAATATTCGTCGGGCCTGAATTATTTTTGATGAATCAGATCCGCCGCCTGCCAAAAATAATTCAGCCGCTTCGTCCACCACAATTAGACGCCTATTTCTCAAAAAAGAGTTTTCTTTTGAACTTGAATCTAAATTGGCAATATCTTTTACCTTGTTCTTTTTTAAAAATTCGATTCGTCGAATCAATTCCGTTTGAAGAGACTCTAATTCTTCGATGGCTCGATCAATGTTTGGGATAACGTCGACCCTTGGCAATTCTTCAAAAAGCTGAAACTCTAGCCCCCCTTTTAAATCAATTAATGTGAATCTCATGTTTTTGGAATTAAGAAATAAAGTCGTGATCAGGTTACGTAAAAAAGTGGACTTACCTCCGCCGGTTTGACCGGCTACTAATAGATGAGGAGTAGCATCTAAATCACCGAATACTTCTTTGGCCCGTGTGGCACCGACAAAAAAAGAAGTCTTATTGGTTTTTTGAACCTCTTGAAAACGAACAGAAGAAGGTAAACTCATGTTCGAGAATAGAATTTCGACGGTCCCTTTTGTTCGATTCTCTTTGATGTCATCAATATAGGCACGGAGCCCGCTTTCGATCCTCGCCTTAGCATTTATGAAATCACTTAATGCAAAAGATATTTTGGTCAGTACCAGTTTCTTGGTGTCTTCGTCTACTGGATATACACCAACTATTTTTGGGGTCTTTCCAAGCACACTTCGCAGGCCCGCGATAGTCAGGGTCTCTTCAAGTCTTTTTTTGAATCTAATAAGCCGAGCACCTTCGATAAAACCCCAAATCAGAAAAGGTAAAACTAAATAGATCAAAATCAATATCCCATGACCAATAAATGAAACGGGATATATTTTTTTTAACAATGGACCTCTATACGCAAACTGATCAATACCGGTTGTGTAAATGAGAAATAGCAGTGATGAGAAAACAAATATCGAATCAAACGGAATCGTTTTAAATTTAATGCCGTTGTATAGACCTTGAAATGGAATCCAAAGAGCTTTAAAAAACTCTTCATACTTGATCTCAGAAATCATTTTTAAATAAGCGTTGTCATTACCCCCAGACATTATTTCGACCCGTTAAAGAATAAGAAAATGGGTGTCCCCGAATCGACCATCAAAGAAACTTTTTGGTTCTTTGTACTTTCCATTAGGGACCTAGCTTGTTCAAGCGAGGCATGGGCGGCACCATTTAATAACGCATTTGAAGTTGTATTTTGCTCGACACTCGCCCCATTGACGCCGGTTCTCTCCTTCATTCCCTCAGCTAAACCACCGACAAAGTTTAATCCGACTGAAGCCCCGAGCCTGACGGACTCAGAGCCAAGCCTGGAAGCCTGAAGACCAACTAACTGATCTTCAGAATCTAAAGCGACAGCACTAATTTCTAGAACCTCTCGCTCATTTACTATTGCCTTAAGAAACTGAATCCCAACTCTTGATTCTAGACTTTGACCTACACCAATAAGCATCGAGCCACTTGAAATCTTAACTTCACCACTCACAACTACATCCTCTATAAGGACCGCTTTAACTGGCCCGTCGGTGGCGGACGTTTGAAGTACCGCCTTTACAATCGTGCCCGGAAGTATTTCATTCGCTCCAGGACGAGAAATCGTCGTAGGTCCCGGTAACTTTACTGGTTGGGCTTGATGTAATTTCGTCGGTCGTTTGGTTTCGCTGGTTTTGTGATCTGGAATCGAGTTTAAGTTTCGTGACCCAACATTTTGCGAGCTTGTAAATTCCGTCGCTTTTTTTATTGTTCTTTTGGGTTCTTCTATCAAAATAGCCAAAATTCCCAATAGTCCAAAGCTAATCGAGGCTCGTCTCATCAGTTTTTTGCTGATGGTTTTCTTTTTACCTTCTTGCTCGAAAACTATACTTTCAAACTTTTCTTTCAATTTTCCCATTATTATTTTACCTTTATTTTCACACTGCGCTCTAAACTATCTCGAATAAGAACTATTTCGTCCCCGGATTTTTCAGAGGTAACAAGTTTAAATGTATAACGTCGACCATCTAAATAAGCCGTCAGATTGGAAGATGATGTTGTAGTAAACGGTGAAATAGCGATGTCATTTTCAATATACTCAAGTCCAAAACTGTTCTTCTTCCCTAAAAGAACTTTCTGTGGTCTCGACGGAAAACTAATGATGGTACCTTTTGTCGAAACTCTAATCTCGGCGACCGATTCAGAATTTAGCCGGAGTCTACGCACCTGGCTGCATTCCGCGTAACTAGAAAGAAATAGAAATACCATTAAAAAGATGCCGAGAATTTTATTTTGATGAGCTATCAACTTTAACCTCTTTTTTTAATTCAATGCTTTCAACTAATAGTCCATAAGGGTTTGATTCACTCCTAGCGATTGACGAAATTTGAACCTCTATTGTAGCCGGGAGCACCGACCGTAATTTCTCAACTGCAAGGATCCGGTCGATTTCCACGATGGCCGTATTGCCCTTTATAGAAATCGAACTTACGAGAATTTTCTGTCGTATATTTTTTGATTTAAACTCCTTTTGTTCATTTGATTTCGCTAGCTCTTCATTTGGTGACAGCCAAGAAAGGCTCGACCCTATATTTTCTGTTGAAAACCTCATCTCTAAAGCAGACCGCAGGAAAGCATCAATTTCTTGATCAGTGCGTTCTGAATCAGTTGTTTTCGCATGTGAGGAATAACAAGCCCGATCAACTACAATGGGTTTCTTCAAAGACAAGATGAGTGTTGAAATCAATAGAACGACGGTCAAAGTAGATGATAGAAGAAGTGAATACTTCAAAATTGAATTTTGCTTGGCGGTTTCCGCCCATGCCAGTGGATATCTCATATTTTTCCTTAATGTTTCTTAGGTTTTTTATAGGACATTTTTTTTCTAGCTGAGCTTGGATTATTCTTATTGATCCATTCGTGGGCTTTTTGTGCGCGACTGATGACGCCGCCACCGACGCTGCTCACACCTCGGTAGGTACCAGCTGTTTTTTGAGTCAAGTTTTTGGCAAACGCAAATGGTGACGACATTGTTGCGCCAGCCACAATCCCCCCTGCTGTGGTCGCAAGTGATGACATTCCCTTTCCTGCCAATGAACTAACAAGTATTGGGGTCATCAACAAAGATCCAGCAAGAATAAGA